>NZ_JBOFMC010000463.1:0-2196 GCF_051658185.1 Shewanella sp. | reverse complement strand
GAAGTGGGTTATGTGGGCAAAGAAGTCGAGCAAATCATCCGTGATTTAACCGACATCGCCATCAAGTTGACCCGCGAGCAACAAATGGGCAAATGCCGCCAACGCGCCGAAGAACACGCCGAAGAGCGCATTCTTGATGCCCTGCTGCCGAAGCCAAAAAACGACTGGGACACCTCCGACACTGACAGCAACTCCAATACCCGGCAAATCTTCCGTAAAAAACTGCGTGAAGGCCAATTAGACGACAAAGAAATCGATATCGATGTGGCCCAGCCCCAAGTCGGTATCGAAATCATGTCGCCTCCCGGCATGGAAGAAATGACCAATCAACTGCAAAGCCTGTTTAAAAACATGGGCCAAGCACCGGCCAAGCGCCGCAAGATGAAGATCAAAGAAGCCTTTAAGCTGTTGATCGAAGAAGAAGCGGCTAAGTTGGTGAATCAAGAAGATTTAAAAGAGCAAGCCATTGAATTGGTTGAGCAGCACGGCATCGTGTTCCTCGATGAAATCGACAAAATCTGTAAACGCGGCGAAACCTCAGGCCCTGACGTGTCCCGCGAAGGGGTGCAGCGCGATTTACTGCCGCTAGTTGAAGGTTGCACTGTGACCACCAAACACGGCATGGTGAAAACCGACCATATTCTGTTTATCGCCTCGGGCGCATTCCAGATGGCAAAACCGTCGGATTTAATTCCTGAGCTGCAAGGTCGCCTGCCGATCCGCGTCGAGCTAGATGCACTCAGTGCGAATGATTTTAAACGCATTTTAACTGAGCCACATGCGTCACTGACCGAGCAATATATCGCGCTGATGGCGACCGAAGGTGTGACCATTGAGTTTACCGAATCAGGCATCGACAGCATTGCCAAAGCGGCATGGCAGGTGAACGAGCGCACCGAAAACATTGGTGCCCGTCGCCTACATACCGTGATGGAAAAGCTGATGGAAGATATCTCCTATGAGGCTTCTGACAAGTCTGGCAGCGCATTTGTGATTGATGCCGATTATGTGAGTGCCCACTTAGATAATCTGGTGCAGGACGAAGACCTAAGCCGCTTTATTCTCTAAGGTTAACGCGCGCTGTCCGCTTAGTGCTTGGCACTAAGCAGTTAGGTTAGTGCACAATATCCGCCATGTATGTTCCCTAAAGGGCGGCATGGCGGATTTAAATGCCACACTGTGACCGCGCACTTTGTAACCTTAGCCGCGAATTGCTATGTTAACCCTTGTCTATTCCTCGCATTCACTTGGCAAACACCTATGACCACTGCAAGCCCTAATGTCATCGACCTTAAATTAAAACGTAAATCACGCCTCTTAGAAATCAGCTTTGATAATGGCGAACAGTACCAACTCAGCTGCGAGATGCTACGCGTCTACTCCCCTTCAGCCGAAGTGCATGGTCACGGCAACCCTAAGCTGGTCACTCATAAAAAGAACGTCAATATCAACGCCATTGAACCGGTGGGCAACTACGCGGTTAAAATCGTCTTCGATGATGGCCACGATACCGGCCTGTTTTCATGGCAAGTGCTTTACGATCTCGCCACTCATCAAGTGGAGTTATGGGAAAATTACTTAGCCCGCCTACGCGCCGAAAAGGCCTCGCGCGAACCGCTGATCGCGATGAATATTAAGTACAACTAGGCGCCAGCTACCAGTCGGTAAGATTGGAGTAAACAAGATTGAAGTAAACAAGATAGGAATAAACAAACGGCGCCTAGGCTAAGCATCCCAAAGCTCCGCGCCTAGGCAAAATGAGCTGCACCTAAGAGAAATCAACAGCACCTAAGTTAAGTGAACAACGCCCAAGTTAAGATCAGCGCCTAAGCTCAACCCGGTACAGCGACGTTCTAGGCAGAGCAGAATCGCTATCAGCCCTGCCGGCGTGCCCGCCACATCGCGAAACATTAGCCCCAGCAGGGCAAAGCGCCTTAAAGCACAAGACGATTGCCCGATGATGGCTGTGCAACGCTCACTTAAAAGTTAAATTTCAAGCCAACACTAAAGACATCGGTGCCATCAAACTGCTCATAGCTGAGCTCCGCCGAGATAAGCTGGGCGCAGCAAGATCGGATCAAACTGCTGGCTGCTGCGCTGAGCTGGTGCGTCAAACGCGGCGAGTTCGCTGCCTTCGAGCTGTGCGAACACGGCGAGCTGCTCTACCAAAATCTTCGCCGCTGCGCGCACTGCATC
>NZ_JBOFMC010000462.1:0-5682 GCF_051658185.1 Shewanella sp. | reverse complement strand
CAGTACGTTAACGGGTTAACCTTGTTTTGGCAGCAATATTGCGGAATATGTGATCTATATCTAGTTGATATACCTAAATATAAGTATTGATATTAAGCTTGATTTGGATCAATAAATCACCACTGTTTATCTGGCAGTGTAAGCATCAATTGTTAAGTGATGTAGTTAAAAATAAAATCAATGTTGCGCACATGGAGTATGGTGATGAATAAAAATATCGTTTCTGCTGTTGTTGCTTCAACTATTTTAGCGGCGGGATTTTCCGCCTCAGTATCTGCTCATCAAGCGGGCGAGATTATCGTGCGCGGCGGTGTTGCGGTGGTTGCGCCGAATGAGTCAAGTGATCCTGTGGCGACGTTTGGTGAATTCAAAGTGAGTAATAACGCCCAATTAGGGCTGAACTTTGGCTATATGCTGACGGATAATTTTGCGGTTGAATTACTGGCGGCAACCCCATTTAGCCATGATGTCTCTTTAGCGGGACCGGGTAAAATTGCTGAAACTAAACATTTACCCCCCACCTTAGTGGCGCAGTATTATTTTGGTGATGCCCAATCCCCATTACGTCCTTATATTGGTGCGGGGCTTAACTACACTAAGTTTTTTGATAACCAGTTCACTAACAATTTAGGTGGCGCGTTAACCGATTTAAGTTTGAGCGATTCTTGGGGATGGGCAGCTCAAGCCGGTATCGATTATCAAGTCAGTAAAGATTGGCTGGTGAACGCCTCTGTTTGGTATGCCAAGATAAGTACCGATGTGGAATTTAAATTGAGCGGCACACCTGTCACCATTGAAACCGATATCGACCCCTGGGTTTATATGGTGAGCGTGGGTTACACTTTCTAATCTATTGCGGTTAATTGTACAAAAAGGAGCTAAAAAGCTCCTTTTTGCTTTTATCGCGTTAAAACACGATAAACATTATTTTTTAGCCTTCTTCGGCTTCCAATGGCGGGTATTGTAGATAAATTCTGGCAGGAGTTTGGTTAACCAAGCCACCAGACGCCAGCGTTTAGTCACATATACTCGGCGTTTGCCTTTTTGCATCGCGTTAATGATTTGGGCCGCCACCTTAGGTAAAGGCGCTAACCACAGCGCACTTTGCTGCATTGCCGCTTTATCGAGTAAACCAAGTTGAATATCGGTAATCGTGATCGGCAGTTTGAGGCGCTGGGCATGCATGCTCAAGCCTTCGAGGTAATTTTGAGCAAAGGCTTTTGAGGCGTGATAGGCCACACTCGGTCCACCGCGCAGGCCAGCAATGGAGTTAATGGCCGCCAACTGGCCGTAGCCTTGTTCACGAAATAACCGAAAGGCAGTGTTGCAGATAGCGGCAAATCCACGCACATTCACATCGATAATATCCTGCTCCGGCAACCAAGGCAGCGCAGGATCGTAACTATTGAGCCCGGTATTGACTATGACTAAGTGCGCGCCGCCTAAACTGTGCCATACGGTTTCAAGTTGATGAATAATGGCTTGTGGTTGTTCAATTTGCAGGCCAAATACTTGTACTTTTGTCGGTAAAGAGGAGGCAAACTCACGCAGCGCTTCTGGATCTTGAGCAAATAAGGCTAATTCAACCTGTTGTTCTGCTAATTGCTTTGCAAGTTCGCGACTTAAATGTGAGCTTGCGCCCACAATTATCGCAGTTGCTTGGGTCATAAATTTTTCGGCAACGAAATGGTGGCTTATGATAGGAAGATATGTTCACTATGACAAGATTTATAGTATGGACATGTGGACATCCAGAAGTCTTTATGTATGATTAGGAGAAATAACATGAGTCAGTCGCTAACGTTAAATGCATTGCCTGCTTTGGTACAAAAATTAGGGGGGATGGCCTTGCTCGCCGTGACGCTGCTCTTAGGCGGTTGTGCGACGCCCAATGATATGATTGAGATAAAGGGGGAGGCCATGTACCGCGAGCGTATCGCGTTACCCGCCGATGCGCAGTTTATCGTCCAGTTATTGGATGTGTCTAAAATGGATGCACCGGCGGTCGTCATGGCCGAGCGTGTTAGCCAAGGAGCCAGAACCCCGATGCCATTTCGCTTTGACATGGGGCGCGATCAATTTACGCCAGGGCATACCTATGCCATAGGTGCAAGGATCATGCATGGTGATACGTTATTGTTTATTAATACTCAAGCCTATCGCGTTGATCTGAATTCGACAGAGGCGATGACGATTTTGCTTGAGAAGGTCGGCCGCTAACGTAAGGTGAATTAACCGAGCCAGCGCGCTGATATTGTTAGTTTTTAATCATGATGTTGTTATTTTTTAACCACATAGTATTGACCAACAGAAGAGGCGCGGTATGCCGGTTAACATTCCAGATCATCTGCCAGCAGCAGAGGTCTTAGAGTCCGAAAATATTTTTGTGATGTCCGAAACTCGGGCCGCCAATCAGGATATCAGACCAATGAAGGTACTGATTTTAAACCTGATGCCAAATAAAATTGAGACAGAAACGCAACTGCTGCGGTTATTGGGCAACACGCCATTACAGGTGGATGTGGAGTTATTGCGGATCCACGATAAAGCCTCTAAACACACCTCGACGGATCATATGAACACCTTTTACCGTGATTTTGAGGATGTACGCCATAAAAATTACGATGGATTGATCATCACCGGGGCACCTTTAGGTCAGGTCGATTTTGAAGAGGTGGTTTATTGGGACCGGATCCGCGACATTATTGATTGGTCGCAGGAGCATGTGACCTCAGTCTTGTTTTTATGCTGGGCCGCCCATGCGGGCTTGTATCATCTTTATGGTTTACATCGCCACATTCTGCCGCAAAAGTGCTCAGGGGTGTTTGTTCATCGGCGCACGAGTCAACATGTTCCTTTACTGCGGGGTTTTGATGATGAATTTTATGCGCCCCATTCCCGCTTTGCTCAGATGGCGCTGGCTGAACTTAAGTTGCATCCCGAGTTACAGGTGCTGGCCGAGTCCGATGAGGCTGGGGCGTATTTAGTGCTCAGTCGTAATCATCGCAACTTATTTGTGATGGGACACCCTGAATATCAAAAATCAACCTTACATGATGAATATCAACGGGATTTAGCCTTAGGTTTACAGCCGAATGTGCCGCAAAATTACTATCAACATGATGATCCCAATGGCGAAATCATTGCCCGTTGGCATAGCCATGGTAGCCTGTTGGTGAGTAATTGGCTCAATTATTATGTGTACCAATTAACCCCCTATGATTTAACGGATATGAGCGCGATGACGCCCTGGGAATCCCGATAAAGGGGGATAGCGTGGAAGGGTGATTGTGTGGAAGGGTGATAGCGTGGACACTCACCATTATTAGCAGACTTGAACCCGCTATCTTATTGGCTTGAGCTTTAAGGTTTGATTAGCGAAGCGGAACAGGATGTTGGTCTGGATAACAAAAAAGCCATCAGTTGATGGCTTTTTATGGTTTCAATTACTTACAGAAGTAATCCACCGCACGTTTAACTAACTCAATACCGGTTTTATCACAGGGCGGTAATTGAGCGTCACTGAGTTGAACAGGCGTGACTCGCTCCCCCCATTTTAGCAACAGCGCCGCAGAGGTCAGTCCGGCCCCAAAGGCACAGGACAGTATGGTTTGCTGCGGTTTGATAAGGCCCTGTTCTAGTGCATCGCAAATGGCGATAGGAATGGTGGCCGCCGAAGTATTGCCATAATTTGCAATGTTAACAAAGGCCTTTTCCTTAGGGATTTTCATTCGGCTAACAAGGGTATCGATAATGCGCTCATTCGCTTGGTGAGGAATGACAAGATCCACCTCGTCCTTATCAACACCACATTTTTCAAGCACTTGAGTGCTTAATTTGTTCATGCCATTAATGGCGCGTTTGAAAATTTCTTGACCATCAAATTGGATGTAAAAATCCAAGGAATCGGCAGAGAAGCGATCCATCGCGGTGCCAAAACCGGCTTTGAGAATATCGCGGCCCTCGGGATCGTTATTTAACTCATAACCCAGTACGCCGCCAGGGATGTCCGAGGCTTCGACCACCACGGCGCCTGCGCCATCACCAAATAACACTGCGGTTTCGCGGCGGGACCAATCTAAATAGAACGATAACCGCTCGGCGCCGATAACCAATACCTTTTGGCATTGGCCACTTTTGATCTGCGAGCTAGCCAAGCCTAAACCATAGAGAAAGCCACTGCAGGCGGCATTGATATCAAAGGCGGCGCAGTTGGCACCTATTTCAGCTTGTACTGTGGAGGCAATATTGGGGATCAACGTATCAGGGCTGGCGGTCGCAAGGATAATCATATCAATGGCACTGCCATCAATTCCTGCGGCGGCGAGAGCACGCTTGGCGGCAACGCTGGCCAATGCCGAGGTGTCCACATGGCTGATATGCCGTTGACTGATCCCGGTACGTGATTTAATCCACTCATCGGAGGTTTCTATAAAGGTGGCAAGATCATCGTTGGTCAGCGTGGCGGGTGGGACGCATTTGCCCCAACCGGTGATAGTAGCGTACTGCATGGTGGTTTCTCTCAAATAAAAAAGGCAGAACATAAAAGTGCTGCCTTGAATCGACAACAAAGCTTATCGGGATAACTTAAAACTGTCCGTGATCTAGTCGACCTGTTTGGCGACAAGTTCGCGAATGGTCATCGCAGCATGCAATATATGATGCTTAAGTAATGCCGTGGCTTTATCAGTTTCTTGTAATTTGCAATGGGTGAGTAACGCCCGGTGCTCATGCTCCGCCGCCGGGATCCCGCCAGCGAGCAACAATTGCAGACGAATATAGCGATCGCAGTGGGTGTTAAGGCTGTGAACCACCTCTAAGGTGTGTGGCCGATTGGCCGCTTGGTATAAACAAGTGTGAAATTGAGTATTGAGCTCGCTCCAACTGGCTACCGCATCCTCGTGTTTAAAGGCCGATTCCAATTGTTGTAACACTTGCTCAGCTTTAATGAAATCCGCTTCCTGCAATTTAGGGATGGATTTGGCGAGCAGATCGGTTTCAATCATCGCACGTAATTCAAATAATTCGGTCACTTGCGCGACGGATAATAATGTCGCCGTGGCACCTTTGTGAGGCTCAAATTTCACCAAACCTTCGGCCTCAAGTTGCAATAACGCCTCCCGTACCGGGATCCGGCTGACATTGAGAGCCTCGGCTAAGGCACTTTGCCTGAGTGGTTCCCCCGCGGCAATGTCACCCGAAAGAATCCGCTCCCTGAGCGCTTCGACAACTAATTGTGTGCGAGTTTTATGGACGATAGGCGTTGCTCGACTCATTATGACTGTCTATATTCGCAAATGTTATTTTTATGGCAGCAAGATTACCGTTAAACACAGGACAAATAAAGGGCAATGGCAGAGTGAACTGTCTAAGCTATTGTTTGAAATTGGCGATTTCCAAGGAGAACACGGCCAAATCCCATCCAATGCTAAGGTATCGCCAGCAGATAACTCGCTAAACTTCGCGGTGCAATTTAGTGTAATGAATGAAATAATACACGCCATGACGCCCTAGGCGATGTTTTTGAGTGGAGTAGAGAGTGTGAGTACAGTCAATCGAGCCGTTTTTTTAGACCGTGATGGTGTGATCAACAAAGATCATGGTTATGTACATCAAGTCGATGACTTCGAATATATCGAAGGAGTATTTGATGCCTGTATTGCACTCAAGCAAATGGGTTAT
>NZ_JBOFMC010000461.1:0-8184 GCF_051658185.1 Shewanella sp. | reverse complement strand
GAGCCTAGACATGAGAAAAATAGCGTGTTGATTTAACACTTTTGGTTGTAATCATGCACTGAGCCAGCGGCGCGTTGATGCTCACGGTCTGCTTTGTGAGTGCTTTGTATTGTAGCGATATTTCCCCAAGGTTTTGGGGCTGGGCTATCAGTCTACGGCGGTAGTTCAGTCTACGGCGGTAGTGTTAATGGCTTGGCCAACACATAACGCTCGGCTGATACAACCTTGAGCCGCCTCTTCAAACATCACGCATTGTTTGATAATGATGCCATTGGCGCCTTGATCTGCCGCGGCGCGGCGAGCCTCGGTGCGCGCTTCAGCCAAGGACGCAGGTACCCCATTGGCATCGGCTTGGCAAGATTCACCTTGCACTAACCCTTTTAACTCATAATGCCCTTTAGGTAACTCATCACCTTCGTAAAGGGTGACATCGGAGGCTTTAAAATAATCATTGATCGCAGCACTGCTCAAATTACTGTTAAAACTGTAGTCACTTGCACAGGCGCTAAGCAATAAAACGAATGCACTTGAAATCCATATTTTCATCGGTTGACCTAAGATTGTTTGACTTGAGAGGGTAGGGTTGAGACCGTTTGGCAAGAAGGCTCTTGGTATCGGCTCTGTTAGTTTTAATCTTGTTTACGTTGAAATAGTTTACATCGAAATCGTCGGTTTCGCAGCTAAGTTACCTTAGTGTCATCTACAGGGTGGCACCAGCGTGTTTAATATGAACAAATTTTATCGTTTAAGCCTGCATTGACAAAGCACAAGCTGCCGATTAAACCGAGCGAGTTGCAAATATTGGCCGAGTTAGCCTGGTTTCAGCACCTTAACCAAGGCCGTCTTGTTGCAACGGCGATTTCCAATACCAACCTAGGTTATTTCAGTCGTCATTATTAGCTTTGAGCCTCAATTTTAACGGCCCATTTTTAACATAGCGTTTTTAAGTGTGTTGGCCATAACAGCGATTAAAGAGTGTATTGATAGCGTGTATTGATAGCCTGTATTGATAGTGTGGCACTCTATCATGTTGCTGGCGAATCGTTGGCGTTAGGTCAAAGTACAATATGCTCGATGCCTTTTTCGATGGGAAGGCAAGTGGCACGTTCTTAGCGTTTCATGCTTCATTCTAAGTTATTTGGCGGTTAGTCATCAGGTGTCAAAGTGAACGAACCTTTAGAACCATTCAATGGTTAAATTGAGTGAGCTATCAAACTAAGTATATGTAATGGACATCAGGTCATTCACTTTGCGTTAATTTACCTAGAAGTATTTTGGTCTCTGAGACGGTATTGGACGCTGAATCTTATCTTAATGGGGGCTGGTAATTAACCATAGGCGTTTGAGTTTACATGATTTACCTGCTGTTGGTTGAAGGTTTTTAACAATAAAATCAATATCATAAGAGATCGATTTTGCGATTCAGCAATGCTGGTTGGTGATGCATATTATAGGGGAACACTATTGTTTCGAGTGGCAACTCATCACCATTGTTCATCGGAGTCTTTGGTTAACTTTAACCGTAGGCGCCAAAAGGTTTGATATTTGAGTTGGGGTATCGGCTATTTTGCTTGGAAGCGATTGCCATCTTATAACGATTGCCATTTGCTGACGAGTTTAGGTTTAAAAGCGTTGGCTGATTACAGTTTGATTAGCTTAAGCATATGAACGGTGTTGCGGAAGTATTAAGTTGGGGACGAGAGTCCCCAACTTAGGGTGTCGCATAGCTGGTCATCTATAACGGCTTGTTATGTCTGGTCATGAGGAACACTGCTTTTATCAGGTTCACTCTGCACATTAACGACGTTATGGCCGATAAATAAACCAGCATTACTGGATTAGATTAAAAAATCTTCCATAGTGCGGCCGTTATTCAGGGCATTTTTAAATACGGTAGGCATACGGCCTTGACCTGTCCACTGAATGAGCTCACCGGCAACTTCAATTTGGTATTTCGCTGGACGAGGTGCACGCTTTTTGCTGACAGCTTTAACGGCCACGCCACCTAAGTCATCAATTGATAATCCGACGGCTTCCATTTGTTGGCGGATTTCTTCAATTTTGGCATTACGAGCAGCCATTGCTAGCTGTTCTTCTTGCTCCATTGATTCACGTTCAACGATAATCTTATCCAGTTTAGCAGCTAAATCACGCAGCTCATCAACGCTGAGATCTTTCACTGCAGCTTTAAAACGACGACCGTGAGTTAATATTTCTAAAAATTCGCTCATATCTATTTTCGTCCCACTCTACTTTATAATACAGGATAATGGTTATTAACCCCTAAATGATAGAAACTAATATAGCGCGAATCAAATAAAATTATGCAATAGCATGAAATTAAATATTATGTATTTTGTGAAAGTTTTAAAATGTCGCAAATAAGTGTTAAAAAGTCGGTTTAATGACACAACATCAAAAAAAAGCAAACGGCTGTTTGAGTTAGGTTGACGTTAACGTTAACAGGACGTAAAGTTGTGCCATCCTGCATGGGGTGCGCCCATGCGTTGTTTATGTTTAGGCAAGTGTAGTAAGGAAACCCTATGAAAGTATTGGTGCCGGTTAAGCGCGTTGTTGATGCCAATGTGAAGGTCAGGGTCAAAGCTGACAACACGAGTGTCGATACCGCCAATCTCAAAATGGCCTTGAACCCATTTTGTGAAATTGCAGTAGAAGAGGCGGTTCGGTTAAAAGAAGCGGGCAGTGTGACCGAAGTGGTCGTGGTCAGCATTGGTAATAAAGCAGTTCAAGAACAGTTACGTACCGCGTTGGCCCTCGGTGCTGACCGCGCTATTCATATTGAAACTGAAGAAGAGTTAGTGCCACTGTCTATCGCAAAACTATTAAACGCGTTACAAGACAAAGAGCACGCTGATTTAGTGATTTTTGGTAAGCAATCTATTGATGGCGATAATAATCAAACTGGTCAGATGTTTGCGGCGTTAGCGGACTTACCTCAGGCCACCTTTGCCTCAACGCTCAAGCTTGAGGGACAAACTTTGCAAGTTGCCCGTGAAATTGACGGTGGAATGCAGACGTTAACTTTACCTTTGCCAGCGGTGGTCACCGCGGATCTGCGTTTAAATGAGCCGCGTTATGCTTCCTTGCCCAATATTATGAAAGCAAAGCGTAAGCCTTTAGATGTTATCGCTGTTGCCGATTTAGGGGTGACGCTCAAAGTGCACCAAACCTTAGTGACCGTGAAGCCGCCTGCCGAGCGCCAAGCCGGCATTATGGTTGCGTCGGTAGCAGAGCTAGTCGAAAAGTTAAAGAATGAAGCGAAGGTGATCTAAATGGCGATTTTAGTATTAGCTGAACATGATAATAGCGCGCTAAAACAGGATACCGCGAAGGTGGTTTCGGCGGCGTGCGCCATCGGTGGTGATGTGCATGTCTTAGTCGTTGGTCATCAATGCGGTGCAGTTGCTCAAGCTGCCCAGGCATTACAGGGTGTTGGCCAAGTGTTACATGCCGATCACAGTGTTTATCAAGCTCATTTAGCCGAAAATGTGGCCAAACTGCTGGTGGAGCTCGCGCCGAACTACAGCCACATTCTGGCAGCGGCATCTAGCGTTGGTAAAGATACGCTCCCTCGAGTGGCTGCATTATTAGATGTTGCTCAACTTTCTGAGGTGGTTGGCGTCCTTCACGCTGATACTTTTGTGCGTCCTATTTATGCGGGCAATGCTCTGGCGACAGTGCAGAGTCATGACGCCATTAAGGTGATAACGGTGCGTGCCAGTGCCTTTGATGCGGTAGCGCAGGGCAATAATGCCTCGGTGGTGAGCCTAGATAAGGTGTTTGAGGCGAAGGCACAATTGGTGTCGCAAGCGCTTACCGTATCAGCGCGCCCCGAGTTAGGCAATGCCGGCATTATCGTATCTGGTGGCCGTGGCATGGGAAGTGGTGAAAACTTTGGCATGTTAGAGCAACTTGCGGATAAATTGGGCGCCGCAGTCGGTGCATCACGCGCCGCGGTAGACGCAGGCTATGTGTCAAACGATTTACAAGTCGGCCAAACAGGTAAAATTGTGGCGCCAAATTTGTATATCGCTGTCGGTATTTCAGGGGCGATTCAACATTTAGCGGGGATGAAAGATGCTAAAGTGATTGTGGCCATTAATAAAGATCCTGAAGCGCCAATTTTTCAAGTGGCCGATTATGGGCTGGTGGCCGACTTGTTTGATGCCGTCCCTGAGCTCATTGCCGCCTTAGATTAAGCAATTGCGTGATTTCATTTACAGTAGGCGGCTTTGTGCTAGCATCAACTTAGCCGCCTGTCCTTTTTGTCCTTTACGCCCTTGCGAGGGCGTTCTTTGAAGTGTTGAGGTGCGCCAAATATCAGTCGTGATCCTGCTGAATGATCATGAAAGGATGATGCTTCTTTTTTGGTGCAAAAGTGGTTCGATTGTTCAGGAACGGCCGCTGGGTTGTATGTAAGAGGTACAAAACGGCCATCGTATTTTTTAACATGGATATTAGCAATTTAGCCGTAAACTCACGCCCAATGCGGGCGAGGATATAAGGCGGAAAATGCGATAGCACTTTCTGTGTGTTAAAATCTTAATTGTGTAACGAAAACCCAGTGCTGAAAGTAAAAATAAATTTTCGACTGACTGACCAAGAAGACCCCACATAGCCTAGATACTGATTATGGCAAGGGAATCGTTTGGAGCTGCGGTTTAAAGTGACCAACGCCGCTGGACGGTCGTGTCAGCTTGTGGAGGCTTACATAAGACTCGATATTTTGAGCTGTAGCCTACGAAACAAGAAGCATCGCCTGATAAGGCGTTGATAAGTAACAAATAATGGCTATGGAGCGCTACTGATAGGACTGGTGCTTTGGGTTGTTATAAATAGGTCACTCAGCAACCCCATCAGTGCAGTGGCCCTCCATTCGTATTCAACGAAGATCTCATCAATGACTGTGGCATCCATGACTGTGACATCAATGACTGTGATAAGTTATGCCGATTCAGTGCTGTCTTTATTGCCACCTGTGGTCGCAATCGCCTTAGCGATCATTACCCGCCGCGTGCTCATCTCCCTTGGACTGGGTATTGTACTGGGCGGCTTACTGCTCAATCAATTTTCCCCCTTGGCCACAGGGGAGTTTGTCGTCAGCAGGGTTAAGGGACTCTTTTGGTCGACTGAAGGCGCCAATTCTTGGAATTTATATATTCTCGGTTTTTTAATTGTCCTTGGAATGATCACCGCATTAATTACCGTCAGTGGCAGCGCCCGTGCCTTTGCTGATTGGGCCAAATTGCATATTCGTAATAAGCGTGACGCCCAGTTATTGACGATGTTTTTAGGCTGTGTGGTTTTTATTGACGATTATTTCAATAGTTTAGTCGTAGGAACTGTCGCAAGGCCTGTTACCGATCGTTATTATATTTCCCGAGCTAAGTTAGCTTATTTATTAGATTCCACCGCGGCCCCCGTTTGTGTGATATCACCAGTATCGAGTTGGGGCGCTTATATCATTGCGTTAATTGGCGGGATTTTAACGGCTCATGGATTTGCCGATAGCGGCCATTTGAGTGTGTTTATGCAAATGATCCCCATGAACTTTTACGCCATTTTCTCTTTATTATTCCTGCTGTGTGTCGTGCTACTGGGGCTGAATATCGGGCCGATGCGTAGGCATGAACTTAATGCTCTGCGGGGCAGTCTCTATGATGAAAGTAAAGGCTTACCTCCTGGAGCTAACGTTGATTTACCGGAGGCGAGCACTGGCAAGATTGCCGGGCTATTTATGCCTATTGGGGTGCTCGTGCTGGCAACTTTGTATTTTATGTTGAGCAGTGGCGCTGAGGCGTTAGCGAGCGTTGGGAGTGAGTTTTCGCTGATTGCCGCGTTTGAAAAGACCGATGTCAGCTCATCGATTTTTTTAGGGGCCGTAATGGGCTTAGCGGTGGCGCTTGGAGTTAACCTTGTGCAACGGGTCGAACATTTAGTGATCCTTAAGGCCATGGTGCAGGGCGCTCGCTCTATGTTGCCGGCCATTTATATTTTGCTGTTTGCTTGGACCATTGCCGCTGTGATTGGTGAGCTTGAAACAGGCAAGTTTATGGCAAGTTTGGCAACGGGCTATATTCCCTTTGCATTTTTACCGGCGTTAATGTTTGTGTTAGCCGGATTAACCGCCTTTGCAACGGGCACTAGCTGGGGCACTTTTGGGATCATGTTACCGATTGCGGCCGATATGGCGATGGGAAGCCATGCGGGAATGATGTTGCCTATGCTGGCTTCCGTGTTGGCGGGGGCGGTATTTGGCGATCATTGCTCACCGATTTCTGATACCACAATCTTGTCGTCCACCGGGGCGAGTTGTCATCATATCGACCATGTGGTGACGCAATTGCCTTATGCATTGATTGTTGCCGTTATCAGTTTTGCGGGGTATTTGGTGCTGGGTTTTACGGAGTCAGTGGGGGCGGGATTAGTCACGTGTAGTGCACTGTTATTGTTCTGTGTGATGTGGTTAAAAGTCTCTGCACCTAGCCCCTGAGCTCGCATGACGTGTCTTGGTTAGCTATTTCGTCCTAAACCCTCGCCCAACAGGGCGGTACGAAGTTAGAGTTGACGTATTTCGCGGTTTAAATAAATCAGCCAGCAATTGCTGGCTGATTGATGTGAAAACTGCGTGAATTAAGATTGAGCGTTACGCAGCTTTGACAACATGGCCTTAGTTAACCGTGTTTAACCCGCGACGATTGAGTAGGCCTTCTGTCGTTGGCTCTTGTCCGCGGAAGTTCTTGTAGGCTTCCATGGGGGCAATGCTGTTACCCACTTCACGGATATTTTTGCGGTATTTCATGCCGATTTCACGATTGAGCCCGCCTTGGGTTTGCACGTATGCAAACGCATCAGCGGCCAGAATTTCACTCCACATATACGCGTAATAACTTGCTGAGTAACCACCGGGGAAGGCGTGGGCAAAGTAAGTTGACTTATAGCGGGGTGGCACTGCAGTGATATTCAAACCGTGTTTTTTGAGTGCGTTAGCCTCAAAGGTAGCCACATCTTGCAGTGGCGCATCTGGGCTTAAGGAATGCCATTCCATATCGACTAATGCGGCCGCCATGTATTCTAAGGTGTCATATCCTTGGTTAAAACTGCCTGACTTCAGGAGTTTTTGCAGCAATTCCTCAGGGATTGGTGCGCCAGTTTCATAGTGTTTTGCATAGTTGGCCAACACTTTAGGGTGAGCTGCCCAATCTTCTTCAAAGGTCGATGGGAATTCCACAAAGTCACGGGATACCGCTGTGCCAGCAAGGCTTGGATAGGTGACTTTTGAGAACATGCCATGGGTACCGTGCCCCATTTCGTGGAACATCGTCGTCACTTGGTCATAGCTAACGAAGGTCGGTTCACCTTCTGGCGCTTTTTTAATGTTCATCACATTGACGACCACAGGTTTGGTGCCTTCAAGGAAGGATTGGCCAACAAAGGAGCTCATCCACGCGCCGCCACGTTTGCCTTCGCGAGCAAAGTAATCAGCGTAGAAAATCGCCATGCTTGAACCGTCGGCATCAAACATTTCATAGGCTTTAACGTCAGGATGATATACCGGTAAATCTGGTCGGGGTTTTAAGGTCACGCCATACAGTTCTTTAAGGGTATAAAATACGCCGTCTTCTAATACACGATTAAATTCAAAGTAAGGACGCACGCTGCTTGCATCGAGGGCGAACTTTTCTTTACGGACTTTTTCGGCGTAAAACTCCCAATCCCACGGTGCTAATTCAAATTTACCACCGGTTTTAGTGATCATCGCTTGGATATCGGCCGCTTCTTTTTCGGTATTGGCAACAACCGCGGGCACCATAGAACCAAACATGCTGTAAACGGCCTCAGGCGTTTTGGCCATTTGTGGTGCTAAGCGGTAGCTTGCCCAGTTGTCGTAGCCTAACAGCGCCGCACGTTCGGCGCGCAGTTGCGCGAGGCGTGCAACCAGTGATGCGGTTTCGTTTTCACCGGTTAAGCCACGGTTGGCTGAAGCTTCCCAAATGCGTTGGCGCAGCTCACGATTTTCTAAGGAGGCCAATACCGGCTGACGAGTCGTATTGGTGATATTGATAAGATATTTGCCTTCATGACCGGCCGCTTTGGCGTCATTGGCGGCGGAGGTAATTTCACTCTCCGTTAACCCAGCCAGTTCACTTTTTGAATCGACTA
>NZ_JBOFMC010000460.1:0-5585 GCF_051658185.1 Shewanella sp. | reverse complement strand
GTCCCATTAATGCTGGGGATCCCTAACTTCAGACCCGTGTCACCCGATGGCAAACATATGACCGCGGCCAGTGCCCATGGGATTGCTGCACAATCGATTGGTTTTATGTTAAGTGGTGATGAAGCCGCCGTATGGCGCGGGCCAATGGCAGCCGGGGCGTTAGCGCAATTGCTTAATGAAACCCAATGGCCAGAGCTCGACTATTTAGTGATTGATATGCCACCTGGCACTGGGGATATTCAATTAACCCTGTCGCAAAAAGTGCCGGTGAGCGGTGCGGTGATTGTGACCACTCCGCAGGATATCGCGCTGGCCGATGCGAAAAAAGGCATCACTATGTTCCAGAAAGTGAAGATCCCGGTGCTTGGCATTGTCGAAAATATGAGTTTCCATTTATGCCCAGAATGTGGCCATAAAGAACATCCCTTTGGTACTCATGGCGGCAGTAAAATGGCTGAGCGCTATCAAGTGCCGCTTTTAGGCGCATTACCGCTGCATATCAATATTCGTGAAGCCATGGATGTGGGCGCGCCGACGGTTGTGGCCGAGCCTGACAGTGAAGTTGCCGCACTTTATCGGGAAATTGCCCGTAAAGTGGGAGCAGAATTGGCACTTAAACAGAGCCAAAAATCCGTTTCTATTAGCATATCAGATGATGAGTAAGGTTTAAGGCTATGAATTCTCAGCAGTGTGTCATTATTGCAATTGCTGGCGCTTCAGCATCGGGCAAAAGTTTAATTGCCAAAACGATTTTTGAAGAACTGCGCCGCGATTTAGGCACAGATCAAATCGGCGTGATCAATGAAGACGCGTACTATCGCGACCAAAGTCATTTATCGATGGATGAGCGGGTGTTAACCAATTACGACCATCCTAAGGCGTTAGATCACCAATTACTCTGTCGCCATTTACAGTTGCTTAAGTCTGGTAACGCGGTTGATATTCCGTGTTATAGCTATACCGAGCACACGCGGATGGCTGAAACGGTCCCGATGACCCCCAAAAAAGTGATTATCGTAGAAGGCATTTTATTGTTGACCGATCCTAAATTACGCGAGCTGATGGATGTGAGTGTGTTTATGGATACGCCGTTGGACATTTGCTTCCTGCGCCGCTTAACTCGCGACGTGGCAGAACGCGGTCGGACCATGGAATCGGTGATTTCCCAATACAAAAAAACCGTGCGCCCCATGTTTTTGCAGTTTATTGAACCGTCAAAACAATACGCTGATATTATCGTACCCCGCGGCGGTAAAAATCGCATTGCAACGGATATTTTAAAGACGCGTATCCAACATTTATTAGCAAAATAACGACATAACACTCAGGGAGAAATAGGTAAGATGCGTTTAACTGATATCGAAATTGAACAGGCTCTGGATAATGGCACTATTGTTATCGAGCCACGCCCTGGCAATGACGCGATTTCTGGCGTCAGTGTCGATGTGCGTTTAGGGGGGCAATTTCGGGTTTTCAAAGACCATACTGCGCCTTTTATTGACCTGAGTGGTCCGAGTGTTGAAGTGCAGGCGGCGCTTGATCGGGTGATGAGTGAAATTATCGAAATCCCCGATGGCGAGGCTTTTTTCCTTCACCCGGGTGAGCTTGCCTTAGCGGTGACCCACGAGAGCGTGACCTTACCAGCCGATATCGTTGGCTGGCTTGATGGCCGTTCCTCATTAGCACGCTTAGGCTTGATGGTGCATGTGACGGCCCACCGTATCGATCCGGGTTGGCAGGGTAAAATTGTGCTTGAATTTTACAATAGTGGTAAGTTACCCCTCGCGCTGCGTCCGCGCATGACCATTGGGGCGCTCAATTTTGAGCGCTTAAGTGGCCCTGTTGCGCGTCCCTATAACACCCGTAAAAATGCCAAGTATAAAGATCAGCAAGAAGCGGTTGCTAGCCGTATCAGCCAGGACTAAGTCTGTTGATTTGGGTCAATGGGAGCGTACAAGCCACGATCGCCGCCGCGGATCGTGGGCTTGCCTACGGTGATGGCCTCTTTGCCACTATGCGTACAAGTGCTGATGGCATTTTGTGGTTTGAGACCCACCAAGCCCGGGTGAACGATGGCGCTGCCAGACTCGGGTTTGATTGGCAAATGGGAACCGCTCTGTGCCAGCAATTAACTGACTTAGCAAAACAATATCCACATCATTGTATTAAGTTATTGATCACGCGGGGTGTTGGCGGGCGAGGCTATGCGCCGCCTTGTCACAGTACGGTGACCGAAGTGGTGTCGGTGCATCCTATCCCCGCGCACTATGCACAATGGCAGCAGCGGGGCGTTGCCCTGCAAACGTCCACGGTGCGTTTAGGCCATCAGCCACTGCTGGCGGGAATAAAGCACCTTAATCGCCTAGAGCAAGTGTTGATCCGTTCGCAGCCATTGGCAGCCGACGTTGATGATTGGCTGGTATTAGATTGCAATGGCAAGGTGATAGAATCTTCCATGGCCAACCTTTTTTTTATTAAAGACCGTTGCGTATTTACCCCCTCTTTAGCCGAATGTGGCGTATCCGGGGTGATGCGTGAACAGGTGATCCGAAGCTTACTTGAGCATGATTACAGCGTGGATTGTGTGTCCTTTGGCGCAGAAGCGTTAGGCGATTTTGACTCGGCGTTTATGACGAACAGCCTCCTAGGCATTGTGGACGTCATCGCGATAGATGCGCTTAAGTACACACCGTCTCCTATTACCGCACATCTTAGACAGATACTTTCACTGACATTATGAAAAAAATCATCCTAATTGCCAGTTCAGCCCTGTTGACCTTACTGACATTAGCTTGCTTGGGAGCCTACTGGGGCTATCAGTCGATCATCGATTACAGCCACACGCCGCTCAGTTTGACTGAGCCGAAAGAATTGACCATCAATCGTGGTACCAGTGTGCATCAGTTAGCTGCCCAGCTTGAGGCTGAAGGCGTGATCCAAACGCCTTGGAAACTCAAATGGTTCCTCAAGTTTCGCCCAGAACTTGCTAACATCCGCACTGGTTTATATGAAATCTCGCCTACGCAAACCATTACAGACTTGCTCAATGATTTAGTGGCGGGCAAGGTCAAAATCTTTAGTTTGACCCTGGTGGAGGGCAAGACCATCAGCGAATGGGAGGCACAACTTAAAAGTGCGGCTCATCTTGTTGTTCCTCAAGAAGTGTTCGCCGCCGTGTTGATGGCGCAAGGGGATGATTCCGCATTGCCTGAAGGTAAATTTTTCCCCGATACTTATCACTATACCGCCAACGCCGATGTTAAAACCTTACTGACCCAAAGTTATAAAAGGATGGAGCAAGAGCTGGATAAAGCTTGGGCTGAACGCACACCGGGGCTGCCGCTTAAGTCCCGATATGAGATGCTCATCCTTGCCTCGATAGTGGAAAAGGAAACGGGCCAAGCCCATGAGCGCGAGCAAATTGCCGGGGTGTTTATCAATCGACTCAATCAAGGCATGCGTTTACAAACCGATCCCACGGTGATTTATGGCATGGGAGATCGCTTTAAGGGCAATATCACCCGCAAAGATTTAGTGGAAGAGACGGCGTTTAATACCTATCGTATTATGGGCTTACCGCCAACACCGATTGCGGCACCGAGTAAAGCCTCACTGCAGGCCGTGTCTCAGCCAGCCAAGGTCAGTTATTTATATTTTGTCTCGCGCAATGATGGCACTCACATCTTTTCGAGCACCTTGGCAGAACATAACCGCGCCGTTGATATTTATCAGAGAAAGAAAAAATGACCCAAGCATCCGCCAAATTTATTGTTGTTGAAGGACTTGAAGGGGCAGGTAAGTCGACTGCGATAGCGCTTATTCGCGACTTTATCGAAAAACACACCGGCAGCGCCCCGATTTGTACCCGGGAGCCGGGGGGCACCCCTTTGGCCGAGCGCATCCGTGATCTTGTCAAAATTGCCGATCCAACCGATCCCCTGTGTGATGAGGCCGAGTGTTTACTCATCTATGCGGCGCGTGCCCAGTTAATCGCCAATGTGATCAAACCTGCACTCGCTCAAGGACAATGGGTGCTAGGTGATAGGCACAATCTCTCTTCCTTAGCCTATCAAGGCGGTGGGCGAGGCTTGATGCCATTAGTTGAAGCGGTGAGTTTAGCGACCTTAAAGGGCTTTAAACCCGATCTGACACTTTATCTGGATTTAGATCCGAAACAGGGCTTACTGCGTGCTGCAACACGCGGCGAACTGGATAGAATAGAGCAGCAAGCGATTGATTTTTTTGAAAGAGCTCGAGCTACTTACCTTAAACTTGCCCAGAGTGATGACAGCATCGTTGTGATCGATGCAAGCCAGTCAATGGCCGAGGTGCATAAGGATATTTTAGCGGTCTTGCAGGCAAGGGTATGGTGAGTTATCGCGCTGATGTGATGACACTGCCTTGGCTTGATGCACCTAGGCAGGCATTTTTGGCGCAATTACAGGCCGGGCAGTTGCCTCACGCCCTCTTAGTTGGGATAGATTCGGCCTATGGTGGCCAATTGCTTAGTGAGTTTATGGCCCGAAGTGCCATGTGTCAGCAACCGACGCTCAAGGGCGGTTGCGGTAAGTGCAAAGCCTGTTTGTTATTTGATGCCGGGAATCACCCAGACTGTTATCAAATTCACGCCGATGGCCATCAGATTAAAGTGGATCAAATTCGTGAGCTTTGTACTCGGCTTACCGCCACTGCTCAGCAGAGTGGACAACGGGTAGCCATCATTTACCACAGCGAGCGCCTCAATACGGCCGCAGCCAACGCGCTACTGAAGACGCTAGAAGAGCCAGGCCGTGACACTTTATTAATCCTCCAGTCGGATACCCCCGCACGACTAATGGCCACTATCACCAGTCGCTGTCAACGGCTTCCTTTTGTCGCTCCGCCGCAGAGGCTTATCAGCACGTGGCTGAGTCAACATTATCATGTGCAAGAAGATGTCACTTGGTGCTTAAGTGTGGTGGGTGGCCCCTTAATGTTGGCAGAAAGTTTGCATTCAGATGGTACCCAGCCAAGCCGTTATCAGTCGTTATTGCAACTGCGTAAGGATTGGGCGCAAAGTTTGTCCACGGGTCATCTCAGTGGCAGCTTGCTAACGGTAGGCGAACAGCAAATAATTGATGTACTTAAAGTTTTATTTTTGATGTTTAGGCAAGTGTTGTTAAAAAACACCCAATTGGACGCCTATATGCGCGCGCAAATTGGCGAGTTAGCAGCCAATGTGATGGGGATGTGTCATAGCTTAAGCACTATGCCGACCGTGAATTATCTAGGCTTGTGTCAAAGTTATGTTCTAAAATACAGATTAATAACAAAAAAGTAATACTTATGGTTGATCTCATCGTTAATTTTGACACGCTACATCAGCTTTATCGAGCCTATATGCCGTTTATTAAACCGGCAGGCCTGTTTGTATCTACCAGTGAAAGTTATTGTCTTGGGCAACCATTAACGGTGGCTTATCGGTTGCCTGGCTCAACGGCCACCCATGAGTTTCGTGGGGTTGTGGTGTGGATTAATCCCCTTGGGGCTGCGGGGGGGCGTCCTGTTGGTATTGGGATCAAGATTATGACTGAGCCCGATACCCA
>NZ_JBOFMC010000459.1:0-3452 GCF_051658185.1 Shewanella sp. | reverse complement strand
GTGGGTTATGCCATCAAGTTTGGCATGCCATGGGCAACACATTAGAAACAGGACTATTTGGGGAATAATGGCGGTAAATCTGGCTTAAGTGATCAAGATGTAATCAGCGAGAGATAAGGAAGAGGGGGTATTTGAATGTGCGACAAAAAATGTGGTTTAGGCGCCAAGACTTACTGATGAGTATCTAAATTGAAATTATCTATAAGGAGATTGATATAGGAAGTTAAAGCAAGAAATGGTACACCCGAGTGGACTCGAACCACCGACCCCTACCATGTCAAGGTAGTGCTCTAACCAACTGAGCTACGGGTGCACTGTTTGAATTTCACTTTTTAGACTCTGTGAAGAGAGTGGTACACCCGAGTGGACTCGAACCACCGACCCCTACCATGTCAAGGTAGTGCTCTAACCAACTGAGCTACGGGTGCATTATTTTGGCTAATGCTATATTCCTTAACGCATTACGCTTCGGAACGAGCGCTATATTAGGGGGATAGCGGATCACTGGCAAGTAAAAAAAACAAATTTAATGTCAAATGGTGAATTGCTGTGCAACTTGCGCGACGTTTAAGCAATGCTGTAGGGCAAATCTTCATTTTTAACAGGGGGATGTGATCGTTTCTATCGAAATCAAGCTGATAAATGGGCGGGTCGCCAATGCAGCCACCCGCCTCGGGGATCAATGATGTAAATTATGGCTATCTAACAGACTGATGTGCACGCCATGCTTTTGGATATACCGCAGGCGGATAAAAAACAGTAAGGCCGCTGAGGTTAAGCCTGCAATGAGTCCGGTCCAAAATCCATGTGCCCCCATGGCGGGGACGATGTAATCGGTATAAGCCAGGGTATATCCGAGCGTCATACCAATTCCCCAATAGGATAAAAGGGTGATATAGAATGCACTACGGGTATCCTTGTAACCCCGCAGAGCGCCGGCGGCGACCACCTGAATCGAATCGGATAATTGATATAAGGCCGCCATGAGCATTAGGCTGCCCGCTAAGGCAATCACTTGTGGATCGCCATTGTACAATGTTGCAATTTGAAACCTAAATAACACCGTCAGTACGGCCGTCATTAAGGCTAGGGATAAAGCCAGGCCAAGTCCCACTTTGGTGACCGTGCCAGCAATATCCGCGCGATCACGGCCGAGGTAATAGCCGATCCGAATCGATACCGCGATCCCAATCGACAGCGGTAACATAAAGACGATAGAAGAAAAGTTAAGAGCAATTTGATGACTTGCGACGACGGTAGCTCCTAAAGGGGCGAGCAATAGTGCAATGATTGCAAATAAACTCACTTCAAAAAATAGTGCCATAGCTATCGGCATGCCAAGTTTGGTCATCTTTTTCATCGTATTAACGTCAGGTCGATGAAATTTACTGAAAGGAGCGAGCGCACTAAATTTAGGATGGATTTGCATATAAATCGCCATAGCGACTAGCATGGCCCAAAAAACCAGAGCAGTGGCAATCCCGCACCCAGCGCCACCCATGGCAGGCACCCCAAAATGTCCGTAGATAAAGATATAGTTAGCAGGAATGTTGACGGCCAATCCTACAAAACCAATGATCATTGTGGGTAAGGTATAGGAAATCCCTTCACTGCAACCACGTAGTACTTGATAAAGGACAAATGCAGGTGCCCCCCATAAAATTCCATCGAGATAACCAATGGTTAAGCGGTATAATTCCGGTTCTAAATCCATGTGGTTAAGGATCAAGGGCGCTGAGGCTAAAAATGCCATCACACCGATGCCACCAATCAGTGCAAGATAACCCGCTTGGAACGCAAGTGGTTGAATGGCTTTTTGATTATTGGCACCATTGTAATGGGCAAATAGCGGGGTAAATGCCATGAGCAAGCCTTGGACAAACAAAATGGCGGGCAACCACAGACTGGTGCCAACCGCCACCGCTGCCATATCGACAGCACTGACACGGCCAGCCATGACTGTATCGATAAAGCCCATCATGGTTTGCGTGACTTGGGCGATCAGCACTGGCAGTGCAAGTTGGATTAAGCGTTTGGCTTGGAAGCCTGAATGATTCATAAATACAGCCTTTAACGAATAAGCGAGCAAAAAATGTTTACAGGTATAGTACAAGCCACCTGTGAGGTGGCTGCAATACATAAGAAAGATGGCCTAAATACCCTTGAGGTAGCGTTTAAACCTGATTTGCATGAGGGACTTGCGATTGGTGCAAGTGTGGCAAATAACGGGGTATGTCTTACAGTGACTCAGATTGTTGATCATAGGGTATTTTTCGATGTAGTGGAAGAGACCTTGCGTATGACAAACCTGGCCTCCCTCAGGGTTGGCAGTTTGGTTAATATCGAAAGGTCATTAACCTTTGGTAGCGAAATTGGTGGACATATCCTCTCTGGGCATATTCATACAAAAGCAAAAGTACTTAATATCAGCCATACAGCTGAGCATTATGATCTGCAGCTTGGTCTTGACTCAAAATGGATGAATTACATTTTTTATAAGGGATTTGTGGGTGTTAATGGTTGCAGCTTAACGGTCGGAGAGGTGACCAATGCCAGTTTCATGTTGCATCTCATTCCTGAGACGCTCAAGTTGACCAACCTTGACCAGTGCCAAGTCGGTGATGAGCTTAATATCGAGATCGACAGTCAAACACAGGTCATTGTGGATACTGTAGAGCGTTTACTGGCGACCAAATTTAAGGCACATTCAACCATATAACGGCCATGTGTTCAGTCGCCTGCGGCCGGGCTTTTAATAAATTTGTTCGTCATCAGAGTCGACAAACAGTTCAATCGTCCGTCGCGACTCGTCCATATGCAGACGTAAGTGAATTGGGTTACAACAGATCCTGCAATCGTCGTAGTAATCTTGATCACCACCGCTGGCATCAATACTGATATGTTGGTGGTGTCCGCAGTGGGGGCAGGCGATAACTTTATTCATGATCTTCATGGCAACTTTCCTTCTTGAATAGACTCAGAAGCATAGGATGGGCACCTATCGTGGATGCACATACTGATGAAAGGCTTATTAAGTATATCGCGATTTTTAATCATCATCGCCCACAGCGGTTATAGGGTGAATAAAGATGCTGAGTAAAAGCGGCACTAAAGCAGCTTAACTCTTAATGTGGCTGGTAAAGTGCCATGCTTTTTAAAGTAAACCAACGATGAATGACGTTAGCTAAGGTTATCCGCGTCGTACATCTAAGCATTATACTTGCACCCCTTAACGGCAATCCCGTAGAATATACGCCCTGCTGCGCAAGGTGGCTAAGACTCTTGTACTGTCTTAACCTAGCGAGCATTTTTCTCATTCATTAAAACCATGTGGCCCTGCGTGTGGGTCACCACTGGAAAGGACATTTCATGCCTGTAATTACACTTCCTGATGGTAGCAAGCGCGAGTTTGCACATCCCGTATCGACTCTCGATGTTGCCGCTGATATTGG
>NZ_JBOFMC010000458.1:0-5480 GCF_051658185.1 Shewanella sp. | reverse complement strand
CCGGCCGATATTGGCCGAGTGCGGCATTTAATCGAACAGTCGGAGCCGGGGCCGCAGCAACAGGTCGAGTTTCATAAACTGAATACCATGGCGGCTTTTGCCGAGGCGCAAACCTGTCGCCGCCAAGTGCTGCTGCATTATTTTGATGAGAGTGCGCTAGAGCCCTGCGGTAACTGTGATATTTGCCTCGACCCTCCGAAACGTTATAACGGCACTGAAGATGCGCAAAAGGTGTTGTCTTGCATTTATCGATTAGGGCAGCGCTTTGGGATCAATCACTTAATTGAGGTCTTGCGCGGCTCGAAGGCGGCGCCGCTGGTCGATAGGGGCCACGATAAACTCAGTACTTGGGGCATAGGTAAAGATAAGAGTCACGAGTATTGGTTGAGCGTGATCCGCCAATTGATCCATTTGGGACTCGCCAGCCAGGACGTGACCCGCGGCTCCTCCATTACCTTGAATCCCGCCGCAAGGCCGATCCTCAAGGGCGAGGTGGCCTTAATGCTCGCCGAGCCGCGTATTGCCTTATCTACCGTGAAGCGCAAGGTGGGGCAAGCAAAAGCGCCACTCAATTACGACCGTAAATTGTTTGCACGGCTCAAGTCGCTGCGCCGCAATATCGCCGAGCAGCAGGATGTGCCGCCCTACTTAGTGTTTAACGACGCCACGTTGGCAGAAATGGCGGCGATGCTGCCCACCAGTCCCGGCGAAATGCTGGCGGTTAACGGTGTTGGCGAGCGCAAGCTTAGCCGCTTTGGCGGTGAGTTTTTGGATGAGATCGCCGCTTATTTAGCGGGTGATCCATGATGTTGTTTGTGATCTGCGCCTTTAATCTTCCCAAGCTGATTGATACTCGCCCGCTTAATTAACGAGGCGAGCGTATCAAATTGTTGTAGTGCCGCGATACCGAAATTGACCCCATGGGTTCCTTGCCAAGGCTGCAGGGCCGCATTTAATTGCTCTGCCACTTGCTGCGCCCCTTTATTTGAGGTGTGGGGTAAGAGGATCAGGATTTCGTCGATGGAATAACGGATGAGCGTATCCTGCTCGCGCAATTTTACCAGCAGCTCCTGCTGCAAGATAGCGAGGTCAATGTGGCGTAGTTGGCTGGTATTGAGCAACAACAGGGCGAGAGGGTAGCCCCCTTGTTTGGCGCCGCTCAGTTGGGCTTCTAATTGCTGCAAAGGCGAAGGTGTCGGCGCAGGTGATTCAGGGTCAACCTTAGGGTGATGTTGTTTATCAATAAAATACCACAGCGCCATCGCCAGCAGTGCCAGCGTCAGTAGCATGTAGAGGCCGTAGCTCCAATGCCAAATTAACGGGCTGGTGGCCGCAGGAGCTCGCACCATGTCTTGTGGCTGTTGGGTATCCTGCTGATTGAGGCGGGCTTTAAATTGTAAAATCCGCGCATGACTCCTTTCTTCATAGCTGTGCTTGGCCGCCTCAAAGCGTTTCAGTAGCAGCGCGTGAGCCGCTTTAAAATCGCCTTTCTCGGCATAATACTCGCTGAGGATCCGGTAAAAATCCTCAAGATCTCCACTTAGCTGCAGTTGCTCACCCAGGGCAATGGCCGCCTGCATTAGCGATAGCGCCGCGTGTTCCTGCTGCTGCGCAAAGCGAATTTGTGCCAATAGCCGATTGGCGCGCATCAGTGCTGCGGTTTGATTTTGTTGCGTAAAGGTGTTCATGCTGATGGTGATATATTCTTGTGCATTGTCGATACGGCCCTTGTCGAAGGCTATTGAGGCCAAAATGGCGTAACTGTAGGCCAGCTCTATGGGGTTGTTGATCTCAGGCAGTAGGGTTTTGGCCTGTATCTCGAGTTGGTCGCTGTAGTCGATTTGCTGATTATCGAGGGCGATTTTCGCGGCATTGAGCAAAATAACCTGCAGCACTTTGCCCTTAGCGTCTGGACTGTGAAGAGCTTGCTCCGTGTAATGCATGGCCTGGGGGAAATTCTTGGTGGCGTGGAGTAAATTGCCCATGGTGGCATACACATAGGCCTGTGGCGGCCAGATCCAATCTTCTGCTTGGTGATGAATATCGGGGTAAATATCGATGGCAAGACGTAAGTCTTCGATGGCCGATGCATAATTATCTGCTTCGGTATCGAGTTGACCGCGTAAGCGTAGCGCGTCCACTAGGGCTTGGGGCTGCTGATAGCGATGGGCTAAGGCGATGGCGGCATCCAGCAGTGGCAGCGCCGTGTGTGTATGGTTGTTGCCAAGATGCCCATCGGCTTGGCAGATTAAAAAATAGGGGCGGACGTGATCGAGTTTAAGTTGTTTGGCCCGCGCTTCCTCTAACTGGGCAACATTGATAGCGGCTTCATTTTCGCCCAGTTGCAACAGCGCTTGGCATTTAAGTAGGCTGGTACGCAGTGTATCGCGGTCGCTGGTGCGTTGCGACCGATGTTGTTGTTCGAGGGTGGAGATTTGCGCGAGGGCAGCCGTTGGCGCTTGATACACCTGCGCAGTGAGCTCATCTAATGGGTCACTTGCCCTTGCTTGGTGCGGCAATAGCCCCAGCAGCCAGCACAGCGCCAACACGCGAAAATCCATTTTTAGCTCCCTAAAATGCGTTTTATTGAATATCCGTAATCACAACGGGCAATCATAGCGTTTTTAAATTGTTTTTTGCATAGAAAACATATTTTTCAGTACGATTGTCGTACAGGTTATCCCATGGGATGAGCATTCTACCGCCCCGGGAATGCTGCGCCTGCTATCCGTTGTTGGCCGTTATGATGGGTGAGATTGAGCGCAACGGCCTATGCACTGGCTGCAAGATGAAAAAAATGGGGGTTGACACCCTTGCTAATGCAAGTTAAATATTAACCAGTACCGTTAACCTGATTAGAATAAATAGTTAAATTAAATGAATACAATTCGCCTCTCACTCGAGCTCCTACTCCTCACTCTCGCGGGAAACACGCGGAGGTCTTAGTGTTGCACGCTCGATAAATAGGCAAAGCATTCACAAACCCCGCACCGACGTTGCGGGGTTTTTTGTATCTGAATACGGCATGAATTACATAATGAACGGTGACGTTCCACGGAGAAGCGAGATGTCTAACAGAGTCATTATATTTGATACCACCTTACGAGATGGCGAGCAGGCCTTAGCCGCAAGCTTGTCGGTCAAGGAAAAGTTGCAGATCGCCCTTGCGCTGGAACGTCTCGGGGTGGATGTGATGGAAGTCGGGTTTCCCGTCTCTTCCCCCGGTGATTTTGAGTCGGTGCAAACCATTGCTCGCACCATTAAAAATAGCCGAGTGTGCGCCTTATCCCGCGCCTTGGAAAAAGACATTGATGCCGCCGCTCAAGCGTTATCGGTGGCTGAGCAGTTCCGTATTCATACCTTTATCTCCACCTCGACCATCCATGTGGAGAGCAAATTAAAACGTTCATTCGAGCAAGTGTTGGAAATGGCGGTCGGTGCGGTGAAATATGCCCGCCGCTTTACTGATGATGTTGAATTTTCATGTGAAGATGCAGGGCGTACCCCGATTGATAATTTGTGCCGTATGGTGGAAGCGGCGATTCACGCGGGCGCGCGGACTATCAATATTCCCGATACCGTGGGTTACACGGTGCCAAGCGAATTTGGCGGTATTATTCAAACCTTGTTTAACCGCGTCCCGAATATCGATCAGGCGATTATCTCGGTTCACTGTCACGATGATTTAGGTCTATCGGTCGCAAACTCGATTACCGCTGTGCAGCATGGCGCGCGCCAAATCGAATGTACGATGAATGGTATTGGCGAGCGTGCAGGTAACTGCTCCTTAGAAGAAATCGCCATGATCTTAGCCACCCGCAAGAATTTGTTAGGGTTTGAAACGGGGATTAATGCGAAGGAAATTCACCGCACCTCAAATTTAGTCAGCCAATTATGCAATATGCCGATTCAGTCAAATAAGGCGATTGTGGGCGCTAATGCCTTTACCCATTCGTCGGGGATTCACCAAGATGGCATGTTAAAAGCGCAAAACACTTATGAAATCATGACGCCAGAAAGTATTGGTCTGAATCGCAATAACCTGAATATGACCTCGCGCTCGGGCCGTCATGTGATTAAGCATCGCATGGAGGAAATGGGTTATAGCGAACATGATTACCATCTGGATACCCTGTACGAGCAGTTTTTAAAACTGGCGGATAAAAAGGGTCAAGTGTTCGATTATGACTTAGAGGCCTTAGCTTTTATGGAGGCACAAGCCGCGGAAGATAATTTTTATCAATTACAGCAATTGGTGGTGCAATCTGACTCGACCGAAGGCGTGGCCACGGCAACCGTGCGCATCGAGGTGGGCGGTGAGATTAAAACCGAAGCCGCGACCGGCAATGGTCCCGTTGACGCCGCCTATAACGCTATCGCCCGTGCCACTGACCGCCGTATCGATATCATCAGCTACAAATTGGGGGCAAAAGGCGTAGGCCAAGATGCGCTCGGCCAAGTCGATATTACCGCGGTTTACCATGAGCAAAATTTCCACGGTGTAGGTTTAGCCACCGATGTGGTTGAAGCGTCAGCCCGTGCATTAGTGCATGTAATGAACCTGACCTGCCGCGCCGATAAGGTCGCAGATTACAAACAGAATATGCATAAAAACAGAGAGCTGGGCGGCGTATAAACCAAGCAATATCGAGCATAAAGTTTTCACATTGAAGGAGTGAGCGGGCGTATGAGTTATCAAATTGCAGTATTAGCGGGTGATGGGATTGGGCCTGAAGTGATGGCCGAGGCGCGTAAGGTGTTAAAGGCGGTTGAGGCGCGGTTTGGCCTTAATATTGAATACACTGAATATGATGTCGGCGGTATCGCTATCGACAATCATGGTTGTCCATTGCCAGAGGCAACCCTTAAAGGTTGTGAAGCGGCCGATGCCATTCTATTTGGGTCAGTCGGTGGTCCTAAATGGGAAAAACTGCCGCCCAATGAACAGCCTGAGCGTGGTGCACTGCTGCCGCTACGGGGTCACTTCGAGCTGTTTTGTAACTTACGCCCCGCTAAATTGCATGATGGCTTAGAGCATATGTCACCGCTGCGCAGCGATATTTCTGCCCGGGGGTTCGATATTTTGTGTGTGCGTGAGTTAACCGGCGGGATTTACTTTGGAAAGCCTAAAGGCCGCCAAGGTGAAGGTGAGAGCGAAGAAGCCTTCGATACCATGCGTTATAGCCGCCGTGAAATTAGCCGTATCGCACGTATCGCCTTTGAAGCCGCCCGTGGTCGGCGTAAAAAAGTGACCTCAGTGGATAAAGCCAACGTCTTAGCTTGCTCGGTACTGTGGCGCCAAGTGGTCGAAGAAGTGGCGGTCGATTTTCCCGACGTTGAGCTGGAACACATCTATATCGACAACGCGACCATGCAGTTACTGCGTCGCCCTGATGAGTTTGACGTTATGCTGTGCTCTAACTTGTTTGGTGATATTTTATCGGATGAGATCGCCATGTTGACTGGCTCTATGGGCTTAC
>NZ_JBOFMC010000457.1:0-4870 GCF_051658185.1 Shewanella sp. | reverse complement strand
AAAGTAAAACGATGGCGAAATGCAACGCTAAGCTGCACTAAGCAAGAGTGGCGGCCTTGGTTTTAACCGGCCTTTGAGGCCGATCAAAAGGGATGTTTGCTACTAAAATACAACTGTTTACCCGAATAAGGGTGAGTTAAACGTAAACTTTGGGCATGTAGGCATAAACGGGATCTCGCCTTAATGACGTTGGCATCCCCGTAAAAGGTATCGCCCAAAATAGGATGCCCTAGGGCTAACATGTGTACCCGCAGCTGATGGGTGCGGCCAGTTTCTGGCGTTAGCTCGACTAAGGTACTGCTTGTGCGGCGCTCGATGACACGGTAGTGGGTGAGGGCGTTTTTTCCCCCGATTTCTCCCTTGGTTAGCGTTTTTTGATAAGGGGGATGTTCACTATCCGGCGCAATGGCAAGGTCGATAATGCCCTGTTCCTGCGTCACATGTCCCATCACCTCCGCTATATAGACTTTCTGACTTTGCCTATCTTGAAACTGGGTTTTTAAATGGGACTCGGCTTTTTTATGACGGGCGAACACCATAATGCCTGAGGTCGCACAGTCGAGTCGGTGGACTAAGATCGCTTCTGGATAAAGCTGTTGTAAGCGGGTTAACGCGCAATCAAAAGTGTGCGCGGCTCGTCCCGGATTCGACAATAATCCAGACGGTTTATTAATGATAATCAAGTCTTTATCTTGATAGCGGATATCTAGCCAAGGAATAGCAGGGGGCTGGTAATCAAATATTTGCATCTTTACCTCATTTTTGCGGCGGCATAGTAGCAAAATTTACGCAGGGACACAGCATTATCTGCAAGCAGTGTCGCCTTAGGGCGCAGGTCTGTTATCACCTGCTTTGTCTCTTGCTGATGGCTCTATCTTACTTAAGCCTTAAGCATGTGGTAAATATTCGGGCGGGGTTTTACGGCTCCAAATACGGGTGTAAGCCATCAGCTGTGGATAAAAAGTGCGAAAGGCCGTTTCGATTTCTATTTGCATCTTTTGCGTGACGTTATAAGCATCCTTAAATAGTTCGGGCTGCTGATGCTGCTTGGCCATGTGGGCAAAGGCCTTTTGTAAGCCTTTTTCGTTGGCATAACTGCCAAGCCAGTCTTCTTGGCGCATTAGCGGGAGGAGAGTCAGCAGCGCTTCAGGATGGTATGGATCTGCACCTTGGCTGGCAAAATGCGCTAAAGCGTCATAGGCCTTGTGACTAAATTCGGCCAATGGCTGGGGGTGATATTCTTCCCAGTAAAATGCTAAATAGTGATCAAAGCTTACCGCCATCAAATCTGCTGCTATGCTTCTTAACCGTGCCGGAAATGCTGCCATTAGCTCGATAGTGAGTTCGTGGGTGGCGCACAGGGAATTGATCTCTTGATTTAGCCATAACGCTTGGCGTAACGGAATCGGTGCCTGCCCAATGGGCGCGTGAATATAGTTAGCTGCCACATTGGCGGCAAGATCGGTGTGACTGATGTCGGCCAGATGTAAGTGGGTGAGAAAGTTCATATCTTGTGCTTGGTTAACCGCGTTAGGGCACGGTATCATGGGCAGGTAGGCTTGGGAAAGCGTCAATGCCTAAAATCGGCAATTTTTTCAAATTAGGATCATGGATGATGTGGAACTGGTTTAGTCAATTACTGGGGCGAAATAAGGCTTCTAAACGCTACAAAGTGCGGGTAGATATCCCTTTTGAACAACACCCTTTTACTATCGATGCGGTCAACCCGGTGCGTCATCAGGTCGAGACTGCAGCTCCTACTTCGCCCTCGGGCGACATCCCGCTCGCAAAAGCCGCGCAAGAAGTGGACGTTGACACTCAGTCATCTTGATCTTATCAGCCTCTAACCATAGACTAGCCGCCGTTCTAAGCTATCCTGAGGCTAATCATGCGTGTTGCAGACTTTTCTTTCGAACTCCCCGATGAGCTGATCGCTCGTTATCCCATGGCGCAGCGTAATGCATCACGCCTATTAACCTTAGATGGCAATAGCGGCGCATTAGGCGACAAACAGTTTACCGATCTATTGGGGATGATTCACCCCGGTGATCTGATGGTATTTAACAATACCCGAGTGATCCCTGCGCGTTTGTTTGGCCAAAAAGCCAGTGGGGGCAAGCTCGAAATCTTGGTTGAGCGTATGCTCGATGATAAGCGGATTCTCGCCCATGTGCGCAGCTCTAAATCCCCCAAGGTGGATAGCCTGATCCATCTCGATGGTGGGTATGAGATGAAGATGCTGGCGCGCCACGATGCCTTATTTGAACTCGAACTCTTGTCTGAACGCACCATTTTAGAAGTGCTTGAGGCGGTAGGGCATATGCCATTGCCACCTTATATCGACCGCCCCGATGAGGATGCCGATAAAGAGCGCTATCAAACCGTGTATAACCAAAATCCGGGTGCGGTAGCTGCGCCGACGGCAGGATTACATTTTGACGATGCCATGCTCGAGGCATTAAAAGCGAAGGGCGTTAATATCGCTTTTGTGACCTTACATGTCGGGGCAGGCACCTTCCAGCCTGTACGAGTGGAGAGCATTCTTGAGCATAAAATGCATTCTGAGTGGGCGAATGTGCCACAGGATGTGGTGGCGTTAATCGCGCAAACTAAGGCGGCGGGTAAACGCGTGATTGCGGTAGGCACGACATCGGTGCGCTCTTTAGAAAGTGCGGCTCGGGCCAGCAACGGTGCACTCAAACCCTTTAGCGGCGATACCGATATTTTTATTTACCCCGGCTATCAATTCCAAGTGGTCGATGCCATGGTGACTAACTTCCACTTACCTGAATCAACGCTCATTATGTTGGTCAGCGCTTTTGCTGGCTTTGATCATGTGATGGCGGCATATCAACATGCCATCAGCCACAAATATCGCTTCTTTAGCTATGGCGATGCGATGTTTGTGACGAAAAAAGCCCCCTAGGGGGCGATTTTGATTTAAAATAGCGGCCCCAATTAGGTTGGGGCGCTAGGGCGTCTGTCCGATAAGTTGACTCTGGCAAACCGCTCCTGTCTTGCATTAAGCAATCCGGCTTTTGCTATTAACCAGCCAAAGCCATTAACAAAAGTAGTCAGACTGTTTATCTGGCGAGGTGAAATATGAAATTTGAACTTGATACCACCGATGGTCGTGCCCGCCGTGGCCGGTTGATTTTTGAGCGCGGCACGGTAGAAACTCCCGCATTTATGCCCGTAGGCACCTATGGCACCGTCAAAGGCATGACGCCTGAAGAAGTGCGCGCAACTGGCGCGGATATTCTGCTCGGTAACACTTTCCATTTATGGCTGCGCCCTGGTGAAGAAATCATGCGTAAGCATGGTGATCTGCACGACTTTATGAACTGGCAGCGCCCCATTCTGACCGATTCGGGCGGTTTCCAAGTGTTCAGCTTGGGTGATATTCGTAAAATTACCGAAGAAGGTGTGCATTTCCGCTCGCCAATCAATGGTGAGAAAATCTTCTTAGATCCTGAAAAATCAATGCAAATTCAACATGCGTTGGGCAGTGATGTGGTAATGATTTTTGATGAATGTACGCCGTATCCCGCGACCGAAGATGAAGCGCGCAAGTCAATGCAAATGTCATTGCGCTGGGCGAAACGTTCGCGCGATGAGTTCGACCGCCTCGAAAACCCGAATGCATTATTTGGGATCATCCAAGGCAGTGTGTATGAAGATTTACGCGACGAAAGCTTAAAAGGCTTAGTCGAGATTGGTTTCGACGGCTATGCCGTCGGTGGTTTGGCGGTTGGAGAGCCGAAGGCGGATATGCACCGTATTCTTGAGCATGTTTGCCCACAAATTCCAGCGGACAAACCGCGCTATCTGATGGGGGTCGGTAAGCCAGAAGATTTAGTTGAAGGGGTGCGTCGTGGCGTCGACATGTTTGACTGTGTGATGCCAACCCGTAATGCCCGCAACGGTCATCTGTTTACCAGTGAAGGGGTGATTAAGATCCGCAATGCGCGGCATCGTGATGACACTTCACCGCTCGATGCTAAATGTGATTGTTATACCTGTAAAAACTATTCACGGGCATACCTTTACCATTTAGATCGCTGTAATGAGATTCTGGGTGCGCGTTTAAACACCATTCACAACTTGAGATACTATCAAATGTTAATGGAAGGTTTGCGCGGGGCGATTGAGACAGGTACATTAGACGCCTTTGTGAAGGACTTCTATACCAGTCAAGGTCGTGAAGTTCCAGAGTTAGTCGATTGAGTTAATTTTTACTAATAAGAAGAGAAAACTATGTTTATTTCAAATGCATATGCAAACGCAGCTGGCGCACCTCAAGGTGGCGGTACTATGGAACTGATTTTCATGCTGGTGATTTTCGGCCTGATCTTCTATTTCATGATTTTCCGTCCGCAATCTAAGCGCGTTAAAGAGCACAAAAACTTGATGGCTTCCCTTGGTAAAGGTGATGAAGTGCTAACCAGTGGTGGCATTTTAGGCAAAATCGCTAAGATCAGCGACGACAATGACTATGTGTTACTGAGCCTAAACGACACTACTCAAATCACCATTAAAAAAGACTATATCGCTGCAGTATTGCCTAAGGGCTCTATTCAGTCACTGTAAGAGAGTATTGAGTCTTTATAAGCCAAGGGAGCTCAGGCGTGTTAAATAAATACCCAATGTGGAAAAACATTATGGTGGTGCTCATCATCGCTATAGGTTGTTTCTATGCCGTACCTAACCTATTCGGTGAAGATCATGCGGTGCAAGTGGTGGCGACTCGGGGTGCTGAAGTCACGGCATCTACCCAAGCCAGAGTAAACGAGCTGTTAGCCAGTAAAGGCATTGCGGTAAAGCGCTCTGAGCTTGAAAAAGGTCAATTGTTGGTGCGTGTCCAAAACGC
>NZ_JBOFMC010000456.1:0-4725 GCF_051658185.1 Shewanella sp. | reverse complement strand
TTCACCGTTGACAATGTGCTCAATGCCGTAAAATCCTTAGGTTAATCGCCGCAGGATAAGATTAAAAACAAAAGGTTAAACTTTTGTGCTGTTAATCTGTATAATCCGGCCTGCAATCCTGTGCAGGCCGTTTTTGTATATGCAGCGCTTGTTGTGCTGCATTATGTAGAGTAAGAGGAAATTAAGACCTCAATGATCCGAGTCGCCATCAATGGTTACGGTCGTATTGGCCGCTCAATTCTGCGAGCCTTATATGAGTCTGGAAAGCGGCAGCAAATACAGATAGTCGCAATCAACGAACTTGCCAAACCTGAAGCCATTATTCACCTGACCCAATACGATACCACCCACGGTCGTTTTGGCCATAAAGTGAAGCTCGTTGCAGATAAAATGCTGATTGGCGATGATGCGATTACTCTGCTGCACCAAAGGGATCCTCGCCAATTGCCTTGGCGTGACATGGACATTGATATCGTCTATGAAGCCACAGGCGCAATTGTCGACCGCCAAAGCTGCGAAGCCCATATTCTTGCCGGTGCCAAACAAGTCTTAATTAGTCATCCCTCATCGGCCGATGTCGATGCCACAATCGTTTATGGTGTGAATCACGATTTATTGCGCGCCGAGCATACTGTGGTGTCCAATGCCTCCTGCACCACCAATTGTATTGTCCCCGTCATTGACGTGCTCGATAAACACTTTGGGGTGAAAAGTGGCGCGATTACCACCATCCATTCGGCGATGAACGATCAACAAGTGATTGATGCCTATCATGATGACCTACGTCGTACCCGCGCGGCAGGTCAATCGATTATCCCAGTTGACACTAAACTTGCCCGGGGTATTGAGCGGATTTTGCCGCACATGAAGGACAAATTTGAGGCGATTTCGGTGCGAGTGCCGACCATCAATGTGACCGCTATCGATCTTTCTGTGACATTAGCTAAAACCGTGGATATTGCCTGTGTCAATCAAGTGTTAGAATTGGCCGCCAATGGCCGATTTAACGGTATCTTAGGTTATACTGACGAGCCTTTAGTCTCGTGCGATTTTAACCACGACCCCCGCTCCAGCATTGTCGATGGTACCCAGACGCGGGTGAGTGCGGGGCATTTGGTCAAGCTGTTACTGTGGTGTGATAACGAGTGGGGCTTTGCCAACCGCATGTTAGACACCAGTTTGGCAATGGTGGCCGCAAGGCCAACCGAAGATAAGCAAAGCTGAAAATAAGAATATATGCCAATAGGTTAAGGCGTGGTAGCCGATTCGACGGGAGGTCGAGAGCCCTGCTTGCCACGTAAACCGATTGCTGCAAAACCAGTTTGTTTTTTTGATTATAAAAGGAAGCGTTACCATGGCAATTATCAATATGTCAGATTTAGATCTCCAAGGTAAGCGAGTGCTTATTCGTGAAGATCTCAATGTGCCAGTCAGCAACGGCGTCGTCACCAGTGATGCGCGTCTTAGAGCCTCTCTCCCCACTATCGAATTAGCCCTTGCCAAAGGCGCGGCGGTCATGGTGATGTCTCACTTAGGTCGTCCAACCGAAGGTGAATACAACAGCGAATTCTCCATGCAACCTGTGGTTGACTACTTAGCCAAAGCCCTGCCGTGCACCGTTCGTTTGGCGACCGACTACTTAGACGGCGTTGATGTGGCCGTTGGCGAAGTGGTGGTGTTTGAAAACGTGCGCTTCAATAAAGGCGAAAAGAAAAACGACGAAGCGCTCTCTAAGAAAATGGCAGCATTATGTGATGTGTATGTCATGGATGCTTTCGGCACGGCGCACCGCGCAGAAGCCTCAACCAACGGTGTTGGCTTACACGCGCCCATCGCCTGTGCTGGCCCATTATTAGCACAAGAGTTAGATGCTTTAGGCAAAGCGTTAGATAACCCCGCGCGCCCATTAGTGGCTATCGTGGGTGGCTCTAAAGTGTCAACTAAGCTCACCGTATTAGAAAGCTTATCCGGCATTGTGGATCAATTAGTGGTTGGCGGCGGTATCGCCAACACCTTTATCGCTGCGGCGGGCCACAACGTCGGTAAGTCTTTATACGAAGCGGATTTAATTGATGAAGCTAAGCGCTTAGTGGCGAACGCCCAAAGTCGCGGTGGTGATATTCCGGTACCTACCGATGTGGTGGTGGCGGGTGAATTTAGCCCAACAGCAACGGCGACTTTAAAGTCCGTGAGCGATGTTAGCGATAGCGACATGATTTTTGATATCGGCCCGGATAGCGCCGAAGCCTTAGCAAAAATCATCGAAGCTGCTGGCACTATCGTATGGAACGGCCCAGTGGGCGTGTTCGAGTTCGACCAATTTGGTGAAGGCACTAAGCGTATCGCAAAGGCGATTGCGGATTCTAAAGCCTTCTCTATCGCGGGCGGTGGTGACACCTTAGCGGCAGTCGATAAATACGGTATTGCAGATAAAGTGTCTTATATCTCTACCGGCGGCGGCGCTTTCCTTGAGTTTTTAGAAGGTAAAGAGTTACCTGCTGTTGCTATGCTGAAACAACGCGGCGCCTAATCGCTGAGTTGTATAAGGGCATCACGGCGTACTGCGCCGCGATGGCTCAATAAGAACGATAAAAAATTATAAAAAACCGCTCAGTCTGTTAAGCGAGATAACTCTCACTTGAGGGATTGAGCATAAAAATCCATCCAAACGATAGCGACCTCGGTGACCCAGCGTGAATGTGAAGTCACCCTATTATTGGAGTTAAAAAATGGCGTTAATTTCCCTACGACAACTACTCGATCACGCGGCAGAACATGGATACGGTGTGCCTGCGTTTAACGTAAACAACCTTGAGCAAATGCGCGCCATCATGCAGGCCGCAGAAGCGACAGACAGCCCTGTTATCGTGCAAGCCTCTGCGGGTGCACGTAAATATGCGCGTCCCCAATTCTTAAAATACCTGATGACGGCGGCGCTTGAGCAGTATCCCGATATTCCAGTCTGTATCCATCAAGACCATGGTACTGACCCTGATATCTGTCAGCGTTCTATCCAATTAGGTATGTCTTCAGTCATGATGGACGGCTCATTAATGGCCGATGGTAAAACCCCTGCTTCTTACGAGTACAACGTTGATGTGACTCGCAGAACCGTTGCCTTCGCCCACGCTTGTGGTGTGTCTGTTGAGGGTGAAATCGGTTGTTTAGGCAGCTTAGAAACCGGTACTGCCGGTGAAGAAGACGGTGTGGGCGCAGAAGGCGTATTAAGCCACGACCAACTGCTGACCAGCCCAGAAGAAGCGGCACGCTTTGTTGCCGATACCCATGTTGACGCGCTGGCGATTGCAATTGGTACCAGCCACGGTGCATACAAGTTCAGCCGTAAACCAACGGGTGATGTACTGCGTATCGACCGCATTAAAGAAATCCATGCCCGCATTCCTAACACTCACTTGGTTATGCATGGCTCTTCTTCAGTGCCACAAGAATGGCTTAAGATCATCAACCAATACGGTGGTCAAATTCCTGAAACTTACGGCGTGCCATTAGAAGAAATCGTTGAAGGTATTAAACACGGTGTGCGTAAAGTCAACATCGATACCGATCTGCGTTTAGCGTCTACCGGCGCGGTACGTAAATACTTGGCCGAACACCCAAGCGAGTTCGATCCACGTAAGTTCTTAAAAGCCTCTATGGAAGCGATGGCCGATATTTGTACTATTCGCTACGAAGCCTTTGGCTGTGCGGGCCAAGCCTCTAAGATCAAGCCATTGTCTTTACAGGCCATGTACAAAGCTTATCAATCAGGTGCCTTAGATCCTAAGATCAATCTGTAAGTTTGCATCCTGTTGAAATAGCGCTTTGAAATAGCACTTTGATACATCACCTGAAAAAGCCCGCTTCTGCGGGCTTTTTTATGTGTCCCACAATGATTATTTTTTATAGGCAACGCTAACATCTGCTAGACTTTTTTGTGGAATTCACTGAATAGAAAGGGATAAACATGAAGAATGCGCTAGCACTAGTGATATTAATGACGCCTGTTTGGGTGGCAAATGCAGGGGTGGATTTTATCAAAGATGATAAGAGCTTTGCGGGTGAAGCGGAGTTGGGAGCCACGTTAACCACGGGGAATACGGATACGGCATCTTACAAAGGACGCTTAAACCTTAAGCACGAACTGGGTCACTGGGAAAACCAATATTTATTTGAAGGATTATATAACGAGGATACCGGCGCCGTGACGGCGAAACGTTATTTTGCGGGTGCGCAAACTAACTACAATATGACAGATCGGAGTTACTTATTTGCGAATGCCAATTACGAAGTCGATCCCTTTACCGGTTATGACTACACACTCTTTGGCGCTGCCGGTTATGGTTACAGGCTTTACGACAGCAGTAAAACTTTTTTAGATGTGGAAGTCGGCCCTGGTTACCTTTATCAAGCGCTCGATTCAGAGCAAGCGTTATTGCAAGGCTATGATAGCAATGACAGTGTGGTGGCTCATGGCGTGATTAACTTTGAAACGGAAATTACCGATACCTCTAAATTTCAACAGCGTTTTGTCGCCGATTATGGCGATAAGTTAGATGCACGCTCAGAAACCTCACTCACAGCGAATATTATCGGTGCCTTGGCGATGAAATTTGCCATCATAGTGCGTTACGACAGTGAGCCGCTAGACGATAAGAAAAGTACCGACACCGAAACGAATATGACGTTACTTTACGCTTTTTAAGCCTAGCGATACGATAGCAATAG
>NZ_JBOFMC010000455.1:0-2762 GCF_051658185.1 Shewanella sp. | reverse complement strand
CTTTGGGCGATGACATTGAGAAGACGACCTTGAGGAGATGGGGACCTTGATGCACTCAGTCATCCCTTAAACAGCTGAGGGGGCTAAACAGGAAAAAATAAGCGATCCACTTGGATCGCTTATTTGCATTAAGGGCTTCACCTTATTGGCGGTAATGCTCAAGGAATGCACCAAATTCGGTCAGGGCTTTATTGAGATCTTCCTTATAGGGTAAGAATACGACTCGCAGGTGATCCGGCTCCGGCCAATTAAAGGCGCTGCCGTGTACCAGTAAAATTTTCTTCTCTCTTAATAAATCTAAGACTAAGCGCTCATCATCCCGCAGATTAAACTTTTTCATGTCTAGTTTAGGGAAGGCATAAAGCGCGCCTTGCGGTTTTTTGACGCTGACCCCAGGGATTTGGTTTAATAATTCGTAACAGGCATCCCGTTGTACGGTTAGACGGCCGCTGGGCAAAATGAGCTCGTTGATGCTTTGATAGCCCCCGAGGGCGGTTTGAATGGCATGTTGATTGGGCACGTTGGCACATAGGCGCATCGAAGAGAGCATTTCTAAGCCTTCAATGTAACTCTTTGCCGCTTTGAGATTGCCAGAGAGCATCATCCAGCCCACGCGAAAACCTGCGACTCGGTAAGCCTTGGATAGACCATTGAACGTGACGGTTAAAATATCATCCGACAGGCTTGCCGCGGGTATGTGCCGCGCCTCGTCATACAAAATTTTGTCGTAAATTTCGTCGGCGAATAAAATCAGGCTGTGTTCACGGCACAGTTCGATCACCTGTAACAGTAATTCGCGGCTGTACACTGCACCTGTAGGGTTATTGGGGTTGATCAACACGATCCCGCGAGTACGGGGTGAAATTTTGCTTTTTATATCATCAAGATCTGGAAACCAATCGGCTTCTTCATCACAGCGATAGTGCACGGCTTTGCCACCAGCAAGGTTGGCGGCGGCCGTCCATAAGGGGTAATCGGGCGAGGGGATCAGCATCTCATCATCGGTATTGAGTAGGCCCTGCATCGCCATCATGATGAGCTCTGACACCCCATTCCCGATATAGATATCCTCAATATCCACCCCAAAAATACCTTGGGCTTGATAATGCTGCACAATCGCCTTGCGGGCAGAGAATAATCCTTTTGACTCACAATAACCTTGAGCCTTGGGTAAATTGAGGATCACGTCCCGCACGATTTCCTCTGGCGCTTCAAAACCGAAGGGGGCAGGGTTACCGATATTGAGTTTAAGGATCCGGTGGCCTTCGTCTTCTAAACGTCTGGCCTCTTTGTGCACTGGGCCGCGGATGTCATAACAAACGGTATCCAGCTTGTGGGATTTGATGATAGGGCGCATTTACACCTCGGGACATGCATAGTGTGTTGACTCAAGTTAGCGCACCATAACGAAGTTTTAAGGCTTAAGGAAGAGGTGAGGGAGGCAAAAAGGGGATTTTTTTAAGGCTGACGCTTAGTTAAATATGCTCTAATGCAGATTTAACTAAATGCAAACAAGTTTAATATGCTTAAACTGTAATTTTAAAAAGCGATTAATTCTGCATCGTGTTGGGCATTTTCAATTTTAATGCGCCTTATCCGTAAGTTACTTGTAGCTTAGCAAAAAGTACGATGGGAGCATCAGTGTATAAGAGAGCATAATGTGGATAGCTGTTGTGATAATTTTGTGATTTTGTAAATTATTACTATCTGATTTTACAAGGTGTATTTTAATTAAGCGCTTAATATGACAGTTTCAGGCTAATAAATAATAATTAGGCAATTTAACTGAATGATTATTAAACAGTAACGGTGGAGGAAAGTACTGGAGGATATTTGATAAATATGTTTTTTATCAATGATTTGAATTGTAATTGATTTAGCGTGCCTGAATTAATCTTTTATCAGGTAAATTTATTGTTGACTCAGTATTCAATGCGCTTTATTTTCTGCGCGATGTTTTTGGCATAGTACCTAAGATAGCAAGCGCTTCGGAGCATACGTCGAGCGGGATTTATCTGCGGGGGTAGTCAACATAAAGCAGCGGTATTGGCGTTCTGTATAGCGGTGCTTACAGGCGCTGTTCTGACAATTTTTGCCTTTTAGGCGACTTATGTAGAGGACCTAAGTGCATGTCCGAACCGACAGCGTTAAGTCTTATCCCACCTGTGGTGGTATTGGTGTTGGCCATTTGGTTACGCCGCCCAATTTTTTCCTTGATCATCGGTGCAGTAACCGGTTTTTTGTTACTCGATCCTAGCCAAGTCTTAAATAATTTTGCCAGTGTGTCATTGAAAGTGATGACCGATGAGACCATAGGTTGGTTGATTTTGGTCTGCGGTGGTTTTGGTGCGCTGATTGCGCTGTTGGTCCGTACCGGTGGTGCTCTGGCCTTTGGCCGTAATGCGATAAAACTGGCCAAAGGCCCTAAATCCTCGCTGTTTATGACGTTTATCCTGGGCATTGTCATTTTTATTGACGATTACCTTAATGCCTTGACCGTTGGGTCAACCATGAAGCGGGTGACGGATAAATTTAAAGTGTCTCGGGAGATGCTCGCCTATGTGGTGGACTCTACTGCGGCCCCTGTGTGCGTTTTAGTGCCGTTATCGACCTGGGCGGTGTTTTTTGGTGGCTTATTGGTCGACAACGGGGTGGCTCCCGAAGGCCAGGCCATTGCGGTTTATATGCAGGCGATCCCCTACATGTTGTATGCCTGGCTTGCGGTCGCGATGGTGTTACTCGTGGTGCTTGGGATTGTTCCG
>NZ_JBOFMC010000454.1:0-26639 GCF_051658185.1 Shewanella sp. | reverse complement strand
CTGCACTGAGTATGGTAAGTTAGTTTTATTTAAAAGTTAGCTTTTTATAAATGCGCTTTTAAGTGAGTCTTCTCAGTTAATTTATCCGTTATTTAATCATTAATCTAACGGCACTCTCCTAATTAAAGCACTGTTCTTGAGGCTATCGCCTTGAAGAGCAGTGCTTTTTTTTCGAGCCATTCTCTAGGATTACTGAGCGCTTGAGCGGACGTTAAGGTCCTGCAGATAAGTTAGGGTTTGGCAAATGGGCGCTAACGCGAAGTAAGCCAACGTAAGCGGAGTGTTTCAACGTAAGCGGAGTGATCCCGCTGAATGTGAGGCGGCGTGGATCAGTGTGAGATGTCAGGGCGCTGTGACGCAGCGTTGCTGCGTTTGGGGGACAGTTTATTATTCTGTGTCTGTGTCTGTGTCTGGGGCGTTCGGCGGTGATGTGCGTTATGTTATGCTAAAAAAATCCCCAGCGTTTGCCGGGGATTTTTTATGAGAGCCGATGAGCGGCTCTTCGATAAATTTAAGGGCGATTATACGCGCTTCTTGAATTCACCGGTACGAGTGTCGATTTCGATCTTGTCACCGACTTTCACGAAGTCAGCCACACTAACAGTGCCGCCGCCAGTGATCGTTGCTGGCTTCATCACTTTACCTGAGGTGTCGCCACGAGCAGATGGCTCAGTGTAGATCACTTCACGTACAATAGTGGTTGGCATTTCAACAGAAATTGCTTTGCCTTCGTAGAAAGTCACTTGGCAAGTTTCTTCCATACCGTCAACGATGTAAGCCGCTGCATCACCTAAGTTTTCAGCTTCTACGTCGTATTGGTTGTATTCTGCATCCATGAATACATACATAGGATCGGCAAAGTAAGAATAAGTACAATCCAGACGATCTAAAATGATGTCTTCTAACTTATCTTCACCTTTGAAGGTGGTTTCAGTGCCAGAGTTAAGCAGTAAGTTTTTCAGCTTTAACTTAACGATGGCAGCGTTACGGCCAGAACGAGTTGTTTCTGTTTTCTGTACAACCCATGGGCTGCCTTCAAACATGATCACGTTACCAGGACGGATTTCATGAGCAGTTTTCATTACACAATTTCCTATATGTCGATTTTCTGTTTTAGCGCAGTATTTTAGCTTTTTTTCACGAATTGAACTAGTCGAGTAGCCAGATCTGCAGCATTTATTGCGTTAATTGGCCATTGTTTAGCATGTTGCAACAAGGACAAACTAACCGGATTAAGGTTTTGCCAGTGAGTATTCACGGCCGATTGCGCGCCTTGGTTGAATGCAAGCATCAATTTAGACCAATTGCAGGCAATTTCAGGGGCAAGATTATCGCAGTAAAGTCGAATAAAAGCTTCTAATTTTATGAGATGATAATCATCTTCTTGGGGATAAATATGCCAAATAAACGGTTTAGCCGCCCATTGTGCCCGCAGGAAGCTGTCTTCACCGCGCACAATGTTAACGTCACAACTCCACAGTAAGCGATCGAATCCCTGCTGATCAGTCATGGGTAAGATATGCAGGGTCAAATCTCCTAGCAGAATTTGCTGGCCGGGGGTTAACGCCTCAATCGGGCAGGGTAATAGATGCTGCAAACTGTTTAAGCTACGACCTTTGGGGATCAGCGCATGGATTTTTGCCTCTGGCTGGGCAGTGGTTTGCCAGAGTTCACATAGCGCGGGCAATGCGTCGGTTTCATAACTAAATACGCTAAACACAGTGTCTTGAGCCTGAATGCCTTTGAGGCCCAGACGTTCAAATAACTGCAGTTTATTGGCGGGGTCCTGTTGCCAAGCATCGCGCTCGGCAAAAAGCGTGCGTTCACAGATAAGCCCGCCGGTTTTTGGCGTAAACCCTGGGAAAAAGAAATATTTTTTGATGCCGCTCGCCTGCATCGACGGTAAACCGTGGCAACCCTCGACCCAATCCTCCGCACTTAAATATTCCAAATTTAGCCATAACGGTACATTGTGTGGGGCCGTTTGATGCAGTGCGGTCAGTTGTTGTTTTACCTCGATGGGTAATTCACAGGCAAAGGCTTCAATCAACACTTTACCGGGTTGAAATGGCACGGCCAGCGGTGTTGTCCAATGATTAATGGTGACGCCGTTAAAACATTGGCTGAGCAGATTTGGCTTAAGCGTAGGTAAAATATGGGAAAAACTGTTTAAGTCATCAACCCAAAGGGTGATAGGTAGTTGATATTCATTGACGAGTTGTTTCGCCAAACGCCAAGTGACACCGATGTCACCGTAATTATCGACCACGGTGCAGAAGATGTCCCAGTGGGACGCGTTGGAGGATGTTGCCATTGGAGTTATCGCTTTGGTTATCACGGACGTGGAGAGCAAAGATAAAAAAAGCGGCGTTTAAGCCGCTTTTTATAAGGGGGTTCGCTTAGTCTTCAAGCTCTGCTAAACACATTTCTTCATAGATTTGCTTAACCCAAGCATCAACTCGCTCTTCGGTCAGTTCTGGTTGACGGTCTTCGTCAATCCCTAAACCGATAAAGTGGTCATCATCGACTAAGCCTTTAGACGCTTCGAAGTTGTAGCCTGCGGTTGGCCAATGGCCAATGATAATACCACCGCGGGCTTGAACGATATCGCCAATCATGCCCATGGCATCTAAGAAATACTCTGCGTAATCTTCCTGATCACCACAACCGAAAATCGCGACCAGTTTGTCAGTGAAATCAATTTGTTCAAGCTCTGGGAAAAAGTCATCCCAGTCGCACTGGGCTTCACCATAATACCAGGTAGGGATCCCAAACAGCAGTAAATCATATTCTGCGATCTGTTCTTTGGTGCTTTTGGCGATATCTTTCACCTCAACCATTTTCTTACCCAGTTTTTTCTGGATCATTTTGGCGACAGCTTCGGTGTTGCCTGTGTCGCTACCGAAAAAAAGGCCTACAGTTGCCATTGTCTATCCTTTAATGTCTAGTTCATTTATACGTTAATCTGGTCGTGCTATGTGGTTCAGCATTCTATGTGTTGCTGAAGGATCCATTCGATTAACTGGCTACGGCTGATGTTACTGGCCAATGCCCGCTCATTCAAGGCGTCATACAAATCTTGTGACACCTTTAACTCTATTCGCTTTAATCCTTTGGCTTTATCCCGCTGGATCTGATTGCGTTTATTGACCTTAAGCTGTTGGCTACGAGACAGTGGATTGCTACGTGGGCGGCCCCGGCGCTTTTCATTGGCAAAAAGGTCAATGGTGGTTCTATCTGTTGCTTCTTTTGCCATGTTCTTGTTTAACCGATCCCTGAGCCTTCCCAGGTCATCTGGATAATACCTTTTGCAATAAACCCGGCGCAGCCGAGAAATAACACCAACCAAACAATATATCGACCAAATTTAGGCACATTACCTTGTTTGAGCACATCGAAGATGGCCATGCCGATAAAGAAAAATATCGCAGCAAAAAACAGGTTCAAGCCAATGGTTTCAATTTGTTCCATGTACTGAGATAACATATGTTCTTCGTCCTATAGCGTCTGATAAGGCTATAAAGAGGCGCGAATATATCACATCAATCTGTTCGCTGCTATATCATTTAGGTCGAGGTTTGCCGGGATTTAATGCGATTGTTTATCAATAAATTCAGTGACAATTCGATTAAAAATGGTCGGTTTTTGGGCATGTAACCAATGGCCACATCCCTCAAGGGTTTTGGCCTGCGCCGCGGGGAATTGTGCCAAGATAGCCTGCCGATGCGCCGCTGTGACGTAGTCGGACGCTCCGCCGCGAATAAAGAGGCTAGGGCCCAAATACACTTGTGTCACGAAGGGGGGACAATTGTGCCAGCCGATGAGGCTGCTATAGCACTCTTTTAAGCCGTTTAGGTTCATTTTCCAGCGAAAGCCGCTTTCGGTGCGTTGTAAATTTTTTAAGAGAAATTGGGCGGTCGGATCATCAATGCCGTGACTCAGGATATGGGCCAGAGCTTGGGGGCGACCTTGCAGCTCAGTTAAGGGCAAGCTCTCTAACGCGGCAAAGATCTCAGCATGCCTCGGCTGATAAGCTACCGGAGCAATATCTGCCGCCACTACGCTAAGCACGCGTTTGGGGAAGGCCAGGGCCGTTGCCATGGCAATTTTGCCTCCCATGGAGTGGCCGACAAGATGAGCCTGCTCAATGCCAAGTTCATCGAGCAAAGCCATTATGGCTTGACTCAAATTGATGTAATCCATTTGCGGCCAATGGGCACTCAATCCGTGATTAGGGACGTCAACGCGGATCACTTGGTATTGGTTTTCAAGGGCTTGGCCAAGGCTTTTGAGATTATCTAGATTACCAAACAAGCCGTGGATGAGAAGGATAGCGGGGCCATGGCCTGTGGAGACATAATTCATGAATGCTGTCGAGGGTCGGGTTTGCGTGGGCTGATTGTGCCCTTAAGGAGGTCAAGTTGACAAGGGTGAAGGGGGCGCCTACCAACATACCTTGCGCGTTTGATTGCTTTTTCAGCACTTAGACCGCTTGGGATCATTTGATGTGCGATTTCACGCATTTTTAGATTAATGATGCTTTATCAGATTGATAGAGATAGTTACACTGGGGTTCGATCCCGTAGATCCTCAGATAGGATCGGCTGTGGTACACTTTTTGGGTTAAGCCTATCAAGCGACAAAGGATAATAAAGGTTATGAAATATATCGAAGTAGATGAAGAGCTCTATCGTCATATTGCCAGCAAAACAGAACGCATTGGTGAGAGTGCCTCTGATATTCTCCGTCGATTACTCGGCCTCACTGTACCTGGGGTTGCACCTTTACCACCCAAAGCGATAAGCCAGCCAAGTCTTGAGGTTAAGCAAGCGGCAAGCAGTTTAGAGATCACTCCCGCCGCCCGTGAGCCCCTCGATTTTAGCCTATTAGTCGATGAGACCCGCTTAGCCGAGCAAAAAGGCGCAGTCGGGCGTTTTTTATTTTTACTTGAAAGTCTTTATCAACAATCCCCACAGATGTTTGCCGATATTTTGCAGATCCAAGGACGCGATCGCCTTTATTTTGCGCGCTCACGAGATGAACTATTAAGCGCCAGCCCATCGGCTAATCCTAAGGAAATCGGCAGCAGTGGCTTTTGGGTCACCAGCAACAACAATACGGCGAAGAAACGCGCTATTTTAGTTGAAGTCTTGGTGAAATTTGGCTGCGATGGGGCAAGAGCGGCAAGCATTTCTGAACGTATTTAAGGTTGATTCCATTTGAATGATGCGGGCCTAGCACTCAAGGGACTGCTTATTTTTCACTGTTAATCCAGTAGTAGGAGAAGCTGTAGGTGACAATACATCAACGTGCAGGACACAGCGCAAGTCAGCAAGATTTGGTCAATATTCCCAAGCTGATGAGCCATTATTACCGTATTACCCCGAATGTAGAGCAAGTCACACAACGGGTGAGCTTTGGCACCTCTGGCCACCGAGGTTGTGCCTTTAATGGCAGTTTTAATCAGCAACATATTTGGGCCATTACCCAAGCGGTGGTGGATTATCGACAATCGGTAAATATTGATGGACCGCTGATCCTCGGTATTGACACCCATGCGTTATCTTACGCCGCATATTTGTCCGCCATCGAGGTGCTTGCCGCTAATAAAGTGACGGTGCACATTCAGCAGCACGATGGTTTTACCCCGACCCCGGTGGTCTCCCATGGGGTGATTTGTGCCAATCGCGAGGCGAATATTCAAGGCTCGGCCTTGACCGATGGCTTAATTATTACGCCATCTCACAATCCCCCTCAGGATGGTGGGATCAAATACAATCCGCCCCATGGCGGACCTGCCGAGGGCAATATTACGGCTTGGATTGAGTCTCGAGCCAATGATTATTTGCGGCAAGGATTAGCGGGCGTTAATAAGCTTGCCTACAGTGAGGCATTGGTGTCTGGCTATATCCATGCTATCGATTTGATCACGCCCTATGTGGCGGATTTAGACAATGTGATTGATATGCAAGCGATTGCCAAGGCGAAGGTGCGCATAGGGGTGGATCCTCTCGGTGGCTCGGGCATTTTTTATTGGGCGCCTATCGCCGAACGCTATGGTATTGATATCACGCTTGTTAATGATAAGGTTGATCCCAGTTTTAGCTTTATGCCCTTAGATAAAGACGGCAAGATCCGCATGGATTGCTCATCTGCGTATGCAATGGCAGGGTTATTGGCTCATAAAGATCATTATGATTTATGTCTGGGCAACGATCCTGACTATGATCGCCATGGAATTGTGTGTCCAGGCACCGGCTTGATGGACCCAAATCATTATCTGGCGGTTGCTATTGACTATTTATTAACCCACAGACCTGGCTGGCGCGCAGATTTAGCCATAGGCAAAACGTTAGTTTCCAGTGCGCTAATTGATCGCATTTGTGCCTTCCATGGTAAAACCTTGCTCGAAGTCCCAGTTGGCTTTAAATGGTTTGTCGATGGCTTGGCGCAGGCCACCATTGCTTTTGGTGGCGAAGAAAGTGCTGGCGCGGCATTTTTGCGCCGTGACGGCACAACCTGGTGTACCGATAAAGATGGTTTTATCCTCGGTCTATTAGCGGCAGAAATCCTGGCCGTGACGGGTAAAACCCCAGGTGAGCGCTATCAAGAATTAGTCGCCCAATTTGGCCAAAGCTTCTATAAGCGGATTGATAGTCCGATTAGCCTTGAAAATAAAGCTAAATTTGCCAAATTAAACGCCCACACTTTAAATGCTACCGTGTTAGCCGGTGAACCGATTGAGGCGGTGTTAACCCATGCCCCGGGTAATAATGCAGCGATTGGCGGGATTAAAGTGACCACCGCTAACGGTTGGTTTGCGGCTCGCCCATCAGGCACTGAAGCTTTATTTAAAATTTACGGCGAAAGTTTTATCAGTGAGCAACATTTAGCACAGATCATCCAAGAGGCTCAGAGCCTGATTGATAAGGCGTTAACTGCCTGATCATTGAGGGATGACTGACTTAGACTAAAAAACGCACTCAGCTTTGAGTGCGTTTTTGTTGACGGCGTTGTTTTGGCCGCGCAGTGCGCCATTGGCAACGATAGGGCAGCGAATGCGATGAATCGATATAGCAATGATGAAATTGATATATCGATGCCCTCATGCCAACAGAGCAATGCCTACATCAGCTTCTCACACGAAATCCCTACACCACCATCCCAACAGCGTCATCCCGGTATGTTTTCTTCGGCAAGCTTAGTGCTAGTGCTAGTGCTTAGTACGATACGTGCCTCAGTATGATCAGTATTCGAAATGGCAGCTCGGTAAGTTATTCTTATCAAGGTAATTTTGATGATATTCCTCGGCAATGTGAAATGGTTGCAATGGCACAATTTCAGTCACAATTTGCCGTAACCCCCAGCGGCCAGAGCGGGCTAGGGCGAGTTTTGATGCCTCGGCAATCGCCTTTTGCTCACGGTCATGGAAGAAGATCGTACTGCGATATTGGCTACCCATATCACCGCCTTGCATATTGAGAGTCGTGGGATTGTGGTTTTTCCAAAACACCTCCAGTAGCGCCTCATAACTGACGATATTGGGATCAAACTCCACTTGCACCACTTCAGCATGACCAGTATGGCCTTGTTTTACTTCTTGATAGGTCGTTGCGGCGTTATTGCCGCCCATGTAACCGCAAGTGGCATTGATGACACCATCGACTCGTCTAAAAACATACTCTACGCCCCAAAAACAACCGGCACCAAATGTTGCTAACGTCATGATAACCCTTAAAAGAAGTCTAGATGGCTCAGGATTGTGGGCAAATTGCGACATAAAAGCAAGCCTGCTGTAAAGTCATCGTTAGCGGTGCTTAACAGATGCGCGGTTGCGTTACATTCTTTTAAAAATAGCCCTGTTGCCATCAATCCTGAGATACAGATGAAAGACTTATGTTAGTATTGGGGCAATTTTTACGATGGAGAACATCACATTTTGGCGCAGCAAATGTTATTGCCGGTGCTCCATACCTAAAACGCGCCATGATAAGGAGAATTTTGTGTTAACAGCGCTGTTAGATTCAACGGATTTTTTAACCTTGACCCTCAAACACCCCGAGCCGTGGGATGAGACTTTACGCTTTCACTTGGGGGAACATACTCAGGTTTCAGTGTGGGATAGGGGGATTATCCTGTTTGAACCTATGGAACCTACCGAGAAAGACATTATCTTTTCCTGCGGCGTCCATGGTAATGAAACCGCCCCCATCGAATTGTGTAATCGCATCATTAGCCAACTGTTACAGCAACATGTTATTGCCAAACAACGTATTTTATTCATTATTGGTAATCCGAATGCCATCAATAATGGCACTCGAATTGTCGATGAAAACATGAATAGACTCTTTAGTGGCGCACATTCGATGCCACCAGGGTTGATTAATCCTGAACGCATTCGAGCGAAAAAATTGGAAGAATATGTCGATCGGTTTTTTAAGAACTCGGGGCGCCAGCGACTCCATTATGATCTGCATACGGCAATGCGCTCTTCAAAGCATGAAAAATTTGCGGTCTACCCATATCGCCAAGGCCGCCCCTACAGCGGTGAGCAACTCATGTTTTTAGCCGCCAGTGGGGTTGAGGCGGTGTTATTTCACCATGAGCCAACCACGACCTTCAGTTATTTTTCTTCACAGCATTACGGCGCAGAGGCATTTACCCTTGAGCTTGGCAAAGTGTATCCCTTAGGGCAAAACGATATGTCGCGGTTATTGGCCGCCGAGGAGATGTTTGTTCGACTCATTACGACTAAGTCTTTGACATTAGATAAATTTGATCCAACAAAACTGCACTTATATCAGGTTTGCCGGGTTATCAATAAACATGCCAGTGATTTTGAATTTACTTTTGCTACTGATGTTGAGAATTTCAGGGCCTTTCCAAAGGGATTCGTGTTGGCGCGGGAGGAGGGCAAAGACATCGTGGTCGAGCAAGAGGTGGAGGCGATTGTGTTCCCAAATGCCAAAGTACCGATTGGCCAGCGCACGCTTATCTGTGTGGTTCCGGCACGAGAACCACGCATAAGTTAAGCTTTTGTAAAGCATTATGTACATCCGCCGTCGAGATAAGTTGGGGCATCTGTTCCATGAGTGGTTGATAGGTAGTTTACGTTAACGTAATGTTCAACAACATATTCGTATAAATCAGTCACGGTAACTGATACTGGTTGCTGTGGCACAAGATAACAAGAGCACAATATGAGCAAAGCAACACTCAACACGGATACCGTGCACCGTGTCGGCTTCTTGGATAAGGCATCACTTAACATTCCTATCCTCAGAATTCTTCAAGCCGACGGCACGCCCTATGAAACTGCGGTGTTACCGAATATCGACCCCGCACTCGCATTAAAAATTTACGATACCTGCGTATTCACTCGGGTGCTCGATGAGCGGATGCTCGGCGCTCAGCGTCAAGGGCGGATTAGCTTTTACATGACCTGTACGGGTGAAGAGGCGGCGATTGTCGGGAGTGTAGCTGCGCTCGATCATGAGGACGTGATCCTCGCGCAATATCGGGAACATGCGGCGCTGCGTTATCGAGGTTTTACGACTGAACAGTTTATGAATCAGATGTTCAGTAATGAAAAGGACTTAGGCAAGGGGCGTCAAATGCCCATCCATTACGGCAGTGCGGCGCTCCATTATCAAACAATATCCTCCCCCCTTGCGACCCAAATACCTCAAGCCGCCGGTGTAGGTTATAGCTTGAAAATGCAGCGGAAACGTAATGTGGCGATTTGTTATTTTGGTGAAGGCGCGGCATCCGAAGGCGATTTTCATGCAGGGCTAAATATGGCTGCGGTATTAAAATGCCCAGTGATTTTTTTCTGCCGTAACAATGGCTACGCCATTTCCACCCCGACAGAGGAGCAGTTTGCCGGCAACGGTATTGCCAGCCGTGGTGTAGGCTATGGAATGCATACCATTCGGGTCGATGGCAACGATATGCTGGCGGTATTGGCCGCAACCCAGCAAGCACGAGCCTACGCGATTGAGTACAACGCCCCGGTGTTAATTGAAGCGATGACTTACCGTCTTGGCGCCCATTCGTCCTCCGATGATCCTTCGGGTTACCGCTCTAAGGATGAAGAAGCCAAATGGCAACAGCATGATCCGGTAAAACGCTTTAAATTGTGGCTGTTGAATAAGGGCTGGTTTAGCGAAGCCGATGATGTGGCATTGCTAGAGAAGTATCGAGAGGAAGTCTTAGCCGCTGTGAAGGTCGCCGAAAAGCTCCCTGTGCCAATGTTGGATGAAATGATTGAAGATGTGTACGACACTCCGACCCCCGCATTGAAAAAACAGCTCAGCGATTTAAAAGCGCACATTAAAAAATACCCACAATCCTATCCGAAAAGTGCAGGGAGGCTATAAGCCGTGGCAGAAATGAATATGTTACAGGCCGTGAATGAGGCCTTGTCTATCGCCATGCAGGCTGATGAGCGCATGGTGGTGTTTGGGGAAGATGTCGGTCATTTTGGTGGTGTGTTTCGGGCCACCTCGGGACTTCAAGAAAAATTTGGCCGTGAACGCTGCTTTAATACGCCACTGACAGAGCAGGGGATTGCTGGTTTTGCCAATGGATTAGCCTCGAATGGCATGACGGCGGTGGCGGAGATCCAATTTGCTGATTATATCTTTCCGGCGTTTGATCAAATCGTCAATGAGGCTGCCAAGTTCCGTTATCGTAGCGGTAATGAGTTTAACGTCGGGAGCTTAGTGTTTCGCACCCCTTATGGTGGCGGCATTGCTGGCGGGCATTATCATTCTCAGTCCCCAGAAGCCTATTTTACCCAAACACCCGGGTTGAAGGTGGTGGTGCCACGCAATCCTGAGCAAGCCAAAGGGCTGTTATTGGCCTCGATTCGCGATAAAAATCCGGTGATCTTTTTTGAACCTAAACGCTTATATCGCGCCTCGGTAGGTGAAGTGCCAGAGGGCGATTATGAGATTGAATTAGGTAAAGCCCAAGTGATCCGCGAAGGCAAGGATATCACTTTAGTTGCCTGGGGCGCGCAAATGGAGATCCTAGAAAAGGCGGCTGATATGGCGGCAAAAGAGGGCATATCCTGTGAGATTATTGACCTTAGGACCTTAGCCCCTTGGGATGTGGAGACCGTTGCGCAGTCGGTTAAAAAGACCGGACGGCTGCTGGTTAACCATGAGGCGCCCTTAACTGGAGGTTTTGCCGGGGAGATTGCTGCCACTATCCAAGAGGAATGTTTTTTGTATTTAGAATCCCCCATTAGCCGGGTGTGTGGACTCGATACCCCGTATCCGTTAGTCCATGAAAAAGAATATATGCCCGATGCGCTTAAAACCTTTGAAGCCATCAAAGCCTCAGTGACTTTCTAGGAGTCCGGTATGATTAAAGATTTTATTTTGCCGGACATTGGTGAAGGCGTGGTGGAATGTGAACTGGTTGACTGGTTGGTCAAAGAGGGCGATACCGTGGTTGAAGATCAACCCATTGCCGATGTGATGACCGATAAAGCCTTAGTGCAAATACCTGCGCCTTTTGGCGGGGTGGTGACTAAGCTCTATTACGCGAAGGGAGATATTGCTAAAGTGCATGCGCCTTTATATGCCGTGCAAATCCAAGAAGATGAGCCCGCCGTAATCGCGCCAACCCCATCAGTGGAAGCGGCCTTAGCGCCAACGGGGGCGATTTCGCGTCTAAGCAGCAGTATCGAAGAGTTTTTACTACCAGATATCGGCGAAGGTATTGTCGAGTGTGAGTTGGTCGAATGGCTGGTGCAAGAGGGCGATAGCGTCAAAGAGGATCAACCGATAGCCGATGTGATGACCGATAAAGCACTGGTGCAAATTCCTGCGATCAAAGCCGGGAAAATTGCCAAGCTGCATTATCGCAAAGGACAGCTCGCCAAGGTGCACGCCCCTTTATATGCCATTGAAATTGAACAGCCCTCAATCGCCCCTGAGACCATAATGCAACCGTTAGCGGCGCATGCCTTGAGCGCGGGACGGGGAGATGGGGCGGCGCAGCGTCAAGGTAAAGCCTTGGCAAGTCCTGCCGTACGGCGTATGGCGCGATCCTTAGATATTGATTTAAGCCGTGTTCAGGGGAGCGGTAAACATGGCCGAGTATACAAAGAGGACATAAGCCGTTTTCAAGCTTTGGGCGCGGAGGGGGCTGCTAGTCAACCCGATGCTACGCTTAAGGCGCCTTTGGAGCCCCTAGGCGCTGACAGCGCATTAATCGCAACTGTGCCTCATCTTGGCACACATGGTAGTACACATATTGCCAACAGTTCTGCTAATCATGCTGTGAACATTAGTGTTGATCCTCGGGATAGCGTCGAACCCATTCGCGGCGTTAAAGCGGTGATGGCACGAATGATGACGGAGTCGGTGTCGACCATTCCGCATTTTACCTATTGTGAAGAGTTTGATTTAACCGAACTTGTCGCCCTACGCGAAAGCATGAAAGTAAAATATTCATCTGCCGAAGTGAAGCTCACCATGATGCCTTTCTTTATGAAGGCGATGTCGCTGGCTTTATCGCAATTCCCTATCATGAATAGCCAAGTCAATGCCGATTGCACCGAGTTAACCTACAAAGCCCGCCACAATATTGGCATGGCGGTCGATGCTAAGGTAGGATTATTAGTGCCTAACGTTAAGGATGTGCAGAACAAGAGTATTCTTGAGATCGCGCAGGAGATCAGCCGGTTAACGCAAGCAGCCAGAAGCGGGCGTGTCGCACCTGCAGATCTCAAAGATGGCACCATTTCTATCTCTAATATTGGGGCGCTAGGCGGCACCGTCGCGACGCCGATCATCAACAAACCCGAGGTTGCCATTGTGGCCTTAGGCAAGTTGCAAACCCTGCCGCGCTTCAACGCTAAAGGGGAGGTTGAGGCCCGGCAAATTATGCAAGTGAGTTGGTCTGGGGATCACCGCGTGATCGATGGGGGCACCATTGCCCGCTTCTGTAATCTGTGGAAACAATATCTTGAAGCGCCCCAAGAGATGTTATTGGCCATGCGTTAAGCAAGCGTAAGGCGTGGTTAAAAAATATGAAAAGGACGGTGTAAACGTCCTTTTTTATTTGCTGACATAAATGGGTTAATCTTTTGCAGCTAATTACGTATAATCCGCGAATGTTGTTATCTCGATGGATGAGTTATGAGCCCGTTAAGCCCCAGTGCAGTTGCCCCTACAATCGCCACGATGGATTACCCGTTTCCGCCTAAGCCCGTGCGTTTGTCCGATGAACAAAAAGCCCACTATAAAGCGCGGATCAAACAACTGCTGATTGAAAAAGACGCCGTACTGGTTGCCCATTATTACACCGACCCTGAAATTCAAGCGCTTGCAGAAGAAACCGGTGGCTGCGTGTCCGATTCGCTTGAAATGGCACGCTTTGGTCGCGATCATCCCGCCAAGACGTTAATAGTCGCCGGCGTTAAGTTTATGGGCGAAACCGCCAAAATTCTAAGTCCTGAAAAAACGGTATTAATGCCCACCCTCGAAGCGACCTGCTCCTTAGACTTAGGTTGCCCAATTGATAAATTCAGTGCCTTTTGTGATGCGCATCCAGATCATACCGTCGTGGTCTATGCCAACACCTCGGCAGCGGTAAAAGCCCGCGCCGATTGGGTTGTGACCTCGAGTATCGCTCTGGAAATCGTTGAGCACTTAGACAGTGAAGGTAAAAAAATCATTTGGGGGCCAGACCGCCATTTAGGCAGTTATATCGCGAAACAAACTGGCGCCGAGATGCTGATGTGGCAGGGCGATTGTATTGTTCATGATGAATTTAAAGCCAATGCGCTGCGAGAGTTAAAAAACCAGTATCCTGATGCGGCAATTTTGGTCCACCCTGAATCCCCCGCCAGCGTGGTGGCCATGGCCGATGCCATCGGCTCAACCAGTCAATTGATCAAAGCCGCCCAAACTTTACCCAATCAGCGGATGATTGTGGCCACCGATCGTGGCATTTTCTACAAAATGCAGCAGGCGGCCCCGGATAAAATCCTTATCGAAGCACCCACGGGTGGCAATGGAGCAACCTGTAAGAGCTGTGCCCACTGTCCTTGGATGGCGATGAATGGTTTACAGGCGATAGATGCAGCGTTAAGTGACAGCGATAAAACCAGTCACGAGATTTTTGTCGATGAGGCACTACGCATCAAAGCACTTATTCCGCTCACGCGGATGCTGGATTTTGCAAAGACGCTCAACATGAAGATCAAGGGCAATGCCTAAGAAGAGTGACGGGGGTGACTAGCACTCCCATTACAAAAATCCTCGCCGCGGCGGGGATTTTTTATCTGCGGAATTGTTGATGCGGATAACAAAACGCCCCGCAAATGCAGGGCGTTGAATAAAGCTGACGAACAGCGATTATTTCGCGTTCATTAACGCAACCGCGTTGTCTAGCATACGGTTACTAAAGCCCCATTCGTTATCGTACCAAGCCATCACTTTAACTAAACGGCCGTTTACACGGGTTTGTGTCGCATCGAAGTTAGATGAAAACGCGTTGTGGTTAAAGTCGATAGACACCAATGGCTCTTTGTTAACCGCTAACACTTCGCTCAGAGGTGCAACGCTAGCAGCACGTTCGATAATGGCGTTCACTTCTTCAACCGTAGTGTCACGGGCGGCGATGAATGATAAATCAACCAGTGATACGTTTACCGTGGGTACGCGTACGGCTAAACCATCAAATTTACCTTGTAATTCAGGTACAACCAAACCTACTGCCGCTGCGGCGCCGGTTTTAGTTGGGATCATCGACAATGCCGCGGCGCGAGCGCGGCGCAAATCGGTGTGATACACGTCTGATAGGCGTTGATCGTTGGTATAAGCATGAATGGTGGTCATTAAACCAGATTCGATACCAATCTCATCATTTAACGGTTTAGCAAACGGCGCAAGGCAGTTCGTGGTGCAAGAAGCGTTAGAAATCACCGTCATATCGGCAGTTAACACGTCATTATTCACACCGTAAACCACGGTGGCATCAACATTTTTGCCCGGGGCTGAAATAATGACTTTCTTGGCGCCAGCACTGAGGTGGGGTTGAACTGAGTCTTTAGATGTGAAGATCCCGGTACATTCAAACACGACATCGACGTTCAATTCAGCCCAAGGTAATTTAGCGGGATCACGTTCTTGGAAGGTCAGGATTTTATCACCATTGACATAGATGGCCTCGGCATCATGGTCAACTTTAGCGTTGAAACGACCGTGAACCGAATCGTATTTGGTCAGGTGGGCGTTGATGGAGGCATCACCTAAATCGTTGATCGCAACAATCTCAATTGGGTAAACTTTTTCGCTTTCATATAAGGCGCGTAATATGTTTCTACCGATACGGCCATAGCCATTTATTGCTACACGGATAGTCATCTCATATCCCTCTGGTGATTATAAAAATTAACTGGTAGTAAAATTACCAAACTGACAGCTATCGTCAAGTTAAATTGACCGTTAAGGCGGTTTTTGCATAACAAATTCGCAGTTTTTTTTACATCGCTCGCGAAAACTGTGTTTTTAGTCTAGATTTTAGATAAAAAATTACAAGATAGCAGGCCGTTTGTTCGTCACGTCACTCGCTCATCGGCTTGAACGTAGCCGTAGGAATGGTGCCGTTTGCTGATGGCGTGGTGAGCCACTGGCGTACCGGACTATGAAGATATGTCCCATTTTTTAATACTGCGATCAAGTCTTGGGCTAAGTTATCCAACTGGGCGGCGAGCTTTTTATCGCCCCCAAGCAAGGCTAGCATCTTATCGGCAGAATATTTTTGCTGGGTCAGTACTAGGTTCGCTTTTGTTAACATATAGTTCTGGGCAAATTGCTGCTGTTGTTGATACGTGGCCGCTAAGCCCAGTAACCAGTTGGGGTCAAATTCATCGTATTGAATGTGATCAAAGACCTTAAGGTATAACTGCTGCGCTTTTATGGCATCGTGATTATTATAATAAGTGGCAATCTGGGCGAGTAAGAAGGGCTCGCTGACGTCTCCGGCCTTTTCTTGGGCTATCAAGCGCGTTAGCGCTGAGGTATCGCCAAAGCGCGTCCATTGATAATAGGACATAAAAGGATCTTGCCGCGTGCGGATTTGCTCCTGTAGCAAAGTTAACTGTTGCGTGCTTGAACGAAAAGCTTTGGCGCGCTCCTCTGTACGTGCGGTGTGGAGAATATGCTGTACCTCTGCGGCTAATTCCATACAGCGACTGTAATTCTCTAGGGAAATCAGCTGTCGATACAGTTGTTTGTCGCTAGGCGACGGAGAATCCTTTAGGTGATAGCGCTGCTCAATGAGCTGGGTTTTCTCTGCAAGACACCAGCTATCTTGATGCAAATCAGCACAAATTTCAGGATTATTTTTACAAATTGCTGAGATATTTTGGTCATTATTACAACCGAAAATACCCAAAATGCACAACCCCAGAGTAAATGATGTAATTTTTACAAAATTTCGTTTCAAAACACGCTCCAAATGGAATTTTTTCTAATAAAATTACATATTTATAGAAAATATCTTTCTAGCAAGAATGCACGCTTTTCATTACAATGGCGCCGACCAAAACAGGGTTTTACCTAAAACCTGCATAAGATTATTGGTCTTTTCATCATGTTACTCAAACCTTTCAGTACATTTTATTGAAAAGTGAGATAAAGGATCTGTAAATGAGCGCTGATAAACACCTACAAAGTTGGCAAGAACGTTTTGAAATGGCAGAGGCGATGCAGCCTTTGTTGGGCAAATTATACCGTAACCAAGGTGTTGAGGTGGTGGTTTATGGTAAGCCATTACTCAATGCTTCTACGATTGAAATCATTAAAGCGCACCGTTTAGTTCGCCGCCATGTTGGTGAAAAATTACGTTTACGGGAGAGCTTCCCCTTCGTTCAAGCATTAAGCAAACTCGCCGTTAAACAATGCAAAGTCGATATTGGTAAATTAGCCGTCAACTACTGGCGCGATCATACCGATACTCAAGATATTGAAGCATATATGGCTAAAGAATTGGCTGATGCTATCGATCATGCCGATGATATCGCGCCTCGAGATGTGGTTCTTTATGGTTTTGGCCGGATTGGACGGTTGTTGGCACGTTTGCTTATCGAGCGCACCGGTCGTAGCAATAAGTTAAGACTGCGCGCCATCGTCTTACGCGGTGGTAAAAAAGGGGATTTAGAAAAGCGCGCCAGCTTATTGCGCCGCGATTCGGTACATGGTCCCTTTAATGGATCTGTGGAAGTTGATGAAGAGAACAATGCCATTATCGCCAACGGTACTTATATTCAGGTGATTTATGCCAACTCTCCCGATGAAGTTGATTACACCAAATACGGCATTAACGATGCGCTCGTGGTGGATAATACCGGTATTTGGAAAGATGAAGCTGGTCTAGGCCTCCACCTTAAGAGCCCTGGCGCGAGTAAAGTGCTGCTAACGGCACCTGCGAAGGGCGCGATTAAAAACATCGTTTACGGTGTTAACGAAGGCGATATCACGCCTGAGGATATTATCGTGTCTGCCGCGAGTTGTACGACCAACGCTATTACCCCAGTGTTAAAAGCAGTGAATGATAAATACGGCATTGAGAATGGCCATGTTGAAACGATTCACTCATACACGAACGATCAAAACCTGATCGACAACTACCATACTGCGGATCGCCGCGGTCGCAGTGCACCCCTTAACATGGTTATCACTGAGACGGGAGCCGCCAAAGCTGTGGCCAAGGCATTGCCCGTGCTAGCCGGCAAACTGACGGGTAACGCCATTCGCGTGCCGACCCCTAACGTCTCTATGGCGATCATCAGCATGAACTTAAATGCTGAGACCAATAAAGACGAATTAAACGAATACTTGAAAGACACCGCACTGCAATCGCCTCTGCAAAACCAAATCGATTACACAGACTCAACCGAGATTGTGTCCAGTGATTTAGTCGGCTCCCGTTACGCCGGTGTGGTGGATTCTCAAGCGACGATTGCTGAAGGTAAACGTGCCATTCTGTATGTATGGTATGACAACGAATTTGGTTATAGCTGCCAAGTGGTTGGCGTGATGCAAACCATGTTAGGGTTGACGACGCTGTCACTTCCAGCCTAAACGCAGGTTTAATCCTGAAGTGTTAAGCTGATATCGCCCTTAGCGCCCAATATGGGCGCTTTTTTGTGCCGCGGTATTAATGCTGCTGTTACCCACTTAATCTTGGCAGCGCGATGTGTGAGCCGCTTTTGTTTGTTATCACAGTGTCGGAGAGATTTGTCACAGAGTAGGGCGATGCTGAGTACGGGATAAAACTTATACGTAATGACGCAATATTGGGCAAACGATCCACTGAGCCCACTGATTTGGCAATTGTTGATTGACTCTTCGATCTAAATCGGTAGAATGCCAATCCGCAGTCAGGGGAAAGCAATCAATTGCAAACTTTGACGCTTAACGTAAATCATACGCAAGTATTGAGCGTTAAGTGGCAGTGCGACATTAGCTCAGTTGGTAGAGCGATACCTTGCCAAGGTATAGGTCATCGGTTCGAACCCGATATGTCGCTCCAATCTTATGCAGCCAATATCATATTAAGTGATACCTTATAAGGCGCATAGGCTTTGGAGTGAAGGCTTTTATATAGCCTTTTAAAACTAAGGCGCGATGGCAGAATGGCTATGCTGCGGATTGCAAATCCGTCGATCTCGGTTCGACTCCGGGTCGCGCCTCCACAAAATTGCATATTAATGACATGATTCCCGTTATTAATATAAAGAGTTTGCCCGAGTGGTGGAATCGGTAGACACAAGGGATTTAAAATCCCTCGCTGGTAACAGCGTGCCAGTTCAAGTCTGGCCTCGGGTACCATCCTTAAAAAGGCCTAACGTCAATGTTAGGCCTTTTTGCTTTGTTCCTGTCACGTATATTGGCGTCTTTGCGGTCTATCCCTCTTCAAATGAATCCTCATTGCTATTTTGTCTTGCGTATCAATGATCTCGCATTTATTTACCAATAATTATGCAAAATCCATAATTGTGAAACATATTTCCTGAAGATGTGAAATAAGATGCTATTCCCCTTTTGCAGACAATGGTATAAATAAACCGAAATTTCCCTACACGCGAATATTTAGGATAAGTAGTCATGATTTTCTCTCAGGTAGAACTTGCTCCCGCCGATCCCATTCTTGGTTTAACCGATACGTTTAAGGCGGATCCTCGCCAAGATAAAATAAACCTTGGGGTAGGTATTTATAAGGATGAAGCCGGACAAACGCCGGTATTACCATCAGTTAAAAAAGCTGAAGCCTTGTTACTCGAGCAAGAAAAAACCAAAAATTACCTAGGAATTGAGGGCGTACAAGCCTACAACCGCGTAGTCCAAGCGCTGTTATTTGGTGAAGGCAATGCATTGATAACCTCTGGTCGTGCAGCTACGGCACAAGCGCCCGGTGGCACTGGCGCACTGCGCATCGCTGCCGAGTTTTTACTGCGTAATACCCCATCGCGGACGATCTGGGTCAGTAATCCAACTTGGGCCAATCATCAAAATATTTTTGAAACGGCCGGTCTAACGGTTAAAGAATACGGATACTACAACGCCAGTGCCCATGATATTGATTTTGATGCCATGATGACGGACCTTGCCCATGCACAGGCAGGCGATGTGATCCTGCTACATGGCTGCTGCCATAATCCTACCGGGATTGATTTGACGTTGGAACAATGGGGATTGGTCGCTCAGCTTTGTGCCGAGAAGCAATTAGTGCCCTTATTTGATTTTGCCTATCAAGGCTTTGGGCGCGGTATTGAAGAGGACGCAGCGGGCTTACGTTTAGTGGCTGCGGCCGTTCCTGAGCTGTTAGTGGCTAATTCTTTCTCGAAAAACTTTGGCTTATACAATGAGCGAATTGGTGCAGTGACGGTCGTCGCTGAGGATGCTGAGGCTGCAATACGCGCGTTTAGTCAGGTAAAACGCACTATCCGCGCTAACTACTCAAATCCGCCGGCTCATGGGGCATTAATTGTGAGCACCATTTTAGGTGATGCGTCATTAAAAGCCATGTGGGTGCAGGAAGTGACTGAAATGCGTGAGCGTATTGCGCAAATGCGTGAGTTATTTGTCGAGAGTTTAAGCGCAGAAGGGGTGACCCAAGACTTTAGTTTTATCTCCAGACAAAATGGGATGTTCAGTTTTTCTGGCCTCAATAAAGCGCAGGTTGCCCGCCTTAAGGATGAGTTTGGGGTGTATATTGTTGGTTCAGGCCGTATTAGCGTTGCGGGTATGACCAAAAGTAATATGCCGGCGCTGTGCAAAGCCATTGCCGCGGTACTGCGTGATTAACGGCGACACTCTCTAACGCCAACTTAGCGTATAAAGTTATGAAAAGGGCCCGGTTGTGGCCCTTTTTGCTTTTAGGATATCGCCTTTAGGAGGCGAGGGGGGATAAGGAGAGCGCGGATTTTACGCGCACTAAGGCACTTAATGCATCCCGGAGCCCCGTTTGATCATGCAATGCGGGATTGTGTTTATTTTTGAGCGGGAAATAGTTAATTGTGCTGCCTAATCGCACTTGTTCGCCGTGGCACAACACGTTATTTATCACCGGTTTTCCAATAACTTGATGACACCATGCAACTTTCTGCTCCAAGGTAAATTGGCCAGCGGGAGAGGATTCTTCATGGAGATTATCAATAAAAATAATCTGGGCGTTGGTGTTAGCTAAACTCTTGGCAAATTGCGGCAGTAGCAATGGCGGCATAATGCTGGTTAGAAAACTGCCGGGGCCGAGGATGATAAGTTCAGCATGGCGCACTGCTTCACAGGCTTCCCATGTCGCATCGACTTCAGGCTCAAGGCTGAGGGCGATAGGTGCCTCGGGCATGCTGTCTACATTTATTTCACCAAAGACTTTACTGCCACAGGCCTGTAGGGCGACTAAATGGGTGGGGTGTTCCGACATGGGAATAAGTCGCACATCAATGTTAAGCAGATGGCGAATTAAATTCACGGCTTCAAGGGGGCGTACGCACAATTGATCGAGGGCAAGTAACATTAAGTTCCCTAAATTATGGCCCGTTAGCTCGGTATCCCCTTGAAAACGGTATTCAAACAATTGGGAGCCGACCGAAGGACGATGGGCAAGATGCGAGAGGCAATTACGCAGATCCCCCCAGGCAATGCAATCCTGCTGGGCCCTTAATCTGCCCGTTGAGCCGCCGTTATCGGTTGTCGCCACAATCCCCGTTAAGCGATTGCCCAAAAAATCGAGGGCAGATAGCACTCGACCTAAACCGTGGCCGCCACCGATGGCGACGACGCGGTTAAATTGATTTAAGATATGATGCTGCATTTGGGTTGTCCTCCTTGAATCCCCTGATGTTGTCGTTGATTGAGCACGCAAGATGGCGATATCAATGTCAATTTTTTAGAAACTCTGATTTTTTACCTAACCAAGCTATTTCACCGAACGCTTTGCGCAATGCACACCCTGAGCGGCGAGCTTGGTTTAGTCCGCTTGCAAGCCATACCTAGTATAAAAGCTCAGGTTTTTTTGCGCACTAACTATTCGTCGATATCCCCAAGGTGTTGGGATAGCGATCGCAGTTTCGATTGATGGCATGCCGTGATTAGCGATGGGCGCGTGAGCATTTTTCATCTAACGCATTGTGGATCCAATAAAAGCGGTAAGGTTTGATAACCATGGCAGCATGGCTGGCTTCACGTTAAGCGAGAAATTGGCTAAGCGAAGCGACTTGGCATCGGTTTTTAGTTAAGTCTTGGACTTATTGAGTGCCATCTTCCGGTGGTTCTGGCAAACTTCCTGATATGACAGTACTTTTGAGTTGATGTCTGGCCTTTTTGTATCGGGCCAAGGTCAATGATCATCACGCTATGGACGATGGCGGCCAATCAGAGTTTATCGGTATGCCTTGGCATTCAACGTCGTGCTGAACAGATCCTCTATAACGCGTGAATTTTTTTGAGTATATATAGGCATTATCGCCGAATGATTAGATAAGTTAGATTATAACAAACGAGAGTTGGTAGAAGCAGATGTATAAAAAAATAGTAATAGGTGGCTTGTATTTTTGGATGGCTACGGCAGGTGCAGAGACCATTTCTTTGGAATATAGAGGTTTTTATGAAAGACTGACCCGAGTCAATCAGGGCAATTATCAGCTGGTTGAACTCGCGTTTAGTGTGCCAATGACCCCGAACTGCCAGCTGCAACGGGGCAGTATCTCAAGTGAAAAATTTTCAACGCCATTAAGTTATACAGAATCGCAACGACTATTTATTCCCTTTGATGCCAACCTTAAAGAGCAGCGCGCCTTAGTGAACTTAGCGTTTGCTGGTAGTGCGCAAGGCTGTGGTATTGCCATGCAAGTTCGGGCTAAACAAACGCTGGCGCAATATGATGGAGAGCGCCTGCGACAGATTGCGGTAGAAATGGATAAATTATTAGGGGCGATGCAGGGATTCCCGATGCGATATTTTAGTGAGCCTATTGCTGGCTTACATTTTGAGTTTCCAGCAGATGCGGTGGTGGATATCACACTAAATGGCCGCACGCAGGTGAGTCAGGGACCATTGCGGATCGCGGCAGCAGATGTTGCAACCCTCGAAACCTTAAGCTTTAGCCAGCGTCCTACCGTGTTGAGCCCGTGGGTGAAATGAGTAAAAGTAGGTTATCGCGAATTGCTGATATTGTCGCGATAAGCTTACCTTGAATAGCATGAGGCTGATGCCATTGCTCCGCGTTGCAATCGCTTAGCGGCACTATTCAGCACTTATATTTAGCATTCATATCTAGCACTCGCGCGCTACATTTTAGCGCCATAAAGCAATCTGCCCAGGCATATGCTGGGCAGATGAGCTTTTGAGATGAATAGGTTGAATGTGCCCGTGCGGCGACGGTACCGCTCATGTTTTGTTTAACGCTGTGCGCGCGTTAAGCCGCCTGCAGATGTTGAGCGGCCTAAACAAAGCCTTAATCGTTGTTTTAATAACTGATTAGTCGGTTGTTCACACTTCGTAGACATTCACGATATCGATACGTTTCGCGGCATCCAGATCAATATGGCCGCTATTGGCAATATCCAGAAAATCAAATGCGGGTAAATCTGCCTCTGCCACATCGCCTTTCATTGGAGCATCGGGATCGCGTTTTAACGATATAAAATCAAACTGTTCCCGGTCCACTCCTTGGGAAGGGGCCGTGTTCTGCATGGCGGTAAAGATCGTCTCAATCCGGCCGGGATGTTGTTTATCCCATTGATTTAACATTTCTTTAATTGCAGCGCGCTTTAAATTTTCTTGAGAGCCGCAAAGATTGCACGGGATGATCGGGAACTGCTTAAGCTCAGCGTATTCGGCGATATCTTTTTCGCGGCAATAGGCTAACGGACGGATGATGATATTGGCGCCATCGTCTGACAATAATTTAGGCGGCATAGCTTTGAGTTTGCCACCGTAAAACATGTTTAAAAATAGGGTTTCAATGATGTCATCGCGGTGATGCCCTAAGGCAATTTTCGTCGCTCCAATGCGTTGGGCAAAACCATAGAGAGTACCACGGCGCAAGCGCGAACACAGGGAGCAAGTCGTTTTGCCCTCAGGGATTTTATCTTTAACGATGGAATAGGTGTCTTTTTCCAAAATATGGTAGGCAACCTTGAGCTTATCCAAATACGCCGGCAGGATATCCTCAGGAAAACCGGGTTGTTTTTGGTCTAAGTTAACGGCAATGATTTCAAACTGGATCGGCGCACGCTGCTGCAGGTTGAGCAGAATATCCAGCATGGCATAACTGTCTTTACCGCCACTTAAGCAACACATCACCCGATCGCCATCTTCAATCATATTGTAATCTGCGATGGCACTGCCCACTTCACGGCGTAGGCGTTTTTGTAACTTATTGAGTCGAGTAGTTTGTTTTTTCGATAATTCTTCGGACATGTGATGTGCGGTGACCTCAGGTATAGCTGCTAACATAAAAAGCGCCCAGTAACACAGTTTCAGGGCGCGTATTATTCCAGCTATCTTAGGCGGGGTAAAGAGGCCTGTGCCCCTTAAAGCGTTTCTAAGGGGGATTTATAGCCGTCAGGCTTAATCGCTAACAGATCACAGTTAATGCTATCAATCACATGTTCTGCCGTATTGCCGATAAGGGCGGCAGAAAAGCCCGTACGGCCGACGGTGCCCAAAATCACCAGTTCCGCATCCAGTTGCTGCGCCAGTTCTGGGATCACATCTTCAGGTAAGCCTTCGTTAACATGACAGTGGCTGAGCTCGATGCCATTTGCCGTGGCGATGGCATGGATCCGTTCTTCATGTTGCTTGCGGACGGTGTCATTGTAGGTTTGAGCATCAAAATCCGGTAATTCAATGGCAAGGTTTACCGGTGTGCCAGGAAAGCCATTGACTAAATGCACTTCGGCGGCGAATTTTGTCGCCAGATCTTTGGCATGCTCAATGATTTTATCGTTGAGCATTTGATGGGCGGCATCTTCGCTAGCAACATTAATGGCGCACAGAATCTTGCCGGCAGCAGGCCAATCGTGTTCCTTAACCATCAACACTGGCATTGGCGCTTTACGCATTAAATGCCAATCGGTTGGGGTGAATATCACCGCTTTGAGTTTATCGTGGGCATGAGTACCCTTAACGATTAGGTCGTAACCACCTGAAATAGCATGATTAATAATGCTTTCAAAGGGGCGGTTATGCCAAATTACTTGAGTGTCGATACTCAAGTTTAAATGGCTGTAATGGGATAACAAATCATTGATCCAAGCCAGCCGCTGGGCGATTACCCCTTGGCGCATCGCTTCGCGTTCCTGATTAGAGAGGATCGAGGTCATCTCGTAGGAAAAATCAAAAATAGAGAGAAACACAGTGACATGGGCATGACTTTTACTGGCTAATGTCACTGCACGGGCGAGGGCAACTTGATGCACTGTGGTAGGGTCAACAACAACGAGAATCTTGTGATAATCCTTCATAGCATGTTCCTTAAAGTCATCGGCTTATGATTATCATGAGCCATTGGCAATTAACGGTATTGTTCTAGATCAAAACTCGTTTAAAAAGCGCCTATCGGGCAAGTCGCTGAGCCGCGTCGGGCGCTTTTTGTCATATGACTGGCAATCGGTTATCTGGCAATACGGGAATGACCTGCTAACTGGTTAAGTTCATTATGATCCACGATAGTGATGTATTTGCCTTTGACTTCGATGAGTCCCGATTTTTGAAAACGTCCCAACAAGCGGCTAATCGTCTCAACCGTTAACCCAAGATAATTACCAATATCGCCGCGGGTCATGGTTAAGCGAAATTCCTTTGGAGAAAAGCCCCGATTACCAAAGCGATTCGCTAAATTACTGATAAATGCTGCCAAGCGTTCTTCGGCATTTTTTTTGCTGAGTAGGAGGATCATTTCCTGATCGCTCATGATTTCGTTACTCATTAACCGCATGATTTGTTGGCGTAATTTTGGCATAGTGCCCGATAACTCATCGAGGACATCAAAGGGGATTTCACAGACCATTGAGGTTTCTAAGGCTTGGGCGAAACTTTGGTGTGACTGAGCATGAATGCCATCAAAACCTATCACATCCCCAGCTAAATGAAAGCCAGTGATTTGTTCATCACCTTGTTCGGTAATGGTATAACTTTTAATCGTGCCGGAGCGGATGGCAAACAACGATTTTAACGGATCGCCAGATTTAAAAATTTGTTCGCCTTTTTGAATCGGTTTTTTTCGCTCAATAATATCATCGAGCTGATCTAACTCATTTGCATTCAAGGTAAAAGGTATGCAAAGGGTACCCATGCTGCAGTCGTGACAATGGATAGCGCACCCGCTAGCTGCAGGACGACGGTTTTTATTTTGTTCTATTGCCATGTCGGTTCTCAAGTTTATCCACTGTTGCCATGTTAAACCAATTCACTAGCTTGGGCTAGTTTAGCTGCGCTGCTGCGATATATAAAGTATGGCTACCAAAGGCCACAAGTAGTAACCCACTCATTAATCGAATAGTTTTTTGTTGAACCCAATTCGCCAGTTGTTTGGCGGCAACCCCAGCGGTTAATAATGCCGGCAGTGTGCCTAAGCCAAAGGCTAGCATGATACATCCTCCTTGATACATTGAGCCACTGGCCACTGCCCAAGTTAAGGTACTGTACACTAAACCACAGGGCAGCCAACCCCAGATCATGCCGGCCATCAGGGCTTGTGTAGGGCGCTGTATCGAGACGAAACGCTGGGCGACAGGTTTTAAGGCGAGCCATAACCACTTACCCATCCGTTCAATATGGACAATGGCGCCCCACAGTTTGGCGATATACAGGCCGGTTGCGATCATCATCAATCCCGCCACCATCCTGAGCACTAACAAGTAGCTATCTACCTCAAATAAATGGCCCAACATGGCCGCCGAGCCGCCCACCAGCGCACCAGCAACGGTATAACTGAGGAGTCGACCAAGGTGATAACTGAGTAGAAACCTCAATTGATGGGCCAGTAAATTACCGGTTTTGGCTTGGGGGATTTGGGCTGAAAACGCTCCTACCAGTCCACCACACATGCCAAAACAGTGGGCGGCCCCCATGAGCCCGACTAAAAATGCCCCGGTGATATTGTAC
>NZ_JBOFMC010000453.1:0-11081 GCF_051658185.1 Shewanella sp. | reverse complement strand
TGCTGCTCTTACCCTTGGGGGACAAAGTGGCAGCGACATTCCCGTCGAGATCAGCAACTATCATCTGAGCTTTGTGCCTGAAAGTGGTAAAGCAGATCAAACCAATGCACTGTTTGATGTGGCAACTTGTGGTCGCACTCTTGAAGAGATCCGCAGTAATTTGCAAAACGCGACTTGCTGGCAAGTCACCTTCAAGTCTCAAGGTGCTAGCGGTTTTCCTTTGTATGACAATGGCAGCTTGTTTGCCCAGCCCCTGATGTAACACTATCGTGCCTTAGCAGAAGAAATATCCCCTTAGAGTTAGTCTCTAGGGGGGTTTTTGCATTTGTAAGTCAGTACAAAACGGGCATTAGTGTTTTACGATTTTGTGTCGCTACAAGGTAAATCATGAGATATGGTGTCTTTGAATAAGGCCAATTAACAGTTTAACTATAGTCAGAAACCTGCAGTTTTTTTTCATCTATCTTGCCAATCGTTCTTTCTGGGTACATTAGCATTTTGGCTCTATGATTCATTCAGGAGCTGATAATGAGATCCTCATTATTGCCATGGTTTATCCTTTGGTTGTCCATCCCAATCATCATATTCTTTCTGTTCATATTGCCTGCCTATGCCATTGACGATCCATTTTATCTGCGTAGCCAAGAAGGCTGGTTTTGGTATCAAGTCATCCCTGAGCCAGAAGAACCCGAGCAGCTTATTAAGTCGGAATTTGTTGCGGTAGCGGAGCCTAGCCAGCGTAAGTTAAAGCCTTTCAGTACCGCATGGTTTCGAGAGCATATGCAAGCGTTTATGGACAAGGCCATTGATGAGCCGACTACTGAAAATATTAGGGCTTATCTGTATCTTCAACGAGTTATGATGGATAAGGGCTCACTATTTGCTGATGTAAGTCAGCAGGTGGTGATGGGTGATCCTGTATTAGATGAAATCAGTCGTAGGCCTTTGGCGACCTATGCGGCTAATCGTATGGACCGAGAGGCGGGCGCTCAACGTGATGTTGCTTTGGGTGAAGTAGCAAAAAGAGCAGGTTTGTTCTTTTTCTATCGTTCAGATTGTCCTTATTGCCATGCACAAGCGCCCATCATCGAATCCATGGCGTTGAAGTATGGCTTCGAGGTATTCGCGATTGCCGTCGATGGCTTGCCTTTACCCAGTGGAGAGTTTCCCAATTACAAAGTCGATTCAGGACAAGCTCAATCATTGTCCGTTACGACTGTCCCTGCTGTGTTTTTAGTTGACCCGCCCAATGTCATCACTCCGATTGGCCAGGGTGCAATGAGCCTTGATGATCTCAATAACCGAATCATTCTCGCAGCCCATCAAGCCGGTTGGATTGACGATCAAACATACTCCGCCACCAGACCTGTTCAACCTGGTATTTCACTCGCGATGTCAGCCCAAGACCTTAACGAGAAGATATTGCAGGACCCTGAGTTCCTCGTACGCTATCTGCGTGAACAAGGAGGGTTATAACGATGAAGCAAGTCATTCGAGTGTCACTAATCACCTTTGCGATTGGATTTTCGTCAATAAGCCAAGCAAGTTTGCAGCAGGAAATGAGCCAGCTGTTTGGTTCAATGACCAACACCACTACGCCAGGTGTGTTTGAGAGTCAACGGCGTGGCGTCATTTCTGGCGGAAGCGTTGTTGTCCGTAACAGAATAATGAACGAGAACCTTGTCTCTATGGTGCCACCATCATTCCAAGCTGGTTGTGGTGGCATTGATATGTTCGCTGGAAGTCTGTCATTTGTTAACGCGGATCAGTTTGTGCAATTGCTTCGCTCTGTGGCAGCAAACGCCAAGGGATACGCTTTTCAATTGGCACTTAGTGCTATGTGTGAGAAATGCTCCCAGCACATGGAGACCTTGCAAAAGAAAATCCAGCAATTGAACGAGTATTTTGGCAATTCCTGTCAAATGGCGCAGGGGGTAGTGAATGATACCCTAGCTGCTTTTGGCAAAAAGGGACAGACAGAGGCCAGTATGTTGAGTTCACTCAAAGGCGCTGGGGATGTGTTCACTAGCTGGAGTGAGTCCAATGGCAAGAACCCATATGAAAATGCATCAAGTGTTGCCGCTTCTGATGTAAATAAGACGATTAAAGGAAACTTAGTTTGGCGAGCTTTGAAGCGGCATTCTGTTTCAAGTTGGTTTGCATCGGGGGATGACCGTTTTCTTGAAGCCGTTATGTCAGTGACTGGCTCGATCATAATAGGTGATTTAGCTAACGCTGCAGATGGGCAGGGCACAGCCCCTAAGTTAACGCGGATTATCGGCAACAAAGTCACCATCGAGCACTTAATTCATGGCGGTAACGTTGCCATGTACCTGTGTGACACAGTGACTCAGGACGGTTGTCTGAATCCGACACTCACAAACGTGACACTCACCGGATTATCGATGCAGGTTGAAAATCTGCTACTTGGTACTGGCACGAGCAATGGCATCATTTTCAAGTTTGCCCGCAATACTGGGTCAGTCAGTGCTACAGAAAAAGCCTTTATGTCCTCAGCTCCCGCTAGCCTTGGCGGCATGATCCGAACACTTTCAGCACTGGATGAAGGGGCTGCTCGATCGTTTGCTTCACGAGCTGCACCATTTATCGCGGTTGAGATGGCCCGAGCATTGGTTGAAGACATGCTCAATGCAGCGAGGAGCACCTCAGGTGTGGAAGAGCATGCCTATGCGAAGTTGTTAACCGAAGACCTTGAACGTGCACGTCGCCAAATTAACGAGGAGTACGCTGCGCTGCAGCGTCGATATGGCTCAGAGCAAGAATTGCTCGCGCATTTTAATCAGGTGATTCAGACCATTCGCAAACAACGTTATTACACCGTTAAATCAACTGCGCTGGGGGAATAGATTATGTGGGAAATCTATTCTATTGGGGATTCGGCTTTTTTAGAGCAGGTCCTGAACGCTGTCGCGATGATCACTGGTACAGGCGATTTTACTTCAATGGTTCGGATTGGCTTGCTCATTGGGGTATTGATGGTCTCTGTTCAGGCCTTAATGCAAGGAGGTCGAGGGATCAACTTTCAACATGTTTTAGTTTCATGGCTTGTCTTTGCAACCATGTTTGGACCCAGTACCCGAGTGAGCATTGAGGATGCATACACCGGTCAGGTGAGGGTCGTTGATAATGTGCCTATCGGTGTTGCCGCAGCTGGCAGTACGATTTCGACTGTTGGCTTTCAAATCACGCGATTGTTTGAAACGGCCTTCTCAACGCCAGCAATGACAGAATACGGTTTTGCATCCAGTTTACAGTCACTGATTAAGGTGAGAAAACAGGTGATGGATCGCTCTGGTTTGGGTGAGGCAAATCGTGTCAACGGCTCAGACATCGAGCAATCGTGGTTCAACTACATCAAAGAATGTACGTTGATCGGTATCGACATTGGTCAAAAAAATATCGATCAGGTATTGAGTGACACCAATCCGATGAGTGCCATTAGGTTTGATTCTCGCATTTATGGTACGCGTATCATCCTAAGTGGTGCCAGTAGCGATCTTGATTGCACTGATGCATATAACCAACTGAAACTCATGACAGAATCGCCATTCATGCCCAGGCTTAAACAAGTGCTATCAGCTTCTTTGGGAACAGCGTCCGCAACAGAGACCGATGACGTGATCCGAAATGCGCTGAATAATTTAGGATTAGCTTCAGTCAACACCCAGGAGTATGTGATCGCAGCAGTGCTCTTGCCAATTTATGAGCAAAGCGTGACGGGCAAGTATATGGATGATCAAGCCTTCACCGCAGCCGTCATGGTCAATCAGGCGATTGAGCAGCGCAATACCCAATGGGCAGCGGAGCAGACACTGTTTCAAAGTATCGTTCGTCCCATGATGACATTCTTTGAAGGCTTCATTTATGCCATTACGCCCTTAATGGCTTTTGTTATTGCGCTTGGTCAAATCGGTTTACGGATGGCCGGAAAGTACTTGTTAATCCTACTGTGGATCCAACTTTGGATGCCCGTCATGGCCATCATTAATTTGTATATCCATCTAACCGTTGCGGGAAAAATGGCGGCGCTAGAGGCGTTTGCAGGCACCGCAGTGCCATCTTTTGCAGGGATGTTGCAAATGGATTCTGTATTGCAAACCTGGATAGCAACGGGAGGGATGCTCGCCTCAAGCGTTCCTGCAATTTCACTCATGCTCGTGTATGGCTCTGCGATAACGGCAACACATTTAGCTGGGCGTTTGCAAAGCGGCGATGCTATTGATGAAAAAATGGCAAGTCCCGATGTGGCCAAAAATGCTCCCGTGATGCAGTCACAGTCGATATTCCAGAATTCAGCCCTCACAGGTGCTGCCATGACAGGAGCGACCAGCTTACTCAGTAGCTTCTCAGTCGGTAATGCTGTTGGCTCAATGGTAGGTTCAGCAAAAGAAACCATGGCTCAGGCTACTCAAACCTTTAGTCGCCAGGTTGGCAATACTATGAGTCGTACTTTTGGTGAAAAGCTTAGCTATGATAACTTAACTTCAGTTGGGCGTCAGATTGGCTCATCTAATTCAGCCTCCAGTGCTGTCGTTAATCAGGTAACTGATGATCTGCAAACACGTTATGGTTTTGGGGATGATAAAAAAGCTGCGGTGCGAGGTCTGGTCTCAGGTGTGTTATCTGGAGGTCTAAGGGTAGGTGGTGATGGCACTATTACTAATCCTGGAGATAAAGAAGTTGCAGATAAAGGTTTTCTTGGAAGACTACTTGGAGCCGGTGGTAATGACTCTTCTCAAGGACATTTACTCGGTGTGGATAAGCCAAACTCCTCCCGCTTGCCAAAACTATCACGAGTACGTGCAGGACTTGATCTCGGGGGGAACTTCAGTGGTCAAGTTGAATCGTCTGAAGGTAGTTCTCGGTCGACAACTGCCAATACGCTGAGTGGTGAATTACAAAGCTTGACGGCAAGTGATTCGCGACGGGCAGAGTATCGGGATGCTATGGTTAATGATCTCTCAGATTCAAGACGTTCCGGTGTTGAGATGTCGCTGTCAAATCAAGACTATCAATCACTTCAGATCTCTGCTCAAGATGTGGTTACGTCTTCTAATCGTTTTAGTGAACTTGACCAAGCCAGTTACAGTTTATCAGGGCAAAGAAACACTGATGGTGTAACGTTAACTCGGTTGGCTGCGAATAATCCAGGCGTTATGGATTATCTAGGTCGATATATGAATCAGCATGTGGAAGCTGGAAATCGAGCCCGTGAAAATCTTCCAATCTATCAACGGCTACTTCCTGATGATAATCAGGCGTATGTGGCTGCCGCAATGGAGTCTTTAACCTACAGTAACGCTTCAATGCCAGCGGAGCGTGATAATGATTATCAGGCTGCAATAACGGTAATGGCAATGGCCACAGGTGTGAACTTGCGTTCAATTAAGCCACGTGTCAATGAAGACCTGTCATCAAATGCGCCTAACTATGGTGGTGTGCAAGCGCAAATGGGAACGGGATTATCAGCAGGATACGAAGTCGCGGCAACAGCTCAAGCTCAATTTAATTCAACTCAATCAGCCTATCAAACAAGTTTGTCTGGATCAGGCCAACAGTTAAGTGCCCATCAACAGCAAGCACTGCAAACCGTTACTTCAGATACAAGCACTTATCAAGTTGGTCTCAATCGTGAGGCTGGTTCGCAGTGGCGCTCACGCATTATGGCTAATGATAGTGGTGTGTCAGGAGCTGAAATGTTTTTTAACAGTGCCAGCGTCATTGGTAATTTTAGTGGTAAACACTTCGAGGCAGCCATGAAAACCTTGAATCACTTTGGTGAGGATTACGAAAGTTATAAACAGCAAGCGTTACAAGATACTGGTTCGCGTGGATTCCTACACAATGCACCGGTAGCAAGTAAATCAACCTGGGATGGATTAAAAGCCGCAGTAAACGCAGGAACCTCTTTACAAAACCCCTTGACGGCTTTCAACGACGCCTATAGTGGAACCAGTCAACAGTACGCTTCTGAGGTGAACTGGGGTACTAAGTCGGAAGCTATGTTAGCTGGGGCATTTGGGGCCGCAGTTAACAATAGGTATGGTGAGTATATAAAGCAGTATGCCGATGATTTTAAAAAGGAAGCTTATAATGAGGGACAGAGAATGGGACTAACTCCCATTCAAAGTGAAGTCTTTGCGCAGGCTTTTAATCAAGGATTAGCTGGTTGTTTGTTCAATGCGGATGAGCCTGCAAGTTGGTCGCCAGAAATACTTAGCTTACGTGAGAGCATGCTTGATGAGTACCGTCAAAAAGATAATAACGGGGCATATATCGCTGGCAGTGTGACACAAGAGGATAGGGCATTTGTAGATAAGCAGATATCTATCATTTCAATAGCTTCGCTGACTGGAGATTATGCACAAAATAATCTAATCGACATTAGAGCCTACAATCAGGCCACTGGTCGAAATTGAGAAGATTTCAGGTGGGGGGTTGTTCATTCCTGTGTAAGCTAACATTTGGTTTTTTAGGGTATCTTGGATAGAAACCATCAAAATATGAATGCAACTTGCACCAATACCATTTTTCTTCCAGACTCATTTCTCTTCCCGTATTTTTCACTTGATTACCAATAATTCTAATAACTAAACAGAAGATTAAGTAAATTAAGCCAGCGCCCAAAATTATCCAGCTAGATTGCCAGAAGGAAATCGTTAAAATTGCAGCTATCAGAGAAATTCGCCCAACCGTATTACCTGTTGCTTTAAACACTAAATAACCACAAAAAATGATTGTGCAAATCATAAAGGGTAAAGCCGCTAAATGAGCAAATTTCGCGAGTATTGAAAATGGGTAAAAATAGGCTGTAGCCATCGAACACAGCAACAGTACAAGTGAGGCAAGCCAACAGCGTGCAGGAAATGATCTTAACATGTTTATCATCTCGGTCCTCTAAGCATTCACAGACGGTTTTGTGGACGCCCTGTTTTAGTTAATTACTTCCTTGAAAGTGTTCTAGTGCTATATTCAGTCATGATTTCACAGACAGGGCATTTAAGCTGAATGCGCTGTTGTGAGACCGTCAAATATAAACTGCCACAGCGACACCTGTGTAAGGAAGCAAGCTTAGATCTTAAATCGCGCGCTAAAACCCACCCTTCATTTATGGACAATCGTTTCCAAGGGATTTCAGTTGGAAGCTCCGCTTCTTCTCTTGCCAGTAAATAAGCATCGTAAGCCTTCATTAAGGCATTAATATTCAGCTGCTTATAGATGTTATTACCACCTATGTTGACATATAACGCCATTAACAGGGTCCCTTCGACCATTGATCTTCTGCTTTTGACGATAGCATCGGATTCTGGTAACTGGCCGGGACCAGGCGATGTCCCGGTAACTTCCTTATATAGTCTTCTAATTACGTGGCTTGGCAATCCGGTGTCCAGAGCAATAATTGTAGTTCGAAACCCATATTTAATCAGCAATGACGCTCGAGCAATGAGCTCACTTTTGGAAAAACTGTCTATCATGCATCCCCCTTGTTGTTGAGGGTTGATAATAAGTAGGCAATTCTTGGAATACCTGTACCTTTGCTCTTCATCATTTCGATGAGTTGGGTTTGGTTACCTCTTGGTTGAAAAAGCATAAACGATGATGTTGCTATTCGTTGCAGGTCGTCGATACTTGCATTTATTAGTGCATCTATCACATCACGGGTTATGCCAAAGCGCATTGCCGCTTCCTGTGGATCATGTCTGGCTAGTTCTCTTGCTGAATGAAGATACGCCAGATTTAATTGATAGCAGTCTTGTTGATGGGGTGTCATTGTCGTTTCTCCAGTTCATGTAAAATATTTCGATAGATAGAAAGAACCTTTTGCCCATATAAGCGAGCGCGTTTTTCGTTTCTGCTGTGGTAATGGCCTATACCAAGCTCTAAATCGTCTGGTGATGACTTAATCGCTTCGGCCAAAATATGGGAGCCAAGGGTTAAGTTGGTTACAGGATCTAATAGATCTGTTGCTGAATTAACTCGGTGGCCATGCCAATGAAGATTGATTTGCATAAGCCCAATATCAAGTTGGTGCTTCTCACTTTCTTGAACTGCTTGATGTAACAGTTTTTCTGCTTCTGCCTTCGAGCTAGCATAGGTTGCGTTTGAACCATTACGTATTGTGTAAGGCCATGGGCTAGTCATATTTAATCCACGATATGAAGCTGACTCAGTAAGTGCTACGGCATAGAGCATCACTGGATCAATTCCAACCGACTCTGCAGCGATTTCCCATTGGTATCCAGGAAAGGCACTGATCGAGTTGTTAGTTAATACGGCGAGAGCAAGTGCAATCATTTTTGTCTTAATTTTGTTCATTTTTTTCCTCAAATTGATTACCCAGAAGCACTTGCATGGATTTCGTACTTATTCTTTTTAATGACACGGCACTGACATTTGCTATGCCTCCCGAATAAACTTGTGCCGCTTTTGACCTGTCACCAACGATTACCGGATCCTGGTTATCTAGCCCTTTTGGCTGATTTTGCTGATCGGCAAGGCCTTGCAATAACCTTGGGTATTCACTGACCTCATCGCGCAATAGGTAGGCTTGGTAGCGTGTTAAAAACTCCTTTTGCTTAAAGGGATATTCTTGAATATTGATCTTACAAAATTCAATCCATCCGCCCATGTCTGCCATCACTCGATGAATGAGGGCATCATCGAAGATCACTGACGTCCAAGCGCCGACTTGATGAACGGCCTTGTCAACTTTGTTCCAAGCAACAATGGATCTTGATGCAGAATTGCCATCGATGTGCTTGATGACGTCTGCTGGCTTTGGAAAAAATTGCCCAGTATCCGGTGACTGAATATGCCGAGTCAGGCCAATTCTAATTTCTTCAATGCTGTATTTTCGTAAGGCTTCAAATGTAATGGAAAGTAATTGCGGAGAAACGCTTTTGCCATACATTGACCAAGCGGCACTCCAAACCTCAGCGAATTCCCGTTTATCAACTTCCTGCATCAGACTGAATCTCCTGAATATTTGATCCTGCCCAACTCTCAGCAATGCGGCGATTGCTATCTTCGATATTGAGCTGGTGTTTACTGACTTTTTGATTCAACTGTGTATGCTGGACTTCATCAATGCGGACGTACTCATCTTCCCATTGTCTGTTCAAAAGCCAGTTATGTGGCATGGGTGTTTTCGTCCGATCTTGATATTGCAAGCGATTATCTCGTTGCTCTTTCCAGCGTGTTAATACTTCTAAAGCAAGCTTTTGATCCTCAACAAGGCCGATGCGGCACCATTCATCTTTAGCTTTAGCCTTTTTTTCTTTGCGAATTTGAATTTCCCAAAAATCTTCAAACAGGATGTGATTAACAGTTTTAGATGTGTATTGATTGTTTCTCTCAGAGTCATCAGACCGTTGAGAGTCTCTAACAGAGCTGCCTTGAGGCATAAACAATGATGAAAATTCTTGTGGTAGCCTTGTTTGAAATACTGCAAGAGACTTCAAAAGCGAAGTCATATCAACAAAGTCGGTGGGAACATCTTTAAGCAGTCTAAAAGCTGCCTTACCTTGATTTGGATTTTCGATTGGGTTGTGCTTAAGATAGCTCCGAATTAAGGTCCATCCAGTATTCTCACAACGAATGAGGAATTGATCTTTTTCTAATTCATTGAATGCCTTGGTAACATGCTGCTCGTCCCAGTTCAAATCAGATGCTACATATCCAATCGGGAGACGAAAACAGCCAAGCAAATTACAATGTGGACAGGTGAGCAAATAAAGTCCGAGTAACTTCGCAGAGTCACTCCAAGACAGAACGTTTTGCTTTAACCAAAAGCGGGTATAGACCTTGCCATAATCACGCATGGAAGTACTCGCTCTTTTTTAGCCGTAAAATGTGTACCATCACTTGCCTTCATTTCTACTGATCACTGGCATTTAATTTGTTTTGAGATTCAATGCGAGTTAACCGATCTGTGTTGAGATCGGCTTATCTGTCTATGCGTAGCATGTCCTTTTTGTTAAAAGGAATGCAGTGGATACTCGTTCTGTTTTATTTAAGCAAAACCATATGTTTAGCTGTTTTAAGTTGATAGCGCGTGCTAAAGCAGATTGGCTGCTCAATAAATCAATGGCACGGCGGTGATGTTTTTGTGTGGAGTTAATCATTTTCATACCATTTCCTGTTACAATATTGACTGTTGTGAAAAACAATCGCTACAGTTTAGATTGTAGTATAGTCAACAATAATAACTGTTGGAAGCCTACAGTTTTATTTGTATAATAATAACTATGAAAACTTTATCTGAAAGACTTAACCTTGCTCTGCAGTTAACTGGGGTCACTCAGTCTGAGTTGGCGCGTCGCATTGGCATAAAACAGCAGTCGATTAGTCAGATTTGTTCCGGTAAATCGGCTAGGTCACGCTATACCACGCAAATCGCAGATGCACTTTGCGTGAGTGTACATTGGCTCGCCTCAGGTGAGGGCGAGATGGAATTGGGAGACGGTAATGTGGAAGTGGGGCCTGATATAAATGGAAAAATTCCGCTTATTAATTGGGTTCAGGCTGGTGATTGGAAAGAAATAGCAGAAGGATTTGCCAATGAAGATGCAGAGGAGTGGCGTGCAGTCACTGGGAAAGCCCATAGGGGTTGCTTCGCACTTCGCGTAAAAGGCGATAGTATGGAAAATCCAAGCGGCAAGATATCAATACCTGAAGGGGCTGTGATCATTGTTGATCCTGAATTGCCTTACTCATCAGGCTCATTGGTAATAGCACGTCTTGAAGATTCTAAAGAAGCAACCTTGAAGCAATTGGTCATTGATGGAGAACAGAAATATCTAAGACCTCTTAATCCCCAATACCCCGCAATACCGATCAATGAAAACTGTACTATTATAGGGGTAGTTAGGCAGGCTATTATCGAATTTTTATAGAGAATGGTTTTCTTTGTGATGGTTAATTAACCTTCTGATTTTATGTCTTTTTTGGTTGTGTTTAAGTGTATGACTAAGTGTATGAATTGACTTTGAAATACAAGATTTTGATTTATGAATCAATTTTTTATATTGCTAGGTCGGATTCCTCTCTCACCGCCACAT
>NZ_JBOFMC010000452.1:0-1643 GCF_051658185.1 Shewanella sp. | reverse complement strand
ACCGATATTGCCCGTAGCGGGTGAGCGACCAATTGCCCAAATTAGGCAATCGACGGTTACGCTTTCGCCGTTTTCGAGGTTCAGAGTCAGGCTGTCGTCGGCATTTTTGACCACAGATTGTGGGACGCTGTGGGTGTGCAGGGTTGGACCTTCGGTCTTCATGGCATCGACGAGGGCGTCGATCAGCATAGGATCGAAATTACGCAGCGGCGCATGTTTACGTACCAATAAATGAGTTTCACTGCCAAGTGCGTGTAACACGCCCGCGACTTCAACGGCGATATAGCCAGCGCCGACTACCGCGACACGTTTAGGTTGTTCGCGCAGGGCGAAGAAGCCATCGGAATCAATGCCGTATTCGGCACCTGGAATATTAGGGATGGTTGGCGCGCCACCGGTGGCGATGAGGATATGGTCAGCCGTGTAGTGCTCGCCATTCACCTCAATGGTGTTGCCATTCACAAAGCGGCCGTAGCCATTGAGCAAGGTGACTTTGTTATTGGTAAAGCCGCGGCCGTAGGCTTCATGGATGCGACCGATATAAGCTTCACGGCTGTTGACTAAGGTGTTCCAGTCGAATTTGTTGACCGAAACATCAAATCCATAGTCTTTGGCGTAGAGGTTCATGGCTTCGGCGATGTGCGCGCCATACCACATGACTTTTTTAGGCACGCAGCCCACGTTGACGCAGGTGCCGCCAACCTGTTTGGCCTCAATGAGTAACACCTTTGCGCCACGCATGGCGGCGCGGTTTGCTGAGGCTATCCCGCCGCTACCAGCACCGAGGCAGATATAGTCAAAATGTTGGGCCATGAGTTTCTCCATATTACTTCAAGGATAAGGTATGTAAACGGTTAGGGCTCATTGTAGGGGGGATTGACGTTGCAGACCAGCCTATTGCGACATTGGTGCTAGCGAGTTGATATGTTAGCTAAATCTGGCTACTTGCCCTCTTGCGCTATCCCATTTCTCGGTGTCTCGCCGAGCCTTGCTGTCGCAGTTTTTATTGTGCCGCAGTATCGCGCCGATATTGGCAGCGAGCATAATCCGCCTGGGCAGGCCCTTCTGCGCCGCATTTCAGGCATCGCCATTCTTGCTGGCGGGCGTGGAGCTCTTGGGCATGATATTGGCCGGGATGGTTGAGTTGGCTGCGATGCAGGGATTCGAGTTGATTGAGGCGGTTATCTAGCCAGCGGCAACTGGGATCGTTGGCGATGTGTTGGCGGCTGAGGAGCTTAGCGTTAGCAGATTGCTTGTGGGAGGATGTTATTTTACTGGCCCGAGACGGTTTAGATGAATGGGCGCGCAGAGGCTTAGCGCCGCGCGGGGGCGAGGTGGCATCCGTGGTTAACTGAGGAGCACTGTACTCAAGCGCGCTTTGATTGCGATGAGGAAGCCCAAGGGGCTGGCCTTGGCTATCGAGGAGCGTGCCGAGGGGGAGATGTTTACTGTCCTTCGGCTGGGGGAGGGAGCTTAAGCTGGGCTCGGTTGCCGTTATCACATTTTGTGTTACCGCCACGTCGGCCAGCAAGGGAGCGGCGACAAAGGGGTTAACTATCAAGGTGCTGAGCCATAAGCGCAGTGCTTGTGTGCACTTGGGTTGCCATAATCCAAAGGTGAACGGCTTAAGCGGCATTTTTTGC
>NZ_JBOFMC010000451.1:0-3278 GCF_051658185.1 Shewanella sp. | reverse complement strand
ATTTGCACGTCCATTCGCGTTGCAGCGCGGCCATCATCAAAGCCCGGCAGCACCCCAAAACCATGGGCATCATCGACGATAAGCCAGGTCCGGTGCTGCCGACACAGTGCCGCGAATGCCGCCAGCGGCGCACAATCACCGTCCATGCTAAAGACACTTTCAGTGATAAGCGCCGCCACCTGCCGCCCTTGCAGTAATCGCTCGGCGCTCTCAACAGAATTATGTAAAAAACGGTTAAATCCGGCGCCGCTATCCCGCAGGCCATCGATAATCGAGGCATGGACGAGTTTATCGGCAATAACCCTATCTTGCTTATCAAAAAGGGTTTTTATCAAGGCTGTATTCGCGCTAAAGCCGGAGCCAAACAGCAAGGCGGCTTGATGCCCTGTGAGCTCACACAACCGACGCTCAAGGGCGAGGTGGGCCTCGCTATACCCGGTCACCAGCGGCGATGCACCACTACCGACCCCGTATTGCTGCGCCGCACATTGCAGCGCCGCAATTAATTGCGGGCACTGGGATAACCCAAGGTAATCATTGCTACTGAAATTAAGGTAAGTCTGCCCTTCGTATAAAAACTGAGTGTTGCCCGCCCCAGAGTGTGACGTAATGAGCGCATGGCGTTGCCTTAACAACCCTTGCTCGCATAAGGCTTGTTGCCGAGTGGCAATTTTGGTCTCTAGGGGGAGACTCATAATATGGTTCCTCAAGGAATCGGCCTTAGGGCTAGCACTGGCACACGGGCTAAGGTTAATGCCGTGCCGCGATAACATTCACCCAGAGTGTAAAGACCATCGTATACAAGGCGTTGTTACCGCCGCCGTTATAGCGCGGCGGCATCATAAAACTGAGCAGAAGCTTTATCTTGATAAGCCGCCGCTTTGGCTAATACCGCCTGCTCATCATCGATAGCGGCGGCAGCGCCCTGCTCAGGACGTAAACCCAGACGGCGGAACAGCCCCATATCATCACTTTCTTCAGGGTTGGGCGTGGTCAGTAACTTACAGCCGTAAAAAATCGAGTTCGCGCCCGCAAAGAAACACATGGCCTGCAGTTCGTCAGTCATGTTTTCGCGGCCCGCCGATAAGCGCACCCGCGATAGTGGCATTAAAATACGCGCCACGGCGATGGTGCGGACAAACTCGAGCGGATCTAAATCATCGAGTTTTTCAAAGGGCGTGCCGGCCACTTTGACTAACATATTGATCGGCACAGAATCCGGATGCTGGGGTAAATTCGCCAGTTGTTGTAATAAACCCGCTCGGTCGGTGGCCTTTTCGCCCATGCCGACAATACCGCCGGAGCAGACTTTCATGCCCGATGCGCGCACATGGCTTAAGGTATCTAAGCGGTTTTGATAGGTACGGGTGGTGATCACATCGCCGTAGTATTCCGGCGAGGTATCTAAATTGTGGTTGTAGTAGTCAAGGCCCGCATCGGCCAACTCATTGGCTTGCTCGGCGCTTAACATCCCTAAGGTCATACAGGTTTCCATGCCGAGGGCTTTCACCTCTTGCACCATTTGCTTGAGGTATGGCATGTCTTTATCTTTCGGGTTACGCCAAGCGGCGCCCATACAGAAACGCGAAGCGCCCGCGGCTTTGGCGCTACGCGCTTCGGTGAGCACGGTTTCCATCGCTAATAGGCGCTCTTTTTCAAGGCCAGTGTCGTAACGCGCACTCTGCGGACAATATTTACAATCTTCAGGACAAGCACCGGTTTTGATCGACAGTAAGCGGCTGATCTGCACTTCGTTAGGATCGAACACTTCACGGTGGATACTGTGGGCTTTAAATAATAAGTCATTCATCGGCAGCGCAAATAAGGCTTCGATTTCTTCCCGCTTCCAATCATGACGAACTTGCAACTGCGACATTGAACACCCTTTTATTTTGGTATTTTACCTTGGCTAGGATAACCTCAGCCCTTAAACTGTCAACGCCAACCAGTGATACCGGTTTACCACTGATTAAATTACATCCAACGCTGTGAGCTTTTATGCGCAATTTACTCGATTTTGATTTTGATAGCGCCCATATTTGGCACCCTTATACCTCCATGACTCGTGCACTGCCTGTTTTTGGCGTGCACAGTGCTAAGGGCTGCGAGCTGGAATTGGTCGATGGCCGTAAGCTGATTGATGGCACCAGTTCTTGGTGGGCCTGCGTCCATGGCTATGGCCACCCAGCGATATTAACGGCGATGGAGCAGCAATTGCACCAACTCAGCCATGTGATGTTTGGTGGCATTACCCATGAACCCGCCATTACACTCTGCAAAAAACTGCTGGCGATGACCTGTGAGCCCCTTAACAAAGTCTTCCTCTGCGACTCGGGTTCCATTGCCGTTGAGGTTGCCATCAAAATGGCACTGCAATATTGGCAGGGGCAAGATTTACCCTTAGCGCAAAAAGCCCAAAAACAGCGCATCCTTACCGTGAAGAAAGGCTACCATGGCGATACTTTTGCCGCCATGAGTGTCTGCGATCCCGAAGGTGGCATGCATACCATGTTTGGCGAGGCCGTGACTAAGCAGTATTTTGTCGACGCGCCGCAAACGCCCTTCGGCGAGCCGTTACGTCAGGATGATTTAGCGCCCATGCAGCGCATATTACGCGAGCAACATCAAGAGATTGCCGCCGTGATTATCGAACCCATTATGCAGGGCGCTGGCGGCATGCGCTTTTACAGCAGCGAGTATTTACGCGGCCTGCGCGCCCTGTGTGATGAATATAATGTGCTACTTATCCTCGATGAAATCGCCACCGGTTTTGGCCGAACCGGTAAGTTATTTGCCTATGAACATGCCGATATCAGCCCCGATATTCTCTGCCTAGGCAAAGCCTTAACGGGCGGCTATATCAGCCTTGCCGCCACACTCTGTACCGATAGGGTTGCCCAAGGCATTAGCCAATCGCCCGCAGGGGTCTTTATGCACGGTCCGACGTTTATGGGCAATCCCCTCGCCTGCGCCGCTGCCTGTGCCAGTTTAGATTTACTCAATCAAAATCTGTGGCCAGCGCAGGTTACCGCCATCGAAGCGCAAATGCAGCGCGAGCTTAGCGATGCCATCAATATTCCCAGCGTGAAAGAAGTGCGCGTACTTGGCGCGGTCGGCGTATTAGAGATGCATCAAGCGGTGAATACTGCGGCGCTGCAGCAGCAATTTGTCGACTTAGGCGTATGGGTTCGCCCCTTTGCCAACCTGATTTATATCATGCCGCCCTATGTGATTAGCTCGGCACAATTAACAGCGTTAACCCAAGCGATGAAGCAAGT
>NZ_JBOFMC010000450.1:0-6786 GCF_051658185.1 Shewanella sp. | reverse complement strand
CGATCTCGGGCGCTGCAGCTATGGTTGAGTGTTTTGCTGTTTTTTGGGGGCTTAGGGTTAGTGACGGGGGCGCTCGTTCCTCATGCTAATGCTGAATCGATGTCAGCCAATGTGCTCGATGATCATTCCTTGTTAACAGAGCAAGTGTTATTACTCGATTTGGCAGGAGTGAGTCCCATCTTTAGCGAGCATTATCAAACACTTTTGCAATTAACCGCTTCGCAAGCTTCAATGACACAAAACCCAGCATCGACTGCCCCCATTCAAGAGCCGGATATCGCGTTAATTCAAGAGCATATCACCAGTTACTGGCAGAGCGTGCTTCCGCAAACCATGGCCCGTAATGGCTCTGCTGATATGCTAAATGATGAGGCCTATCGGCGGGTGTTGCGTCAGGTGAGTGCTTTATTTGCGTTAGATAAGCAGTTGACTTGGGAGACGTTAACGCTTGATGAAAAGTTGACCCTTGGGCAAACTCATCCCATAGTGCCAACGATTGCTGAGCGGCTATTGCTCCTTGGCGATCTTGACCATGCTCTTGCGCAAGCGCCAGTATATACCGAAGAATTACAGCAGGCCGTTAAGGGGTTTCAACGGCGCCATGGTTTACAAGCCGATGGCGTTATCGGCAAGCAGACGCTATTTTGGCTGAATCAATCCCCCCGCAAGCGTGCAGAGTTACTGGCAAAAAATACCATTAGACAAAAGCGGTTTAGCGACTCACTTGCGGCCAGTTATCTGTTAATCAATATCCCAGCATTTGAGATGTTCTTAGTGGAGCAAGGGCAAACCGTGCTGACATCTAAGGTGATTGTAGGTAAAGCCTCAAGGCAAACGCCATTATTAGACAGTCAAATTTCGAGTGTGGTATTAAACCCAAGTTGGCGTGTGCCAAGGAGTATTTTACGCAAGGATATTGTGCCCCATATCCGTAAGGATGGGCACTATATCCATGACAGGGGATTTGATGTCTATGACGTTAAAGGGACGCCAGTGGTGCATTCGCCCGAAGAATGGCAGGCGCTAGCATCTAGCCATTTCCCTTACTATTTAGTGCAGCGCCCTGGGCCTAAGAATGCCCTAGGTAAATATAAGTTTCATTTTGATAATAGCTTTAGTGTTTATTTACACGGCACCGCTGAACCACAACTCTTTAAAAAGGATAATCGAGCATTATCATCTGGTTGTATTCGGATTGAAAAGGTCGATGAGCTGGCGCAATGGTTTAAGACTCGTTTAGTCAAGGAACCCCGTTTATGGGACAAATTAGCCCCGCAGGTTGGCCGGCCGCAATGGTTTACCTTGACCGAAAAATTGCCAGTGCACTTAGTGTATTGGACTGCTTGGCTTGACGATGACGGTCGCCAGCAATATCGCAATGATATTTACCATATCGAGGCTGAGTTAACCAACGCCGTGGCGGCCTCCATGTTTTTTTCTCCTTAACCAGTTGAACTGTTTAGTGATGCTCAAGCGCAATGGTTAATGAGCCATTTCTATACTTGATCTTGGTGTCGATTCAGTATAATTTGCGGGTTTAGTGTCCAAAAATAGTACAAATGGTGATAATGTGACGTTGATTTGTCCTGCCCGTAGGCAGTTATTGTTAGGCCTCAGTGGTGTTGCCTTATGTTCCCTTATGCCCAATAAAGCATTAGCGAGTCGTTCGACTAAAGGTATTCGCGAGTTAAGTCTATACAATCGTCATACTGGTGAGCGCAACGATGGCAGTTATTGGGTCAATGGTCACTATCAGAGAGAAGTGTTGGCTGATTTTAATCAGTTACTGCGGGATCATCGGCAAAATATTGCCGCTCCGATGGATAAACGCTTATTTGATATGTTGTATACATTAAAAACCACATTGAATACCAATAATGAAATTCATGTGATTTCTGGTTACCGTTCACCTAAAACCAATTCCATGTTAGCTAAAAAGAGTGGTGGAGTTGCCAAAAAGAGTTATCACATGAGCGGCATGGCGATGGATATTGCGATTCCAGGTGTTGATCTTAAGCACCTCAGGGATGCCGCTATTTCACTTAAGTTGGGTGGGGTTGGTTATTATCCTCGCTCGGGTTTTGTCCATGTCGATTGCGGTCCAGTGCGGCACTGGTCGTGAGGCTAATTTTTTGTAGAATTTGTCGATAAAAATCTTGTTCAAATAATTGTAATTCAAACAAATAATACTTAAGGTGCGGTATAAATTGCCGCTCCAGTTTGTTCATTTCTCGATGTTGTTGCCATTCACTGACCAGCTGACCAAGACGTTGGGAAAATTGGAATTGGCGTATCCGTTGGGATTCCACTTCTTTAGTTCCGGCGGTTTGCATTAAGTGTATAAGGCAGTGATTTTTCTGCTGCGAACACGCCAATAATTCTAATAGTTTTAATTCAATCGTATTTTGTTGATAGGGAACGGTTTCAATTTGAGTGATGAGTTCACGGGCTAATTGGCATGATAGGTGGTTTTCTTGTTGCAATAAATGCAGCTCGTGACGCATGGGTGACGGATATCCTAACGTAAAATTTTTGAGAGCTTATCAGGCTTATTTCTTGGCAAATGTGATCTCTCTCTCGCGTTTTTTGATTGCGATCAAAGCCGCTTTGCCCGCGTAACAGCAGCGACACAAAGCCTGCAAATTGATAAATTATATTGGAGATTAATAACGCCTGTTGCTTCTGTGTCTCTCACGGCCGAAGGGGCGCTTGTGCCATCAACATAACTGTGTTAGTATCCGCGCGCTTTATATGAGCCATCATTGGTCGAAAATGATGGCAACTTTTACTCTGAAATTTAAGTGAGAAACACATGTCTTACACTATCCAAGCACAAACCCGCACTGAAATAGGGAAAGGTTCGAGCCGCCGCCTACGCCATGCTGGTAAAGTTCCTGCCGTTATTTATGGCCAAGGCAAAGAGCCTGTTTCTATTGTTTTTGATCACAAAGATATCATCAACATTCAAACTAACGAAGATTTTTACACTTCTGTAATCACTATCGTTTTAGATGGTAAAGAAGTTGGTGTTCGTGCTCAAGCGATGCAACGCCACGTGTTCAAGCCAATCATTGAGCATGTTGACTTCGTTTACGCTTAATTGTCGTAATGAAGTAAAAAAAGCGCCTTAAGGCGCTTTTTTTGTGCTTTTTTGCGTTCCTTCTTAATTTCCCTAACGACGAAAGATCTGTTGAGGAACACTGGCTGATATGAGTGGTAACTGAACCTGAGTGGCTTTGGCTGTCATGTTTAATTAATTGTTTTTAAGTATTTTTATTTAATATTAAAGTTGTAATACAGATCGAGTGATTGGCCTAACGTACCCGATACGGTTTCAAGGTAAAGCTGTGAGAGCAAATAATAGCGTACGGTCATTTCATATCCGGGATTAAACACACCCACACCGTATTTCACCATTAATCGGTCACCGATAAATCCACTAATGGCGACTCGGCCTTCATCGTTAGTATCGAGTTGGACGTTAGAAAAGCCAAATTCTTCAATGAGTCCTGTTGCCGTACTGCCAATGCTGTTAATCGCACCGCCGCTTAATTGGGAACTTAAGCCTAATGCAGCTCCCATCATTAAGGAGTTATTTTGCTCGTTGTTGGTGTTATTAAAACCACTGCCTTTAACAATATAAGAGAGAATTTCGGCTTGCTCTTTGGCTGGATTTGAAAAGAGCGTGACCACCGGGCGACTTGGTGTCCCTGTGACGCGTACGCCCGCCACCAGATCTTCGGTTTTTATTTCTCGGACAGCTTCGATATTGAGGTTAGGCACGGCGATGGGGCCCACAAATTGCACTTCGCCGGTACGAATGTTCAGGGTCTGCCCCATAAACTTGTAATTTCCCTGTTTGACTTTAATGTCACCAAAGAGCATCGGGGGGCGGAAGGCTTGCTGTTGCAGTTTAACGGTTCCTTGCAGTTTTCCTTTAAGGCCCATGCCATCAATGCTCAGATCATTGCCCACATTAATATTGAGATCCGCGACGATTGCATAGGGGCTGGCTTTGGGTTGCAAGTCGGCGATGGAGTCGTCAAATACCACGTCTTCAGAAAGTGCGACGCCGCCTTCGGCGAGCTGCACAATCTTGATATTGCCCGATGGAATATCAACCACACCTTTTACTTCAAGTTGGGTATGACTAAAGCCGATGCGAAGGTCGGGGGAAATGTCCAGTAGCGCTAATGGTGGTTGGATCACGGCGAGTTTATCGCCTTTAATGGCTAACTCGCCACTAAATTGTCCCTTGGGCCAACGTATCTCTCCGCTGAGCCGACCAAGGCCATTGCCCATCATCCAGCGTCCTTTAAGATCTGCCTGTTGGCCCCCTAAATTCATCGACAGGTCCATTTTATTGATGAGGGTCGGGTTGGCCGTGAGGGCTAACGCGCCTTCCGTCAGGGAAATACTGCCAGCAACTTCTGGTTCGGCCAAAGTGCCTCCAACCTTGAGTTTACTGCTTAATATGCCTTCAAGCGTGTGCAGTTGCGGGAAAAACTGGCCAAGGGGCTGCAGGTTAATGCGATGGATATGGGCATAGCCCGACAGTGCTCTGTCGGGGCCGACATTGACACTGAGCTCGCTTTGCCAGCTGGCGATGTCCTCGGACTCCACATTGAGCACTGTCCTTAGCTGCTTAGCATCTAAGGTTGCCTCTAGGCTGAGATCTTGATATTTCAGCGTCACGTTGCGGTTTTGGGCGCGTTTGAGCACTAGGCTACCCGGGGAAAAATGAAGCGCGAGATCTGCCGTAGGCTGACGGTTTGCCGCCCAGCTAAATCGCGATGACATATTGGCACTGCCGTCCCATAACATATTATCGGGTAAGAGTGGCGCCAGTAATTTGCCCGGGTTCCCGTTGTAGCTTAGCTGCACTTCCCCCTTCGTACCCTGTAGTGTTGACTGCGTTAAACAAAGGCGGCTATTGGGGTTGACGAGACAGAAGGGGGTAAGATTGCCGCGGTTTTTGAGTTGATCCCAAGACATATTCACATCTTGATCGAGTTGCCAAAGACCGACGGGGGTCGTGATATTGAGGCGATTCATCTGGGCTTGTAGCTGGGATTTTTTGGGATCGTATTGACTGGCAAGGGTTAAATCTAGCCCGAGATCGCCGCTGGCGTTCACTGTGACGGTTTGGGCGTTAAGATTGCCTTTACTGTTAAAGGTGACAGTATCAAAGCCGTGGTTGGCCACCTGTAAGTCTTTAGATTCTAAAGAAATGGCAAATTTATGTTGTGTCAGAGGTTGGTAGTAGGCTTTCAGGTTTGATGCGTTAAGCTTCATATTTTGATAAAGCAGATTAGTCAATTGAGCATTAAGTTCTACCTGTGGCTCTTTGGCATCCCCGGTGACAGCGATATTGGCTTGCAATCCGCCGCTGGCCTTGGGTAGCCACAGGCCAAAATCAGGGACTTGCAATTCTCCTTGAATGTTCCAATTGGCGTTAGCTTCGCCTTTGAGGGTTAACTGGGCGCCGAGCACAGTGGCACTGAGACCTTGAGAGCGTAAATACAGCGCATCATCAATGCTAACATCACCTTTAATATCAAATGGATAATCCTGGACTTGTCCGTTAAGCTCGGTGTCAAAAACCGCGATCTGCCAGTGCTGCTCATGCCAATTACCACGGGTTTGCAGTGTGCCGGATATGTTACTCTTTGGCAGGGAACGGTGGGTTTGTGGCGTGGTAGCGGCTGACTCGGTGGGCGCAGGGAGAATGATTTCCTCGAGCTTGAACTCATTGAGTAATACCTTGGCCTGCCAGGTTAACTTATCGGCAAAATCGAGTTCCCCTTGGATATCGACGGTCCCAAGTGGGCCTGTGGCTTGCAATTGCTTGAGCGTGAGCGCGGCATCTTGATGGGCAATATCCGCCGTTAGGCGCAGTGGTTGATGGAAAGGGCTTGAAAAATTTGTGCTCATCTTCGCGCTTTGCATCTTAAGATCGCCCACGCTTTCAAGTGTTAAATCGCGCGCCGTATATTCTGGATGTTACAAGGGCCACTGTAACTGCGTTGCCGTAAGGTTGAGCTGGTAAGGCAGGGTAGGATCTTTAAGGGTGAACATGCCAGAGAGCTCAACATTGGCATCGCCTTTAGCGCTGGCCTTAAGCTTGAGTTGGCCAAGGCTGTCGCTAAGGGTTAATGCCAGAGCAAGGTTGGTCAATTCGGGTAATTCTGGCAATTGATTAAGTTGCAGCGCAATGTCGAGGCCCAGAGGGTAATCCTGTTCAAACTTGAGCTGACCTATGATATCGAGCTGGCCATCAGTGTGGGTGAGTGCAAGTTTGGTGATATTTAATTGGGATTGACGAAAACTGCCCTGCAACTGGGCGTAGCTAAAATTGTCTTGCCGCTGACCGAGTTGAAGGCGGCTATCTTGGAGTTCTAGGTTGTGCACTATGACCGGGAAAGGCATAAACACTGTGGGTAACTCGGCGAGGGGCCATGTTTCGCTGGGCGCTGGCGTGCTGGCGGCGGTGTTTAGCCCTGGATTGGCTTGGCTATTGTTTACTGTTTGGGTTTCGGGTACTGCTTGGCTAGCCTGCAGCGCTGAAGTGTCTGCCGTTGCAGGATTGTGGGTCAGCGTTTTATTGTCAGTGGTGATGCCCGCTGGTGCAGGGGATGGTGGCTGATTGGAGGCAAGGGGCAGCAATACCGACAGCCCTTGGCTGCTGAGTTGATGCACGGTCAGGCCTTGTTCAAACCAACTGGCGCGGCCATCGATACGTTTGGCTGCAAACTGCATATCATCCACGGTTACGTTCAGGTTCTG
>NZ_JBOFMC010000449.1:0-7451 GCF_051658185.1 Shewanella sp. | reverse complement strand
CGGGCAGTAAGTCCGATGATTTTAGCTTTACCTCGGCATTGCCGCTGCAGGTGATGAAGGGCATGATGCCCATTATCACCCCTTATCTACAGCAACCTAAGGGCATGTGTGCGCTCCCGGAGTCAGCCACGGCGCCCTAGTGCCAATGACGCCAATTGAGCTCCCCCCCATACCCATAGTAGAAGGGGGGCCAATAGTCGAAGGGGGCTTAATCTTCGGCCGTCAGGTATTGCTTGCGGTCTAAATCATATTTGCGCATTTTGTCATAGAGGGTTTTACGGGGGAGTTCGAGCTGCTCCATGGTCAGTTTGATGCTGCCCTTATTGTGGCTTAAGGCTTCTTCAATCAACACTCGCTCAAAAAATTCCACGCGTTGTAACAATGACATACTCGAATGTAGGCGTGGGGTATTGCCTAGGCTGCCGGCAAAGGCCGCTTCTGCGCCCAGTAACACATAGCGCTCGGCCAGATTGCGCAGTTCGCGGACATTGCCCGGCCAATCGTAGGCGGTGAGCAGGGCATTGTGCTGGGCATTGAGGGCAATCAGCGCCTTGTGATAACGGGCTGAAGCAACCCGGGCAAAATGTAAAAACAGCAGGGGCACATCTTCGCGCCGCTCCCGTAGCGCAGGAATGGGCACGGTGACCAGATTCAAGCGGTAGAGTAAATCTTGGCGAAATTTTCCGGTATCACACAGTTTTTTTAAATCGACTTTGGTGGCCGCGATGACGCGAATATCTAAGTCTATGGCTTTGTTTGCCCCTAAGCGCACGACCTTGCGATCTTCTAATACCCGCAATAATTTAACCTGCAGCGATAACGGGGTGCTTTCTATCTCATCTAAAAACAGGGTGCCGCCGTTGGCATATTCAAATTTACCAATGCGCAGTTTATCGACGCCCGTAAAGGCGCCAGCTTCGGCACCAAACAGCTCGCTTTCAATCAGGTTTTCGGGAATGGCGCCACAATTAATGGCGACAAAATTGGCTTGGTTACGACGACTATGATCGTGTAAGTAGCGGGCCACGAGTTCTTTACCTGTGCCGGTTTCGCCTTCGATTAATACATCGGCGGGAGTATCGATCACTTGTTCAAGAATATGGCGCATGCGGTTGATGCCGACGCTGTGTCCGAGGATCCGTGGGCCTGGCAGACTTTGGCTTTCCAGTTCTTTTTTGAGTTGGCGATTTTCTAAGGTTAACGCGCGCTTTTCGAGGGCGCGCTTGACCACATCAAGGATATGCTCGTTATTAAAGGGTTTTTCCAGAAAGTCATAGGCGCCTTGTTTGAGGGCATGGACGGCCATGGCAATATCCCCCACGCCCGTCAGCAGTACTACCGGTAAATCGGGATCTTGTTGATGAATTTGTTGCATTAGGCTGATGCCATCGAGCTGGGGCATATTCACGTCCGAAATCACCATGCCGGCCCAGTCTTTGTCGAGTAATTTGGCGATACCTTTCGGCTCGGTGCTGGCGATGGCTTTGATCCCCTCGAGTTCAAACAGTTGTACCAGCACTGTGCCAATATGGGGTTCGTCGTCGATCACCAGTACCCGACAGTCTTGGATGGAATAGGGTGCACTCATTGTGGTAGACGTTCCTCAAGCAAATAAATGGGTAAATTAATCTGGAAAATTGCGCCACCTTCGGGGGCGTTGGCGACGGTGATTTGGCCCTGCATCGATTCGATGATGCGCTGAGAAATGGATAACCCTAGGCCCAAACCATGACGTTCATTCGTGGTAAAATAAGGCTCGAAGATTTTCTCCATTTGGCTTTCACGGACCCCCGGCCCGGAATCTTGGATCCGGATGCTAAATTTATCGGCAGCGGTGACGCGAATGGTCAGTTTACGTTGAAGCGATTGCTGCATCGCGACAATGGCGTTACTCATAATATTGACTAAAACCTGCTGCAATCTGACGTTATCCCCCCAAACCTGATATTGATCGTTGGGGAGTTCGACATCCAACTGGATACCTTGCTTGTCAATTTCTGGCTTGACGATGGTGAGGGCCTGAGTAATACAGCGCGCGAGATCGGTAGCACTGTCTGCACCCTGACTTTTACGGGTAAAACTTTTAAATTGGCTGACAATATCGGCCAGCCGGTCGGTCAACTCAATCATGATTTTAAGATTATCCTGCGCCTTATCCTGCATATTGCGGGCAAGCAGGGTTTGGGTGTTTTGCGCATAGCTGCGAAGGGCGGCCAGTGGTTGATTAAGCTCATGATTAATACTGGCCGATAAACTGCCGATGACGGTGAGTTTGGCCGCTTGGATTAATTCATCTTGGGTATCTTTGAGCCGTTCATTGGCTTGCTGCAGATCCTCCGTCCGTTCTTGCACCCGCTGCTCGAGTAAACTGTGGGCCAGTTGCATGCGCTGCAGGTTGCGCCGCCGCTCGGCGCTAAATAACCAGCTCAGGGCCAATAGCAGATAAATCGAGGCGGCCAGCAGCAACACTCCCGGTAGGGCATCGTTTAAGGGTTGCATGGGCGTGAGGATGTGGACTCGCCACAGCGCGCGACTCATCCATTGATGGGTGTCCATGTATTGGGCTTGCTCGCGGCCTTTAGTGATGTGGTAGAGGGCATCGCCCCTTGGTGCATTGTCAAGGTAGGCGGGCGTAATCTTAAGTTGGCCTATGGTGCGTTCGGCATAGCGTTTGGCGCCACTAATCGCATCCTGTTTTGCAGCCGTTAGTGGTGTGAGAGAGGTTAAGCGCCACTCATCAACGCTGGCAATAAAGACGATATTTTCAGGATCGCTAATTAAAAATTGGTATTGACCCGCAAGCGCCATACTGGTGCTTTGTTGCTCAATGTCGGCAATGTCCACTTTTACAATAATGGCACCGAGCACGCCCTGACTACCGGGTTGGTAAATCGGATAGGAGAAGTAAAATCCGCGTTTATCTGAGCTGGTGCCTACCGCATAGTAACGGCCTAATTTGCCGCTGATCGCCTCGGTGTAATAGGGTCTAAAAGAAAAATCCTTACCAACAAATGAAAAGCGCTGTTGCCAGTTGCTGGCGGCAATTGCAATCCCTAATGCATCCAGTAAATAGATATCTGAGGCTTCAGTAATATGCTGCACTTCTTCAAGGTAGAGATTGAGCGCGTGAATGTTTTGGGACTGCTGGGGTTCCTTTAAGGCATTGGCCAACATAGGGTTAGTGGATAGCACATGGGGAATGCTTTCGTAACGGGAGAGGGCGGCATCGAGAAAGTTAACTAATTCGGTTAATTGCCGTTCCGATTGGGTTTGGATCTCCAGTGTCCCTTGATGCCAATGCACCCAATAGGTCAGCTTGAGGGTGACGAATAAGCCCACGAGGAGCACTAGGGTCATTAACAGCCGTTTTTTGGCTATTTGCGTCATGGGCAGCATAACGAACAATCCTGAAAGTAGCGGTCAATTACAGTCTAAGGCGACATAAAATTAAGCGAGCCTGTGTAGGCTCGCTTAAAAATGCTGATAGATCAAGGAATAATCATCTTCAATCTAGGTTATCGCGAATGTCAGTTCCATTGAGCCAGCAGGTCTGGCAAGAATAGCGATATTTGCGGTACATAGGTGATAAGCAGCAAGAAGGCGAGCATAAACGCTAACCACGGCAACACGGAATGGATAACCCACCCAATACTGCGGCCGGTAATGCCTGAGGTGACAAACAGATTGAGCCCCACCGGCGGGGTGAGCATGCCAATTTCCATGTTGACCACCATGATGATCCCCAAATGGATTGGATCAATCCCCAGCTGTGTCGCGATAGGGAACAGGATGGGCGCCATAATTAAGACGATGGCAGAGGGCTCCATAAAGTTACCTGCAGCCAGTAGCAGCAAGTTAACAATAATTAGAAATCCCCAAGCCGGTAGTCCCATACCGACAATATATTCGGTAATGATGTGCGGGATCCGCTCTGTGGTGAGCACATGGGCAAATAGCATCGCGTTAGCAATAATGAATAACAGCATAATGCTGACTTTGGCACCATCGCGCACCACATGGCGCACTTCTTTGTCTAGCGGCGTTTTGATAAGCCCCAATACCATATGGCCTAAGTTACGTGCGATTGCATGGAAAATCGTTTCATTGGCGTTACGCCATGGCACATTTTTGAGCGGGCCAATATCGCGATAGCCAAAGACGGCAATCACGTAAGCGTACACGCAGGCAACCGCCGAAGCTTCTGTCGGGCTAGCAACCCCGCCGTAGATAGAACCTAACACGATAAAGATCAGCGCTAAACCGCCGAAGGCCTTGGCACTGGATATGCCTAATTTTTTAAACCCAGGGAAGGGCAGCGCGGGCAGGTTTTTAATTCTGGCGACGATATAAATGACGAGCATGATTAAAAAGCCGAGGAGTAAGCCCGGCACTAAGCCCGCCATAAATATTTTGGCAACCGAGACTTCCGTCGCGGCGGCATACACCAGCATCACAATTGAGGGCGGGATTAAAATGCCTAACGTGCCTGAGGTGGTGATCACCCCTGAAGCAAACTTTTCGGGGTAGCCGGCCTTTACCATCCCGACAATCACAATGGATCCAATCGCCGCCACGGTGGCAGGCGAAGAGCCCGATACCGCGGCAAATAGCATACAGGCCATGACTGATGCCATGGCTAAGCCGCCGCGAATATGGCCAACACAGTCCATGGCAAAATCAATAATGCGCCTTGCAACGCCACCCGTAGACAGGAATGCCGATGACAAAATAAAGAAGGGGATCGCCAGCAGCGTATAGTGCTCCGACGATGACTCATAGAGTTTGAGCGCCACCGAGGCCAATGAATCGTTAGAAAAAAATAAAATGGTCAGCATGCTCGAAAAGCCTAAGGCAATCGCAATCGGCATACCTAAAAACATGCACAGAAATAGGACGCTAAATAGCGTGGCAATGGCCATTATTTCATCTCCTTATGGGCCGAACCGGGCGTGTGCTCAGTATGCTGAGCACTGTCATCAATTAAATGCATACTTTCTTTGGCTTCATCGGCAAATTGCAGGCCTGAGACTTTATTGCGCACAATCCCAATAAAGAGTTCGGCAAATCGCCAAGTCAGCATACTAAAACCAATCAGCAGAATACTTTGGGATAACCACACCGGGACGGCACCATCTTCAACATCAATTTTGAGGATGTTCCAGGCCCAATCGGCATCCATACTGCTGAGCAGCCACGCCGGAAAATGGATATCCTCCATTGGCACACCAATTTGGTACATTTGGGAGAGATAAGACCAACTGCCCTTTAAAAACAGGCCGCAATAGACTAAGCACATCAATGTTGTAGCTAAGGCTGTGATTTTTTTAGCCTTAGGCGGTAGATTTTTGATAAAAGCATCGACACCAATATGGGCGCCGACTTTGACCCCATAGGACATCCCAAACAGCACAAACCAGCCGCACAGGGTTAAGGTCAGTTCTTGGATCCATAAAAAGCCCGTATCGAAAAAAAAGCGGGCGATAACTTCGGCAAACACTAACAGTGTCATCAAAGTGATCAATAGGTTAAGCATACCTTGTTCAAAGTAACCAAAAATTCGCGATATCACAGCATCACTCCCCCATGCTTAAGGACCGCTTAGCCACTAGCGAGGCTAAGCGGTTGTTTTATTATTGTTTATTTGCAGCTACCGCGGCTTCAATCACCTCTTTACCGACTTGATCTTCAAATTTAGTCCACACAGGCTTCATCACATCTACCCACTGTTGACGCTCAGCGGGGCTTAAGGTCACCAGTTGCGACAGTTTTGAATTGAGGATCAATTGTTTGTCTTCATTATCCTTTTCGGCGGCAATTTTGTTGCCCAGCGCAATCGACTCATCTAACGCCCCTTTGATAATTTTGCGTTTATCTTCTGGCAAACTTTTCCAGAAAGTATCAGAGGTCACGACCATGTAATCGAGCACGCCATGGTTACTCTCAGTGATATGGCTCTGCACTTCATAGAATTTTTGCGAGTAAGTATTGGACCAAGTGTTTTCTTGGCCATCGATCGCGCGAGTTTGTAATAGGGTAAATACTTCAGAAAACGGCTTTTTCACCGGAATTGCGCCCACCGCATCAAACTGCGCGGCTAACACATCAGATGCCATCACGCGGAACTTAAGCCCTTTGGCATCAGTAGGTTGTTTTAAAGGGGTATTTGCCGTGAATTGCTTCATGCCATTATGTAAATAACCTAAACCGACAATGCCTTTACGGTTCATCGAATCCAGTAATTTTTGGCCGGCTTCACCTTGTTGGAAGCGATTAACCGCTGCCATATCATTAAATAAAAAAGGTAAATCAAAGACTTGTAAGCGTTTGGTATAACGCTCAAATTTTGACAGCGACGGCGCCACCAATTGCACATCATTTAGCAGTAATGCAGCTAACTCATTGTTATCACCAAATAATTGCGAGTTAGGGTACACACTCACCTTGTATTCACCGGGTAAACGCTGTTCTACCAATTCCTTAAACTTAAGGGCCATTTGTCCCTTAGGGGTATTTTCGGCCACCACGTGGGAAAATTTGATTTCGACGGGGGCTGCAAAAGCGGTGACGCTGGTCGCAAACACAGAGGCAAGCGCCAACATTTTCACCAGTGTTTTTAATGGGCGAGTAACACTAACGGGTTGATCTAATCTCATTTTCAGTTCCTTTATTGTTGTTAGGATTGTCCTCAGTCTTGGTTAGTTTATTACCAAGTGTGAGTAGGAATACCGCCTAGCTTTCCCCGAGGCCTGATGAACTAAAAGGCAAATACCGCGCCAATGTCGAGAGATGTTTGTAAGTGTCTGGTTGTGTTGATGTAAATATTTAGTGATCGCTCACGTGGTGATTTTTGTGGGTGAGATCTCGCTCACGCTATCGCACCCTGTAGGCGGATTTCCACCCAGAGGGCATGACAACATCGGGCTCTCTTAACAGCAGCCATGCTGCTTAAAACGGCATAATTGGTTGCTTTTAGATCAAATGGGTCGATGTAAACGTGTACGGTCACTGAGCATTGCGCCGTTAACCTTGCCTTTTGTGGGAGAGAAATAAGTTTGATACTAAGGACTAAAGATGCATATTGAGGATTAAAGTATCAGACTAATAATGGCAGCTAACACATCGGTGGCTGCTATTTCAGCGAATGAGCAAAGCGTTATGCGAACTAAACTGAAGATTCTCTCCGTCGCCATAAGGCGAGTGCAGTGCAGGCAATGACGAGTAACAATCACGGTATAAAACCGGACAAGACAAGCGGTAATTTGGTGCAGGCTCAGGCAAAAACATCGATAAAATAGCCTCCTGCATTAAGAGCTGTATAACATTGCATCAATAAGCGCAAAAATAGCGCGACCAGTGATTTTTTCATTAAAAAGCGTTGACACTCGATCCAACCTCCCTATAATACGGCTCCACACAGCGAGGTCGATTAGCTCAGCTGGGAGAGCACCTCC
>NZ_JBOFMC010000448.1:0-18878 GCF_051658185.1 Shewanella sp. | reverse complement strand
TTTCATTGGTTTATCTCAGTCAAAAACGAAAGCGCAAATATTAAACATCTTAACCGGGCATACTGTGAGCTTCACCACAGGAACGGGTAAACAAACAGCGCTAGATGTAATCAACTACCACGCAGTTGTTAAAATAAATACACCAAGATAATAAAGCTCACGACTTGCAAGCAAGGGCTACAAAAGCCCCCCTTCACCGTAACAAATTGATAATCAATGTTGAATTTAGCGGCAATCCTGGCGTGGCACAGGCGGCCACCGCAGGAGCACACCATAAGGGCTGACGGTTTGCTCCTGACGTTATCTGCTTGACGGTGCAGACTTAAGGCATTCCAGCTCAATTAATTCAAAATATTGAAATATATGACATTATTAATGCGCCATCGCGCGCACCCCTGCCCTCACTCTAGTACTCACTCTAGTACTCACTCTAGTACTCACTCTAGTACTCATTCTAGTACTAGGCGATAAATGGCGAGCACCCGCTCGGCATGCTCGGCCACGTCGTGATAGGGCAACTTACCGGGCCGCTGTTGCAAGGTAAGCCGATGATTTTCATCCCGCAGCCAGCAATAGGATTGCGTTAACTGCTGCGCCCGCATCAGCGGCAACAATTCCAATTCAGCCAACACCCCAAAGATCCGCACGTTATCCGACCAAATCGATAACTCGGGATATTGATGCGCATTGGCAAGCACGAGGTACTGCGCAATAAACTCGATATCGGCAATCCCGCCGGGGCTTTGTTTTAAATCAAACTCCCCCTCGCTGACTTTCAGCAAATGCTCGCGCATCTTGTGGCGCATCTCCCGTACCGCGATTTTAAGCTCGAGAGGATCCCGCGGCGTTTCTAACACTGAGGCCCGAATCGCGCTAAACTTGCCCGCCAAACTGTTATCACCAAACACAAAACGCGAGCGCACCAGCGCTTGATGCTCCCAGGTCCAAGCCTCGTTAGCTTGATATTCACCAAAGCGGGCGATTTCGCTGACCATTAATCCCGATGCCCCCGAGGGACGCAGGCGCATATCGACCTCATATAATTCCCCTGAAGTCGTACGGGTTGAAAATAAATGCAGGATCCGCTGGGCTAATTTTAAGTAAAAATGCCCCACCTCAATGGGGCGCTCGCCATTCGTCATCGCTTCTTGCAAATGCGCTTGGCTCGCACTATCCGCTTGCTTTTCATACAAAAACACTAACTCCAAATCCGAGCCATAGCCTAGCTCTATCCCGCCAAGCTTACCGTAGCCAATCACCGCAAAACCGGTGTCTGCGCCCTCAAGATAAGGCGGTACTCCGTGACGCTGGGCCACTTGCTGCCAAGCCTGCATCACCACCTGTTCGATAATGGCTTCGGCCAAAAAGGTTAAGTGATCGCTCACCTGCATGACAGGGAGCACGCCGGTGACATCCGCCGCGGCAATTTTAAGTTGTTGGGAAAGTTTAAATTGGCGCAGCGCCTCCATTTGCTGCTCCATATCATCCTCTGGTACCCGCAGCAGATACTGACGCAGCTCGCTAGGATAATCGTCCAGCGACGTTGTATCGTACAAATGGGCGGGATCAATCAGCTCATCAAGCAACATCGGAAACTTCGCTAACTGCGCCGCAATCCAAGGGCTAGCGCAGCACAATCGCACCAATTGCTGACGTGCCCCGGGATTTTCACACAGTAATTCAAGGTAGGTGGTGCGAGTTAAAATTTGCTCAAGCACCTTAACCACCGGCTCAAAGGCGGCCGCAGGGCTTGGCTGATGCAGCAACTCCGCCAATAAACGGGGCATCAACTTATCGAGGGTTTCCCGGCCACGGGGGCCAATGGAGCGCTTATTCACGGTCTCGCGCCAACGACTCAATAATGGCCAGATGACCGGCGCATCTATCTGTTGCTCTGCCAGCAAAGCCAGTCCATGGTCCTCTTGCTGGGCATGCCATAGCTGGGCGGTCCAATGCTCGGCCTTTTCCTCCTCTTCTTCCCCACCGACGGTTGCTTTAAAGTGCCGATGAATTTTCGCCATCGCGGCTTCAATATGGGTGCGTAACTCGGCCTCGTTGGTCATCCCCAACCCGTAACATAATCGTGCCCAATCAAGGGGCTGGGTCGGCAAGGTTTGAGTTTGTTTATCATCTATGGCCTGCAGTAGATTTTCGACGCGGCGTAACAGTAAATAACTGTGCTTAAGCTCATCGACTGCAAGATACTCAAGCTGCCCAAGACGATAAAGGGTATCCATTGCCCCAAATAGACTCTGCTGGCGCAGGGCTGGCTCGCGTCCACCGCGGATCAGCTGAAAACTCTGGACCACGAACTCCACCTCGCGGATCCCCCCTGCACCGAGTTTAATGTTATCGGTTAGCTGGCGGCGCCTTACCTCTTGAGCGATGAGCTGCTTCATTTTGCGCAGGGATTCGATGGCCGAAAAGTCGATATAACGGCGATAGACAAAGGGGCGCAGCAATGCGTGTAACTCATCACTAAAGTGACTCCACGGCCCCAATGCTCGGGCTTTGACCATGGCATAACGCTCCCAGTCACGCCCTTGTTCTTGATAGTAATCCTCAAGGCCGCTAAAACTGACCACCAGCGGACCACTCTCACCATAGGGGCGCAAGCGCATATCCACCCGGAACACAAAACCATCGACGGAAATTTGATCGAGCAGATTCACCAAACGCTGGCCCATGCGAATAAAAAACTGTTGATTATCTAAACTACGGCGCCCGCCAACGGTTTCGCCATGCTCAGGGAAGGTAAAAATCAAATCGATATCTGAAGAGAAATTCAGTTCACGCCCCCCCAATTTGCCCATGCCTAAAATCAGTAATGGTTGGGGATTACCGGCTTTATCCATTGGCGTGCCGTATTGAGCGCACATCTCCTGATACAACCAGTCCCGCGCGCCGATCACTAAAGCTTCGGCAAGGGCCGATAAATCCAGTAAGGATGATTCTAAACAGGCATAATTAAGCCAATCGCGCCAAGCTAAACGCACCATTTGGTAGTTCCGGAATCGGCGCAGTACCGCCTTGGCGGCTTCCTCGGTGCTGGCACTGGCCAGCTGTTGTTGCAAGGCGATGCCATAATCTTTGCGATCAAGCAGCTTTAAATCCCCAGACAATAAGGCGTTTATCCATTCGGGATGGCGACAAAGTTGGGCGGCCACATAATCACTTAAGCCCAATATCGTTTTAAGCTCCTGTTGGGCAGTACTCGTTAATTGCGCGAGGCCCGCAGACCACACCTCCTCTAAGCGCTGCCAATGCCGCTCGGCAGCCTGCGAGATGGCTGCAGGCAATGCTGGATTCGTGTCTTTTGGTGTGATCATAGTAATCCCTAACAAATTTAATAATCGACATATTATGTCGCAAATGCTATAGAATGAGGCGCAACGTCTATAATGGCTGCAACACAGCGTTATCATCACTGACATTACCTCATCAATGCTGTGGTAATGAACAACCTAAGTTGATGGCCTATTATCTTGGGGTAATAAGGGTACTATAACCTGTATGACAGGCATATTGGGCAAACGGATTATTCTTGCTCACCAAAATTTGGTTTATTTCAACCCATTGGAGAAAACATGGCAGGAATGCTAAGACATGTTCTCACGTCGCTACTCTTTGTCGCCCTAGCGCTCTCCCTCACGGGATGCGGCGATGATCGGCCGGATAAAATTGCCAAATATCAGCAATTAACAGAGCAGCGCCTCGCCACATTGAGCAGTATGCTTGATACCGGGCAGTTGCGTAACGCCAATTTGTTAAGTCAGTACAGTGCACTCTTAAAACAGCAAAAACCCGATTTATCGTCTCTGCTTGACGAATTAGCGAAGGATGCCGGCACCCAAGGCCCCATGTATTCCTCCCTCAAACGGCGGTTAGCAGAATCAAAGGATGCGACCAATTTTGCCGATATTGATCAGCAACTCGCGGAGGCCGAGAATCTCTATCAAGCGACGGATCCGAGTTTATATAACGACATGTTGTCCGACCCCTTAAACGTTGTGGCCGATATGTCCGAGGGCAAACTCGCCCGAGTCAATGCCATCAGCCGGGAGGCAGCCGCCTTAGCCAACAACGCGGAGGATTTTGGCCCCGGAAGTCAATTGGTCGGCAATCCTGCCTACGGCAACTGGCAAACAGATTCGAGCGGCACCTCGTTTTGGGCTTGGTATGGCATGTATGCCATGTTTTCCAATATCGTTAATCGCCCGATCTCCTACGACCGTTGGTCAGGTAAACGGGGCTATAGCTATTACAACGATGTCGGTCGTTATCGGTACACCTCACCCAAACAGGCCGATGCCCAAACCAAAACCTTTGAACAAACAAAAAAACGTTTTGAATCACAGGGCAAGCGCTTTGATAGCCCCTATGCCAAAGCCCGCAGTGGCGCTAGCGCATTATCCCGTGAAAGCGCAGCGTTGCCTAAAGCCAACACCACGACTAAGGCGGGGTCGACGGCCAATGCTGGTGGTAAATTTCGTTCAAACTATTCTAAAGACAGCAGTTTTCGTAATTCCAGTCATCGCACAACCCGCAGTGTGCGCCGGGGCAAGTAACTTAAGGATTTCCAATGACATTATTTCAGGATTTCGGTATCACACCAGAGTTGGCCATCATACTGGCAATCGATCTCAGTATTGCGGTATTGCTACTGACGCTCATGCGCTATTTGCAGGGCTGGAGCGTCAGCGTTAATAGCAGTAAAGAATTGGCCGAGCGGGATAATTTAGCCTTTGGTATTAGCACCGCTGGCGCAGTCGGGGCTCTAGGGATAGTGCTAACAGGCGCGATCACCGGCGCGGCCGCGCCCTCTTATCTGACTGAGGCTATCGGCATGAGCGCCTACGGTTTGTTTGGCTTAGTGCTCATTAAATTTGGGCGGGTATTACACGATAAAATCGCTTTAAATGAACTGGATAAAAATCAGCAAATCGTCAAAGGCAATGTCGCCGTTGCCATTATTGATGCCAGCGCGGCCATCGCCACCGCCATCATTATCCGAGCGGTATTATTGTGGGCTGAAGACTTAACCATCAACACCTTTATTGCTATCTTCAGCGCCTTTGCGATTTCACAGCTAATGCTGGTCCTGTTAACTCGCTGGCGCGAAATTCGTTTTTCGAGTCGTAATCAACACTCTTCCATGCAATTGGCCTTGGCTCAAGGCCACACGGCCGTCGCGATGCGCCATGCAGGACACATGCTTGCCATGGCGCTCAGCTTTAACGCCGCCAGCCATTTTATTGTTTATCAGCCAACAGCCTATGTCACCAACGTGATTGGCTGGTTAGTGTTTTCGGTGATCATGCTGATGACCCTTTCTGTGCTGTTATTTATTATCAAAAAATTGGTGCTCGCCCGCATGGATCTTGCCGATGAAATTGAGCGGCAGCACAACCTTGGCCTTGCAGCGGTAGAAATGGCGATCAGTATCGCGATCGCGCTAATTCTCACGGCATTAATGGCCTAACTCAATGCAAACCAATGAGTTAACGGCCATGGCGACGCAGCCGCGCCGCTTAGGCTGGTTCGATGATGTACTCTTACTCGGCATTATGGCGGTATTGGCGGGTTGCGGTCTGATCTATGAGTATCTGCTGTCCCACTATGCTGGCCGGATTTTGGGGGCGTTAGAGGCGGCCATTTATACCATGATTGGCTTAATGATCGTCTCTATGGGCGTAGGCGCCTTTGCCGCTCGTCACATCCGTGACGCCTTCACCGGCTTTGTGCTCTTAGAGCTCACCGTCGCCCTCTGTGGTTCCTTGGCCATTTTGATCACGGCGGCAGTGATTGGATTTGGCCAGCAGCTCCCCATGATACTCGCCAGCACCCTCGGATTACCTCCAGATCTCCTCCCCGATGGCGGCCTGATTGGCCAGCTGCAAAAACTCAGTGAATACTTACCCTATATTTGGGGAGTACTGCTTGGGCTGATGATTGGCATGGAAATTCCGCTGATAGCCAGAGTGCGTCAATCCTTGTCAGAGGCGCATTTACTTCACAATGCAGGGACAATTTATGGCGCCGATTATATTGGTGCAGGTATTGGCGCCGCCATTTGGGTGGGCTTTATGCTGGCCATTGATATTCAACTCGCCGCGGCGTTAACAGCGAGTTTCAACCTCTTAGCGGGCTTTGTTTTTATCTGGCGCTTTTGGTCCAAGATCCGTCGCGCTAAACTGTTATTAATGGCACATTTATTGGTCACAAGCATCTTACTGCTGCTGGCGTCGCACGGCCCCGAGTGGGAGCAACACTTCAATAATTTACTCTACAAAGATAAAGTCATTTATAGCAAAGCGACACGTTTTCAGCAGCTCACCTTTACGGAGCGACTGCGCGGCCAGGGCTTAGCACCGGTTTATGCCTTATATATCAATGGTCGTTTACAATTTTCAAGCATTGATGAGCATATCTACCACGCCTTTTTAGTCCACCCAACGCTGGCGGCCAGCGCGCGCCATAAAAAAGTGCTGATCATCGGTGGCGGCGACGGCTTGGGACTAAAACAAGTGCTACGTTGGCAACCAGAGCAAGTGACACTCATTGATCTTGATGCCACGCTGGTGCAATTATTTACTTCCCCCGGAGATGACATGCCAGCGCGCTTAAGCCATGCCATGCTGGCCCTAAATGGTAATGCCTTTAAGGATCCCCGAGTCAAGGTGATCCATGACGATGCCTTTAATGGCGTGGATACATTGATTGCAAGCGGCATGAATTATGATGCCATTATCGTGGACTTGCCCGATCCCAGTCATCCGGACCTCAACAAACTCTACTCAGACTATTTCTACCGAAAACTAAAGGAACTCATCAGCAATGATGGCGCTCTGACAGTGCAGTCGACATCACCTTACCACGCGCAAAAGGCATTTATCTCCGTGGGCAAAACATTGGCATTGGCAGGGTTTAATGTTAAGCAATATCATCATAATGTCCCCAGTTTTGGCGAATGGGGCTGGAGTATTGCGACCTTAAGCGGCAAAAATGCCCAGCACCGACTGGCCGAACTTAACGACCTACCGCTCAAGGATGATTGGCTCACCTTAGGATTAGTTAACGGCGCCTTTGAGTTTCCGGCAAATTTTTACCAAGATGCCGCCAATATCAAGCCCAACGAATTAGGCTCATTGCAACTATACCACTACCATTTACAGGCTTGGTCCGAAACCGAAGGCCTTACGCTGTTTTAAATGGCCTAGGTTGTTTTTAAGCGACAACATAAGCTTTTTTAAGCGATAAGATAGCGCTTGACATATTATGTCTAAGTGCTATCTTTGAAACCAGACATAATATGTCAATAAGGACGAATATGAATATCCATACCCTTGCCAATCACCTAAATAGTCTTGGCAATAATAGCCAAACTGGTTTTCAATTTGATTGCTATCCTATTGATGGCGAAGTAGAAGTTTTGCAAGTGAATGTGGTTGGCCGTGAAGAAATCCCGGTATTTGTATCGGTTACGGATAACCAAATTCTTTGTATCAGTTATCTGTGGGGCGAAAACGAAGTCAACCAAGAACGTCGTAGTGAAATGTTTGAGACCATGCTAGAGCTTAACATTCCGATGCCCTTATCAGCCTTTGCCAAAATCGATGACAAATACGTCGTTTACGGCGCGCTATCACTACAATCTAGCATGCTTGAAATCGAGCAAGAATTAGCAGTTTTATCCGATAACTGTTTGGAAGTTATCGATGAAATGGTCGACTATTTGAAATAAGGAACCACGAAAATGGGCATTTTGAATAAAATTTTAACCGCGTTTCGCGGAGGTGCCACCGAAGTTGGCCAAAGCATCGTTGACGCAAACTCAACCCGAATTTTTGAACAAGAAATCCGTGACGCTGAAAAGCACTTGACCAACGCGAAGCGTGAACTGACCGATGTCATGGCCAAGGAAATGCAAGCAAGCCGTGAAATCGATCGTTTGAAACGCGCTATTACCGAGCACGAAGGCTATGCCACACAAGCGCTCGACAAAGGCGATGAATCCTTAGCACTTGAAGTTGCAGAAAAAATTGCCGAACTAGACCAACAATTGGCTGAGCAGCAATCGGCCAATGACAGCTTCAGTGCGCACGCACAGCGCCTTAAGGATTTGGTGAAAAAAACTGAGCGCCAATTGTCTGATTATCAACGGCAATTAAGCATGGTTAAAACCACTGAAAGCGTGCAAAAAGCCACGGCAACCATTACTGACTCTTTTGCCTCGAGTAACTCTAAGCTGCTAAACGCTAAAGACTCTTTAGAGCGTATCAAAGCGCGCCAGCAGCAGTTTGACGATCGCTTGAAAGCCGCTGAAACCTTGGCGGAAGAAAACAGTGATAAATCACTGCAGGCCAAATTGGCCGCTGCCGGTATCGGTGAGCAAAAATCCAATGCCAATGCGGTGCTTGAGCGGATCAAGGCGCGTAAAGGCTAATGCGCGACGCATGCGATGCCGAGTCTTAACGGGTCCAGTCCAGTTAAGCTCGGCATTTTTTATTGGATTGAGTACGAAATAATGCGCTCAACGCGTTATCGTCACATAATCCGCTCCGTTTCGCCTACTGCTCACCACCTCTGGTGGCCTGCAGCTCACGGAGCAAGACAATCTACATCAAATCAGCGTGATAAACTTGGGCTAATCTACTTGGCCAACAAACTTAGCCTAATAAACGCAATCGGTTAAACTCAGCCTCATAGGCTAAGTGGCAACGGCGAAATCGCTAGGAATAAATATGGGATTTTTCAATCGGTTTTTTGGTAAAAAAGTACAAGCCCAGCGCGAACTTAACCACCCGTCGCAACTCAAGCTGAGCGACATGATTACCCTCGACAATAGCTTTGCCTTACCAGTGCAACTCCGCGGGCAACAATTTAAGGTCGAGGCGATTAACACCTATGAGTTTGAACGTCGTCAGCGGACAGAGTGGGTGCTCAAGGGTCATAGCCATACCAGCATTTTTTTAAGTCTGGCAGAGGATGACGAAACCTATCTCGCCTTCTCCCTTAAAATCTCCCGCGCCCAAGTCGAGCAACTATTTGACCTAGAACAGTTTAGCACCCTATTTGATGAACCCGGCCGCGCCCAGCTGACCCCAAACGCCCTTTCGCCGACTCACGCTGACACATTCGCGCTCTGGTTAGGCAAACAATATCATCAGATCACTTTCGCCGCCTTTGGTTATTTCCACCGTGAAGACTACCGAGGCCTTAAACCGCCACAGGACGCCAATGGCGCAACCGGAGAGCCCTTTGAATATTATCTGCTCCTCGATGACGATGAAACGCGGGCTATTGAAGTGGAGGTTTACGAAGGCGGGGATACCGATGTGTTATTGACTCTGTATCGGCCCATCACCGATATCAGGGATTATTGGCCAGGCAGCTAAACCCACGCCTTGGGCATTAAGTGGTGTCCGCACGTTAAGCCAACAACAGGCTGATGGATAGCGTGCCATACTCGCACTTTGTCACTCATTTCAATACAATCTCACAGATGCACGCTAGAAACGGTTGATAGCAATAGGTAATAAACGATGAGTAAAACCAAGCACCCTCTGCCCGAACAATGGCTGAAAAACCAGCAAGCCGCCAAAGCGACTCAGGTGGCCTTTGATCTTGATGAGAAATTTCAATACACGATTCGTAAAGCAGCACTGGATGCAGGCGTTAGCCCTTCGGATCAAATCCGCAAAATTTTAGGCCTTAGCGTCTCCAAACGCCCAACCCGCCCCCGTTTAACCGTCTCCCTCAATGCCGACGATTATGTGCAACTTGCTAAAAAATATAATCTTAGTGCCGATGCTCAGTTAGAAATTAAACGCCGAGTATTAGAGGATTTAGTGTATTTTGTCGATAAAACATAACGACGCTAAAGGGGTTGTACGAGCTGCACGCATCGCTCCCACACCTGACTCCACTCAAATTGATGCCTAAACTGGCACACAACGGCAACAGAGACACCAGCGCATAACACAGGGATCTTGGTAAGCATGACAGATAAAACCCCTTGGTCAATCCGCACCCTAGGCGGGCCTTCGCCCTTTGAATTAGCAATGATGTTGCTGTCATTGATCTCTGTTTTCATTGTACTCATCATGACCTTTGGCCAAGTCGGTCGCGAAACCTACCGTTTACTGTTTTTCATCGATACCCTTATTTGCTTAATTTTTATGGGTAATTTCTTTATTAACCTATGGCGCGCCCGCGATAAACGCTTTTACCTACGCCACCATTGGATTGATTTTATTGCAAGCATTCCAGCGATAGAGGCCCTGCGCATCGCCCGCGTATTTCAGATCCTGCGGGTGATCCGGCTGATCCGCATGAGCCGCTCCCTACTACTGCCACTCATCAAACAGCGTAAACAAACAACCTTAGCCAGCCTATTAGTCGCCATGGTGACCATACTCACCTTTGCCTCTATCATCATCTTAATCGTCGAAAGTGGTACCGAGGGCGCGAATATCCAAACCGCCGAGCAAGCCATCTGGTGGGCACTCGTCACTATCTCCACTGTAGGTTATGGCGATTATTACCCTGTCAGCACCATCGGCCATGTTGTTGGCGGCATTGTTATCATCAGTGGCGTGAGCTTCTTTGGGGTGATTTCCGGTTATATGGCATCAGTATTTGTGGCACCCGATGAAGCCGAGCGGCAGGAACGGCAACATGCCCATAAAGCAGAACTTAAATCGGAACTTGAACTTGCGCTGGCCAGAATGGAGGCTAACCAGCGACAAATGGAACAGACTCAACAACAAATGGAGCAAAACCAACAGCAAATGTTGGCCAAGATTGCCGAACTGACCGCGGCCTTAGCTGCAGACGCCAAAAATAACGATTAGAAACACCTCACACTGGGAGCATTGTGCAACCAGCCATATTTGAGGACGAGTATCCTCAAACCGCATGGAAGTCTTTCTTCGTCATGCTGAGCCTGCCTAGCCAAGCACCATTACCAATACATCTTCTGCTGCAATCCCTGCTGCCGCAAAAGGGCTAATCTGGCGAGCAGCCGAGACAGCTTATCTTTACCCCATTGACTGATATCAATCTCTAATTGATTGGCCGTGAGCATTACGGTGCGATAACACGCTAAAGTGTAATTCTCTAACACAATATCTTGCCAAGGCTGACGAAAAGCCTCACGGGCCTGTTCATCATAGAGCGCGCCGTACATTTGGCCGACCAAGAGCCCATCCGTGAGCAATCTAAAGCCCTGCGCTCCCTCATACTCTATCGTCTGGGCATGAGACATCCACTCGAAAATAGGTTGCCAATAACGATGCTGAGCCGCGCGAGCATGCTCCGCTAACGTATCGCCAAGGGGTAAAGGTGCCACCGCCAATTGCAATAAAATCTCGACGATACTGAGCTGGAGCTGGCCGTATGCCCGCTTTTGCCATAGCAAAGGTAGTTGAGCCGCAAGATCCAACTCGTCCAATTGCCGCTGAAAATCTTGCCTTAAGCGCGCAATCTCGCGTTGCTCACCCACCTGAGCCAGTTCTGCTAACAGTACTTGCTCGCCATTGAGCAAGGTCGTCAACGCGAGCGCCTTTTCAATAAAGGCGAGGTGCTGCTCCACCTCGGCAAAATACTGCGCGACTTCTGTGCTTAACACATTGAACTGGTTTAAGGTCATGTGCAGCATCCGAATGCACGCGCGCATCTGCTCCCAGCGCATCAGGCGCAACGACAGCGACTCTGCTGGCTGCTCACTGAGGCTCGCCTCTAGCAGCTGCCATTGCTCTAGCGCCGTTTGCAACAGCTGCACACAAGCGCCCTGCAATGGCGCCATGGGGAATGCCGCACAAGACAAAGGTGGAAATGGGGGGAAGTTAAGCGACGGCAACGGCTGCTTACCCGCAAGCTCATAACCGCGCTGGGCTTTACTGGCCTTACCCAAACGCACCGGAACCTGACGTGCCACCTCGCAAGCTAAGGTCAGTAACGCCTCAGTCTCACCACTGAGCAATTCAAACTCTATCTCACAGAGCGGCTGTCGCCGACCATTCGCGCTGATCTCGCCCAGATCGAGCGCCACCTCCACCACACTATCAGCCACGCGCACATGCCACGCTCGCCGGGTAAAGTCGGTATGAAACACGCAGCACAATTGGGTCTGAAGCGATGCTAAGACGCAATCCGCTGGCCAAATATTGGCGGGAAAAAGCCGTAAATCAGGCCGCTCAGATTGGATAGTCACATTATATTCTGGCCTTGAATGGATCCCCCCCACCACTTGCCCGGCGGTTTTTAGCGTTTGTTCGCGATGGTCATTATCGCCCCGCACCCTCAACCCCATGTTCCAACGGCGTAATTGCAGATCAGGCGTATCAAAATAACCATTAACTAACCGACGCTCACCTTGAGGCGTCGCATGTTCAAGCCCATTTAAGGCATTAATTAGGATTACTTGGTCTTGAGGGAAGAAAAATAGTTTTAATTCAATCTCAGCATTCATGGCGCGATCGCTCATTTTGTCATCAAATATTCATCAATCCGTCATTTTAAATTCATAATGTCACAAATGTGTCATAAAAAAGCCGTAGGATTGGGTTTTGCAGATGGTATATAACCCGTTAGAATAAAGCTGTAGTTTTTTCACTGAAAAACACAGTTTCAATACGCGGACGCATAGGTTAACATGCGCCCGCTTTTTCCAATAATGGAACAATCTAAATAGGTAAACGGCAATGCCAGTAAACTCTATTTTGGGCGTGTTTGCAAAATCGCCAATCAAACCACTTCAAGAACACATGGACAAAGTCTACGATTGCGCATCGTTACTGGTTCCTTTTTTTGAAGCAACTATCACTGGTGACTGGGATAGCGCTATTCAGATCCGCAAGCAAATCAGTTTAGCCGAGAAGCAAGGTGACTCTCTTAAGCGTGAAATTCGCCTCACTCTGCCAAGCGGTTTGTTTATGCCGGTAGAACGTACTGATTTATTAGAGCTGCTCACTCAGCAAGACAAAATCGCGAATAAAGCCAAGGATATCTCTGGTCGAGTGATCGGCCGTCAACTCCTAATCCCTCAGATCATGCAAGTGCCTTTTATTGCCTATCTACAACGCTGTGTAGATGCGGTAGGCCTAGCAAAAGATGTTATTAACGAGCTAGAAGATCTATTAGAAACAGGTTTTCGCGGTCGCGAAGTCGACTTCGTTGCTAAAATGATCAATGAACTTGATATCATCGAAGAAGATACTGACGATCTACAAATTCAACTGCGCCGCCAGCTATTTGCGATGGAATCCGAGTTAAATCCAGTCGATGTAATGTTCCTCTATAAAACGATTGAGTGGGTAGGTGGTCTTGCAGATCTTGCCGAACGCGTCGGGTCTCGTCTTGAGCTGATGCTGGCTCGCGTTTAAATACATAAGGTTATCAAGGTATCAATATGGTTGATGCAGGTATTGAAGTGGCTAATGTTTTAGTCACCAATGGCCCTTGGCTTATTGCCGTGGCGGCCGCTTTTGGTTTTCTCATGGCCTGGGGTATTGGCGCGAACGATGTTGCCAACGCCATGGGAACTTCCGTGGGCTCCAATGCAATTACGATTAAGCAAGCGATTATTATCGCAATGATTTTTGAGTTTTCGGGCGCATTTTTAGCGGGCGGTGAAGTCACCAACACGATTCGCAGTGGCATTATTGACTCAAGCTATTTCACCGCAACCCCCGAATTACTGGTCTATGGCATGATTGGCGCGCTATTAGCCGCCGGGATCTGGTTAGTGGTCGCTTCGGCGCTCGGCTGGCCGGTGTCAACGACTCACTCCATTGTGGGTGCGATTATCGGCTTTGCCTCTGTGGGTGTCGGTACTGAAGCCGTTGCTTGGGAAAAAGTGGGCGGGATTGTCGGTTCATGGGTGGTCACACCGGCCATTTCCGGCTTTATGGCATTCATTTTGTTCCAAAGTACCCAAAAGCTGATCTTCAACACCGACGATCCGCTCAGTAACGCTAAGCGTTATGTGCCATTTTACATGGCATTTGCGGGCTTTATCATGGCGTTAATGACGATCATGAAAGGTTTATCCCACGTTGGTTTGCACTTCACTGCGACGGAGTCCTACCTATTGGCGGGGATGATCGCGCTTGTGATTGGCGTGCTCGGTAAACTGGCCATTTCGCGCTTAAAAATGAGCGACAAGGCTAACCGTCAAACTATGTATGCCAACGTTGAGAAAGTGTTTGCGATCCTCATGGTATTAACTGCTTGTTGTATGGCATTTGCCCATGGTTCAAACGACGTAGCTAACGCGATTGGCCCACTCGCGGCCGTGGTATCGGTGGTGAATAGTGGCGGCGTGATTGCGGCAAAATCGCCTTTAGTGTGGTGGATCCTGCCTTTAGGTGCCGTCGGTATCGTGATGGGCTTAGCGATCTTCGGTAAGCGCGTAATGCAAACTATCGGTAAGAATATTACCCACTTAACGCCGAGTCGTGGTTTTGCGGCCGAATTAGCAGCGGCGACCACCGTCGTTATCGCCTCAAGCACTGGCTTACCTATCTCTACAACGCAAACCTTAGTGGGTGCGGTATTAGGTGTGGGCATGGCTCGCGGTATTGCAGCGATTAACATCGGGGTTGTGCGCAATATCGTGGTGTCTTGGGTGGTTACGCTCCCAGCTGGCGCCGGTTTATCCATCATCTTCTTCTTTATGATTAAAGGGATCTTTAATTAATTTAATCAAGAAGCAGGGCGGCTCGCCCTAAAACAGATGAAAACCATTAGAAACGCTAGCTTGGATGGCGCAAAGTTGAGGGAAGTCTATGACTTCCCTCTTGCATTACAGGTCCCAAATCCCTAGCATGTGCTCACTATTTCGTTGATGAGAATACAAAATTGTTAAGACAGCTGACTCTGATAGGAATGCTATTACTCTCCCCTAACCTGCTGGCCGAAGGCCAATCCCGCTACATCTCCGATGATGTGTTTCTTTATCTTCTCAATGGTCCAAGTACTGATTATCGTATTTTAGGCTCGATTGAAGCGGGGCAACCGGTGACGCTGCTTGGGGAAACTCAAGGCGACTATAGCAAAGTGGTCGATCATAAGGGCCGCGAGGGCTGGGTAGCGAGCAACTTAATCACGCAGGCCCCCAGTTTTCGGGCACAAGTGCCCGCGTTAACCACTGAAGTGGCCCAGTTAAAAGCCCAGCTGACTGAGGCGCTTAACTCAACAGGCGATCACAGCGGTGAAGTGGCCGAACTCAAAGGGCAACTGAGTGAATTACAAAATACTCTCCAGCAAACAGCCCAAGAGCGGGATAACTTTAAAGCCCTCTCAGAGCGCAACGCTGAGGATGCGCGCTATGAACTCTGGCGCCAAGGAGGCATGATTGCCGGTCTCGGCGCCCTCGTCGGCATGCTATTAGTCTATTTACCTAGACCACAACGACGTAATAAAAAGCGCTGGATGTAGCCGCGCTCAGCGCCATTAGCTCAGCATTTTTTGATGAGGCCAGTGTTTTCAAACACTGGCCTTTTTGTCAACTGTACGTTACAGGGAGTTATTTACAAGCTAATCAAACAATATTCACATTCACCCGCAATAGAGTGTCATAGGTCACATTTTGCTTGTATAATCGGCGCGCGCAAACCTTCATATTGTATACAAAATATCAAATCCGGTTTGCATGCCATTTTTATTTTAACAATAACGCCTGAATAACTGGCCAAAATGGAAGCGATAACTATGTTCAAAGCGAGTGAAGTGCTGGCAGGCCGCTACGATTCTGCCCATCTCGACGAACTGTTCAAAGCTATCACCGATAACTACATTGTCGATGAAGAACAATACCTGTCAGAGTTAATTAAACTAGTCCCCTCCAGTGATGAAACCCTCACGCGCGTCACTCGTCGAGCCCACGAATTGGTTAACAAGGTTCGACAATTTGAGAAAAAAGGCTTAATGATCGGTATCGATGCCTTTTTACAGCAGTACAGCTTAGAGACACAGGAAGGCATTATTCTGATGTGTTTAGCCGAAGCACTGCTACGCATTCCCGATGCGGCCACCGCCGATGCGCTGATTGAAGATAAGCTCTCTGGCGCCAAATGGGATGAGCACCTAAGCAAAAGCGATTCTGTGCTCGTCAATGCCTCAACCTGGGGACTGATGCTCACCGGTAAAATTATCAATCTGGATAAAAATCTCGATGGTAGCCCCAGCCACTTATTAAGCCGTTTAGTCAATCGGTTAGGCGAGCCTGTGATCCGTCAAGCCATGATGGCGGCGATGAAGATCATGGGTAAACAATTTGTGCTCGGCCGCACGATGAAAGAAGCCCTAAAAAACAGTGAAGATAAACGCAAATTGGGCTACACCCACTCCTACGACATGCTAGGAGAAGCCGCGCTCACCCGCAAAGATGCCGAAAAATACTTTACCGATTATGCCAATGCGATTACCGAGTTAGGCGCCCAACGCTATAACGAAAACGAGTCACCTCGCCCAACGATTTCGATTAAATTGTCGGCGCTGCACCCACGTTATGAAGTCGCCAACGAAGACCGCGTACTGACCGAACTGTACGACACCGTCATCCGCCTGATTAAACTCGCGCGCGGGTTAAATATCGGTATTTCTATCGACGCCGAAGAAGTGGACCGCCTCGAACTGTCATTAAAACTGTTCCAAAAACTGTTTAATGCTGAAGCCACTAAAGGCTGGGGATTACTGGGTATCGTCGTGCAAGCTTACTCTAAGCGCGCCCTGCCAGTGCTGGTATGGTTAACTCGCCTAGCCAAAGAGCAAGGCGATGAAATCCCGGTGCGCTTAGTTAAAGGCGCTTACTGGGATAGCGAGCTTAAGTGGGCGCAGCAGGCCGGTGAAGCCGCATACCCACTTTACACCCGTAAAGCAGGCACCGACGTCTCTTACTTAGCCTGCGCGCGTTATTTACTCTCTGATGCAACTCGCGGCGCGATTTACCCCCAATTTGCCAGCCACAACGCACAAACCGTGGCGGCGATTGCCGATATGGCGGGCGATCGTCACCATGAATTCCAACGTCTACACGGCATGGGACAAGAGTTGTACGACACCATTCTGGCGGAAGCAGGCGCAAAAACGGTGCGCATTTATGCACCTATCGGTGCCCATAAAGATTTACTGCCCTACCTCGTGCGTCGCCTACTGGAAAACGGTGCCAACACCTCGTTCGTCCATAAATTAGTGGACCCTAAAACGCCTATCGACTCTTTAGTGGTGCACCCGCTCACCACCCTGATGGGCTACAAAACCCTAGCTAACAATAAAATCGTGCCCCCTACCCACATCTTTGGTCAGGAGCGCAAAAACTCTAAGGGACTCAATATGAACATTATTTCTGAAGCTGCGCCATTTTTCGCCGCCTTAGACAAATTCAAAGATACCCAGTGGCAAGCAGGCCCTCTCGTCAATGGCAAAACCTTAACTGGCGAGCACAAGACCATCTTCAGCCCATTTGATACCCGCCAAAGCGTGGGTCAAGTGGCCTTTGCTGATAACGCCGCCATCGAGCAGGCGGTCAGCTCAGCCGCGAACGCCTTTGCTTCTTGGAGTCGCACTGGCGTTGAAGTGCGCGCCTCGGCGCTACAAAAACTGGCAGATCTGTTAGAAGAAAACCGCGAAGAGCTGATTGCCCTCTGTACCCGTGAAGCAGGCAAGAGCATTCAAGACGGTATCGACGAAGTGCGCGAAGCCGTCGACTTCTGCCGCTACTATGCGCTGCAAGCAAAAAAACTGATGGCTAAACCAGAGCTCCTCCCAGGCCCTACGGGTGAGCTAAACGAACTCTTCCTCCAAGGCCGCGGCGTCTTTGTGTGTATCAGCCCATGGAACTTCCCACTGGCGATCTTCTTAGGGCAAGTCTCAGCAGCCCTCGCCGCGGGTAACACCGTGGTTGCAAAACCGGCGGAGCAAACCTCTATCATAGGTTACCGCGCGGTGCAGCTTGCTCACCAAGCGGGCATTCCCGTTGAGGCGCTGCAGTATTTGCCCGGCACTGGCGCCGTGGTTGGCGCGGCACTGACAGCCGATGAACGCATCGCTGGCGTGTGCTTTACCGGCTCCACGCTCACCGCTAAACGCATCAACCGCACACTGGCCGCCCGTGAAGGCGCAATCATACCGTTAATCGCCGAAACCGGTGGCCAAAATGCCATGGTGGTCGATTCGACCTCGCAACCTGAGCAAGTGGTCAACGATGTGATTTCATCATCATTTACCAGTGCAGGCCAACGCTGCTCAGCGCTGCGAGTCCTGTTCCTACAAGAAGATATTGCAGATCGCGTGATCGAAGTGCTGCAAGGCGCAATGGATGAGCTCGTGATTGGCAACCCAAGCTCAGTCAAAACCGATGTCGGCCCAGTGATTGATGCTACCGCCAAAGCCAACCTTGATGCTCATATCGACCATATCAAGCAAGTTGGCAAGCTGATTAAGCAAATGCCATTGCCAGCGGGCACTGAGCACGGCCACTTTGTCGCGCCAACTGCCGTTGAAATTGATTCAATCAAAGTGCTTGAAAAAGAACACTTTGGTCCAATCCTACACGTGATCCGTTACAAGGCATCTGAACTTGCCCATGTGATCGATGAAATCAACAGCACAGGCTTTGGCTTAACGCTCGGTATCCACAGCCGCAACGAAGGCCATGCCTTAGCCGTAGCAGATAAAGTCAACGTGGGTAACGTCTACATCAACCGTAACCAAATCGGCGCGGTGGTTGGCGTACAGCCTTTCGGCGGCCAAGGTCTGTCGGGCACAGGCCCTAAAGCTGGTGGCCCGCACTACTTAACCCGCTTTGTGACGGAAAAGACTCGCACGAACAACATCACCGCTATCGGTGGTAACGCGACCCTGCTGTCACT
>NZ_JBOFMC010000447.1:0-16224 GCF_051658185.1 Shewanella sp. | reverse complement strand
ATGAACAGGTTAAACTGCGTAACCTCACGGTGCAGCAAAACCTGCAAATTATGCGAAGCCGCATTGAAGAGCTTGGGATCACCGAAGCCTTAGTGCAGCGCCAAGGTGAGCACCGTATTCGCATTGAATTGCCCGGTGTACAGGATCCCGCTGCGGCAAAAAATGTGATAGGCGCTACCGCGAGTCTGGCATTTTTTGAGGTAAAAGAAACTGGCTCAGTTAATGCGATGACACTTAAGGATAAAGCGGGTAATCCAGTTTACGTTGCCAGAACCCCAGTGTTAGGTGGCGATCATATTGTGGATGCAAGAGCGAGTATTGGCGAGATGGGGATGGCTGAAGTCAATATCCATCTTGACCGGATCGGCGGGCAGAAAATGTCCCAGTTTTCTCGCGCCAATATCGGTAAACCTATGGCGACCTCCTATAGCGAATACAGCCTTGATGAGCAAGGTAAGGCTAAGCAAACTCAAGAGATCATCAGCGTGGCAACGATTCAATCCCAACTGGGGGATCGTTTTCGTATCACCGGAGCCGGAACCTACCAAGAGGCGCAGCAGTTAGCGCTGTTATTGCGAGCGGGCTCAATGACGGCTCCCGTCACTATTGTGGAAGAGCGTACCATCGGCCCAACGTTAGGTGCTGAAAACATAGCAAATGGCTTTGCGGCGCTTGGGTTAGGCATGGGGATCACGCTTGTCTTTATGGCGCTGTGGTATCGCCGCCTAGGTTGGGTTGCCAATGTAGCCTTGATTGCCAACATGATTATTTTATTTGGGTTATTAGCCTTGATCCCCGGCGCTGTACTGACCTTGCCCGGGATCGCGGGGCTAGTATTAACCGTGGGGATGGCGGTGGATACCAACGTACTTATCTTTGAGCGAATTAGAGATAAGTTAAAGGAAGGGCGCAGTTTTGCGCTGGCCATTGATACTGGATTTGATAGTGCCTTTTCAACGATTTTTGATGCTAACTTCACCACAATGATCACCGCCGTCGTGCTGTATTCCATCGGCAATGGGCCCATTCAAGGCTTTGCCTTGACCTTAGGCTTAGGTCTTTTAACCAGTATGTTTACGGGTATCTTTGCGTCACGGGCGCTGATCAACCTCGTTTATGGCCGTGATAATAGCCGTCGTGTGAGGGTATAACCATGAAAAAGATAAATTTGACTCAATGGCGCTATATCACTAGTGCTATCTCGGTGTTGTTGATGATAGCGTCCCTGACCATTATCGGGGTGAAAGGCTTAAACTGGGGCTTAGATTTTACTGGTGGCGTTGTCACGGAAGTGCAGCTAGATAAAAACATCACCAGCAGTGAGTTACAGCCGTTGCTCAACGCCGCTTATCGACAGGAGGTTAGCGTGATTTCAGCGAGTGAACCTGGCCGCTGGGTGTTACGCTATGCAGATATCAAGCGTGTTGATACCGAGCACAGTCATATTGATGTACAGCAAGTGTTAGCGCCACTCGGGTCGAGGGTACAGGTGCTTAATTCGAGTGTGGTAGGGCCACAGATTGGACAGGAGTTAGCCGAGCAAGGTGGGCTCGCTTTGCTGGTGGCCATGTTGTGTATCCTTGGATATCTGAGTTATCGCTTTGAATGGCGCCTTGCATCCGGAGCGATATTTGCCCTTGTACACGATGTTGTGTTTGTACTGGCTTTTTTTGCTTTGACTCAAATGGAGTTTAATTTAACGATACTCGCGGCAGTGCTGGCGATTTTAGGCTATTCCCTGAATGATTCGATTATTATTGCTGATCGTATTCGCGAATTATTGATTGCTAAGCCTCAATTACCGATACAAACCATTAATAATCAGGCCATTGTCGCGACATTTTCGCGAACGATGGTGACTTCTGGGACAACCTTAATGACGGTTGGAGCCTTATGGATTATGGGCGGAGGACCATTGGAGGGGTTTGCTATCGCGATGTTTATTGGGATTTTAACTGGAACATTTTCATCTATATCAGTAGGGGCCTCATTACCCGAGTTGTTAGGGTTAACCTCTGAGCATTATCAAGTACCGCAGCTTAGCGATACCCCATAACCTAGGCAAGATAACCTAAAAACAACAGGGCCACTCAAGTGAGTGGCCCTGTTGTTTTGGCGCTAATTTGGCTTATTTATCTTGGACTAACCGGCCAAGAGATTAAGCTTACTTGGCTTTTGGCAGAGCAATCTTCATTTCCGGTGATTGACGATAAATCACCAAAATATGACCAATAAGTTGCACTTTTGCAGATTGAGTTTCACGTACTATGGCATCAACGATGGCATTTTTAAGCTCTCTGTCAGCAGAGGCTACTTTCACCTTTATCAGTTCATGATAAGCGAGCGCGCTTTCAATTTCAGCGAGTACACCTTCAGTCAGGCCATTGGCACCAAGCAGCACCACTGGCTTTAAATTGTGCGCCAGAGCTTTTAAATGCTGTTTTTGTTTGGTTGTTAAGTTCATTTCTACCAACTTTTGCTGAGTTACTGTTGAAAAACCGCTATTCTACCCTCATATAGCTCTTGTGTAACTCTCAATTGTTGCGGATTTTAAATGTCAGGTAAAAAACGTACGGCCAGTTCCAATCGCTGGATGCTGGAACACTTTGATGATCATTATGTCAAACTAGCGCAAAAGCGAGGACTGCGTTCACGCGCGGCCTTCAAGCTTGAAGAGCTTCAGCAAAAAGATCAACTCATTCGGCCAGGAATGACTGTTGTCGATCTTGGGGCTGCGCCTGGCGGTTGGTCGCAGGTTGCGGTCAAATTAGCGGGTGATAAAGGCAAAGTGATCGCCTGCGATATTTTGCCGATGGATCCGATAGTGGGTGTCGACTTTTTGCAAGGGGATTTTCGTGAAGAAAAAGTCCTAGAAGCATTGCTTACCCGCGTGGGTGCGGATAAGGTTGACGTAGTGTTGTCGGACATGGCGCCCAACATGAGTGGTTCCGACGGAGTCGATCAGCCGCGAGCCATGTATTTAGTCGAACTTGCGTTAGATATGTGTCATCAAGTGTTGGCACCTAATGGCAGTTTCGCGGTCAAAGTCTTTCAGGGGGAGGGCTTTGACGAATATATGAAAGCGGTCAAAGAGGCGTTTAAAGTAGTAAAAACACGTAAACCGGACTCGTCGCGGGCACGCTCCCGTGAGGTCTATCTTGTGGCGACAGGGTACAAGTTGTAGTACCCTAGCGTTAATCATCGCAAGACTTTATGAGGTCTAGTAATTTGAGTGACATGGCAAAAAATTTAATACTCTGGGTTGTCATCGCCGTCGTGCTGATGTCAGTGTTTCAGGGTTACTCCCCCTCTTCTTCGTCAGCGCAGAAGATGGATTATTCTACCTTCCTTGACAATGTCCGTGATGGGCAGGTCGCTACGGTTGAAATTAAAAGCGATCAGCGCACCATTGAAGGCGCTAAGCGAACGGGTGAAAAATTCACCACCATCATGCCATTGTATGATCAAGATTTAATTAATGATCTTGACCGTAAAGGCATCACCATGAAAGGTCAAGAAGCTGAAGAATCAGGGTTCTTAACCCAGATCTTTATTTCTTGGTTCCCGATGTTGCTGCTGATTGGGGTATGGATTTTCTTTATGCGCCAGATGCAGGGCGGCGGTGGCAAAGGCGCGATGTCCTTTGGCAAGAGCAAAGCCAAGCTGATGAGCGAAGATCAAATCAAAACCACTTTTGCTGACGTCGCTGGCTGTGATGAAGCCAAAGAAGAAGTGAAAGAACTCGTTGATTATCTGCGCGATCCAACTAAATTCCAAAAATTGGGTGGCCGCATTCCCACGGGCGTGCTGATGGTGGGCCCACCAGGTACAGGTAAAACCTTACTGGCCAAAGCGATTGCGGGTGAGTCAAAGGTGCCTTTCTTCACTATTTCGGGTTCAGATTTCGTCGAAATGTTCGTCGGTGTCGGCGCATCCCGCGTGCGTGACATGTTCGAACAGGCAAAAAAATCAGCGCCTTGTATCATCTTTATCGACGAGATTGACGCCGTCGGTCGCCAACGTGGCGCCGGATTAGGTGGTGGTCATGATGAGCGTGAACAAACCCTTAACCAAATGCTGGTTGAGATGGATGGCTTTGAAGGCAACGAAGGTATCATCGTCATTGCGGCAACAAACCGTCCAGATGTACTCGATGCCGCATTGCTGCGCCCGGGGCGTTTTGACCGTCAAGTGGTGGTTGGTCTGCCAGATGTTCGCGGTCGTGAACAAATCCTGAAAGTGCATATGCGTAAAGTGCCACTTTCGGAAGATGTTAAAGCAAGCGTGATTGCCCGCGGTACACCGGGATTCTCTGGGGCCGATTTAGCTAACTTAGTTAACGAAGCGGCGCTATTTGCCGCACGCGGTAACCGCCGTGTGGTTGGCATGGAAGAATTTGAGCGCGCAAAAGACAAGATCATGATGGGTGCTGAGCGCCGTTCAATGGTGATGTCCGAAGCGGAAAAAGAAATGACCGCTTACCATGAAGCTGGTCATGCGATTGTGGGCTGTTTAGTGCCGGAGCACGATCCTGTGCATAAGGTTACCATTATTCCCCGCGGCCGCGCATTGGGTGTGACCTTCTTCTTGCCCGAGGCCGACGCTGTCAGCCAGAGTCGCCGCAAGTTAGAAAGTCAAATTTCGGTGGCCTACGGTGGTCGTTTAGCGGAAGAAATTATTTACGGCACTGATAAAGTCTCAACGGGTGCGTCACAGGACATCAAATACGCCACCTCCATTGCGCGTAATATGGTGACTCAGTGGGGCTTCTCGGACAAGCTTGGTCCATTACTGTATGCCGAAGAAGAGGGCGAGGTGTTCTTAGGTCGCAGCATGGGGAAAGCTAAAGCCATGTCCGATGAAACCGCAACGATTATTGATGCGGAAGTGAAAGTCTTTATCGATAAAAACTACAATCGTGCGAAGCAAATATTGACTGAAAACCTCGATATTTTGCATGCGATGAAAGAAGCGTTAATGAAGTATGAAACCATTGATTCACTTCAAATTGATGATTTAATGAATCGTCGAGAAGTGCGTCAACCTGCCGATTGGCAAGTCGACGATAATGGTTCTAACGACAAAGGTAGTGGCCGTGGTGAATCAGTCGTCAAAGACGAAAGCGTGGCTAGCACCACCACAGATGCGGACGTAAAGGGCACCGATGAGCCCGCGATTAAGTAATTAACCGCAAGTGAAAGAAAACCCCGTAAAGGGGTTTTCTTGTTTTATGGGATAGTTGACTGCGCTGTCATAGAGGATTATTGGCGCTAGCCCTTCTTACCTTAGCTGTGCGGTGTAGAATATCGTACTTAGTACTTAGTACTTAGTACTTAGTACTTAGTACTTAGCACTTAGCGCTTAAAACTTAAAACTTAAAACTTAAAACTTAAAACTTAAAACTTAAAACTTAAAACTTAAAACTATAGCGTTGAGCATGCGCCGAGCTGTGGCAAGGCTGTTCCGGATAGCGCCGCCACTTTGCCCTAGGCTTCCTATTTTTCGGGAGCATTTTTAGAACAGTGTGTTTTTGATGGAGTAACTGCGTGTTTGAACTGATTTCTGGCACTAAACGCCTTGTTATAGACAGTCCCTTGGTGATGGGAATTTTAAATGTCACCCCTGATTCATTTTCCGATGGCGGCCAATATTCTTCCTTCGAACTGGCCTGTCAACATGCCGATACCATGGTGAGCCAAGGCGCACAATTTATTGATATTGGTGGTGAGTCCACTCGGCCAGGGGCGGACGAGGTGAGTCTTGACGCTGAATTAGCCCGCGTATTGCCACTGATTGAATATGTTGCGGCAAAGCATGATGTCTGGATTTCTATCGATACCAGTAAACCAGAGGTCATGCGTCAAGCCGTGAACGCTGGAGCGCATTTAATCAATGATGTTCGCGCGCTAATGGCGCCGCAGGCGCTTGAAATGGCGGCACAGTTACAGGTGCCAGTGTGTTTGATGCACATGCAGGGCAAACCGCGCACGATGCAACTCGCCCCTGACTATCAAAACGTGGTCGCGGATGTGGCGAGTTTTTTGACTGAGCGTATCCAAGCGTGTATTGCGGCGGGGATCTCGCGGGAGCAGCTGCTCATCGATCCGGGTTTTGGTTTTGGTAAAACCGTAGAGCATAACTATGAGTTGCTAGCAAAATTGCAGCATTTTCAGCAGTTTGACTTGCCAATGTTGATTGGGTTATCTCGTAAAAGCATGATTGGCGAACTGCTTGGCAAACCGATAGGTGAGCGCCTTGCCGGCAGCCTTGCCGGAGCGATGCTCGCGGCGCAAAATGGCGCACAGATTATTCGAGTGCATGACGTGGCCGAAACGGTGGATGTGCTTAAAGTGTTGCAAGCGACACAAGCCTATTGACCTGCATGACCGCTAAATTGCAGATTGCAGTAGGCTTTTATTAAGCCTGGTATGACGATTATGATCCCAAAGCATTGGGGCACATTTAAGTTTGTGGGGAATTATGAAAGAACGTAAATTTTTTGGAACAGACGGTATTCGTGGCAAAGTCGGTTCAGGGCAAATGACGCCTGAGCTTGCCCTCAAGTTAGGCTGGGCGGCGGGGCGCGTGTTGTCCCGCAGTGGCACTAAAAAAGTCATCATTGGTAAAGATACCCGTATCTCTGGGTATATGTTTGAGTCGGCCTTAGAAGCGGGGTTGTCGGCTGCGGGACTTAATGTGATGTTAATGGGCCCGATGCCAACACCAGCGGTAGCGTATTTAACTCGCACTTTTCGCGCCGAAGCCGGGGTGGTGATCAGCGCCTCCCACAATCCGTATTATGATAACGGCATTAAGTTTTTCTCTAATGATGGTAGTAAGTTAGACGACAATCTTGAGCTTGAAATTGAGGCGGAATTAGAAAAACCTCTCGAATGCGTTGAGTCTCATTTGCTGGGCAAGGTTTCTCGTATTGAGGATGCCCGTGGCCGTTATATTGAGTATTGCAAAGGAAATTTCCCTGCCGAGCATACGCTAACCGGGTTAAAGATTGTGGTTGATTGTGCACACGGTGCAACTTACCACATTGCTCCTGCGGTGTTTCGTGAGTTGGGTGCCGAGGTGATTGCCATTGGCGATAAGCCTAACGGTGTCAATATTAATGACAAGGTCGGCGCTACCGCTATGGGGAAAATTTGTGAAACCGTGTTGGCCGAAGGCGCTGACTTAGGGATTGCACTCGATGGTGATGGCGATCGCATTATGATGGTCAATCGTCACGGTGAGGTGATTGATGGCGACCAAATTCTGTACATCTTGGCCTGCGATGCAAAAGCCAGAGGCGTGTTACGCGGTGGGGTAGTGGGGACGCTGATGTCTAACCTCGGCCTCGATTTAGCCTTGCAAGCCTTAGATATTCCCTTTGCCCGCTCGAAAGTGGGTGACCGTTATGTGATGGAATTGCTTAAAGAACTCGATTGGCGTATTGGTGGTGAGAATTCAGGACACATACTCAATTTGGATCATGGCACCACGGGTGATGGTATTGTTGCTGGTATTTTAGTCTTGGCTGCGATGCGTCGGCAAAATGCGACACTCGAGCAATTAACCGCACCGATGAAGATGTTGCCGCAGGTATTAGTCAACGTGCGGTTTGAAGGCGAGCACGATCCACTGAGTTCTGACGCCGTTACCGCTGCGCAAGCTCAGGTAGAGGCGCAGTTAGGCGAACGTGGCCGAGTATTACTGCGTAAGTCAGGCACCGAGCCGCTAATTCGTGTGATGGTCGAGGGGGATGATCGTGACACAGTATTAGCCTACGCTAATTTGATTGCCGATGCGGTAAAAAGCGCTGGTTAATGGGTGGCAAGTTTGCCATAACGTGCAGCTGATACCGATTAAAAATAAGGTGTTAGCTGCATAAATGACCATAAACGAGCGCTTGCGAGCAAAAAACAAGCGCTCGAAGCTAAAGTGATAAAAAAATCGAATTTAGCTATTGTAACTTACTAAGTGGTTCGCTATTATTCACGCCGCTTTCAGAGGAGATAGTGATGGCACTCAGACGTCCTATGGTAGCGGGCAATTGGAAGATGAACGGCAGTGTGGCATTAGCCCAAGAGTTGTTTAAGAAATTTGCCTCAAAGCTCCAAAATGATTCAGCTGAAGTGGTTTTATGCCCGCCTTCTATCTATCTAGAGAGCGTACGGCAACTGCTAGAAGCAAACAAGGAAGCATTAGATGGTTCACTTGTTAGGATGGGCGCGCAAAACCTAAGTCAACATGACTTTGGCGCTTATACCGGTGAAGTTTCAGGTCAGATGCTCAAAGATTGCGGATGTCGATATGTGATTATCGGGCATTCAGAACGTCGCCGTATGTACGGAGAGACGAGTAATATCGTAGCGGAGAAATTTGCCGCTGCACAAAAGCACGGTTTAACCCCCATATTGTGTGTGGGTGAGTCGGGTCCGGCACGTGAAGCAAGACGCACCTTCGAGGTGATTGCGGAAGAGTTGGATGTAGTGATCCAAAAAAATGGCACTATGGCTTTTGATAACGCTATTATCGCCTACGAGCCCCTTTGGGCAGTAGGAACAGGTAAAAGTGCTACACCAGAGCAGGCACAGGAAGTTCATGCGTTTATTCGCAAGCGTCTCTCTGAGGTATCTCCATTTATCGGAGAAAACATCAGGATACTCTACGGTGGTAGTGTAACACCGAGTAATGCTGCGGATTTATTTGCCCAGCCTGATGTTGATGGTGGACTGATTGGCGGTGCTAGCTTAAACTCTAGCGAGTTTTTAAGCCTGTGTACTATAGCGATGAGCGCATAATATGTATGAAGTTCTATTAGTTGTTTACTTGTTGGTGGCATTAGGTCTAATCGGCTTAGTCTTGATTCAGCAAGGTAAGGGTGCTGACATGGGGGCCTCGTTTGGCGCCGGTGCTTCAGGAACTCTGTTTGGTTCGAGCGGTTCAGGTAATTTCCTTACACGCTCAACGGCGATTCTGGCCATTGCGTTCTTTGCGTTAAGTTTGCTGATCGGCAACTTAAGTGCTAACCACGCAAAAAATGAAGATACATGGAATAATTTAGGTTCAGACACTGAGCAGGTTACTCAACCTGTTGAGCAAGGAACCGAAAAGTCAGAAAGTAAGATCCCTGACTAAGTTAAAGAGTTATGCCGAGGTGGTGAAATTGGTAGACGCGCAGCCTTGAGGTGGCTGTGTCCTAACGGACGTGCGGGTTCAAGTCCCGCTCTCGGCACCAAATTATAACTAAGATAATCCGATGTAAGTTTATCTTAGTTATTGCAAGTAGTGGCAATAGTCCATATACTTGCACGCAGTTGACGCGGGGTGGAGCAGCATGGTAGCTCGTCGGGCTCATAACCCGAAGGTCGTCGGTTCAAATCCGGCCCCCGCAACCAGCTCCTAGTAACGAAGTAGTTTGATTTCGTTATGGTTTACAGGTTCTTGACGCTAATGACCTCGTGATTACGGGGTTTTTTGTTATCTGGGACTTTTAAATTTGTCGTATAGTTATACGGCGTTGTACTAGGGCTATTAAGCCCTTTTTTGTTTTTTCCGGGGGTCAATCTTGGCAACATTAGAATCCAGACTGGTAGAAATGCTCAAAGTACCTGTGGAAGCGTTAGGCTTCCAACTCTGGGGCATTGAATATGTTCAAGCGGGTAAGCATTCCACGCTGCGAGTGTTTATTGATGGCGAAAATGGTATCAATATCGAAGATTGCGCCAATGCCAGTCGTCAAGTCAGTGCTGTACTCGATGTTGAAGACCCCATCTCGACCGAATATACCCTAGAGGTCTCTTCTCCTGGCGTTGATAGGCCTTTGTTTACTGCAGAGCAGTATGCCGCCTACGTTGGGGAGGATGTTAAGGTTCAACTGACTATGCCGGTCGCGGGTAGTCGTAATTTAAAAGGTGCCATTAGCAAGGTTGAAGGGCAAATGCTCTCACTGAATGTGAATGGTAAAGAGCTCGTTGTCGCCCTGGATAATATCCGTAAAGGCAACGTAATCGCTAAGTTTTGATGGTTTCAAGGTGAACGAGGCAAGACGTGATGAATAAAGAGATTCTGCTAGTCGCTGAAGCGGTTTCAAATGAAAAGGCCGTTCCACGCGAGAAAATTTTTGAAGCGCTGGAGATCGCTCTGGCTACTGCAACCAAGAAAAAATACGAAGGCGATATCGACGTCCGTGTTTCTATCGATCGTAAAACCGGTGGTTATGAAACCTTCCGTCGCTGGATGGTCGTTGATGATCACGGTGAAGCCTTAGAAAATCCATTCCGCGAAATCACGCTTGAAGCCGCGCGTTATGAGAATCCAGACATTCAACCTGGCGAATACATTGAAGATGATATTGAGTCTGTGGTGTTCGATCGGATTACGACTCAGACCGCAAAGCAGGTCATCGTACAAAAAGTGCGTGAAGCTGAGCGCGCCCAAGTGGTTGAACAGTTCCAAGATAAAGAAGGCGAGCTCATTACCGGTGTAGTGAAAAAAGCCACCCGTGAAAGCGTGGTCGTGGATTTAGGCAATAACGCCGATGGCGTGTTGTTCCGTGAAGATTTAATTTCTCGCGAATCTTTCCGCCCAGGCGACCGTGTTCGTGCATTGCTTTATTCAGTCCGTCCTGAAGCCCGTGGAGCACAGTTATTTTTAACTCGTACTAAGCCGGAAATGCTGATCGAGCTCTTTCGCGTTGAAGTGCCAGAAATTGCCGATGAGCTGATTGAAGTGATGGGTGCGGCGCGCGACCCAGGCGCTCGGGCGAAGATCGCGGTGAAATCCAATGATCGCCGTATCGACCCTATCGGTGCGTGTGTCGGGATGCGCGGTGCTCGTGTACAAGCGGTTTCAAATGAACTCGGTGGTGAGCGTGTTGATATCGTATTGTGGGATGATAATCCAGCGCAATATGTGATCAATGCCATGGCTCCTGCCGATGTGGCCTCTATCATAGTAGATGAAGATAACCATTCGATGGATATCGCCGTTGAAGCGGATAGTCTCGCTCAAGCCATTGGACGTAATGGCCAGAACGTACGTTTAGCGACTCAACTGACCGGTTGGGAACTGAATGTTATGACAGTGGAAGACATGAACAAGAAACATCAGGCTGAAAGTGCCAAAGTGATGGAACTGTTTATCAATTCACTGGATGTCGATGAAGATTTTGCACAAGTACTTGCGGATGAGGGCTTTACGTCGCTCGAAGAAATCGCTTATGTACCTGTGTCTGAACTATTGGCGATTGATGGTTTTGACGAGGATCTCGTTGAAGCTTTACGTGAACGTGCAAAAGCGGCGATCTCAACTCGAGCTCTCGCCTCTGAAGAAGCACTGGATGGTGTGGAGCCAAGTGACGAGTTATTAGCACTTGAAGGTGTTGAAAGACACTTAGCCTATGTGTTAGCAAGCAAAGGTATTGTGACTCTAGAAGACTTGGCTGAACAAGGCATTGATGATTTGATCGAAATTGAAGAATTGACAGAAGAAAAAGCAGGTGCGCTCATCATGGCTGCCCGCAACATCTGTTGGTTTGGCGAAGAAGCATAAGTCGATCAACAGGGGGATTTAACTGATGGCAGATACTACCGTAGAGAAATTGGCCACGGAAGTGGGTAAAAGTGTTGAGCGTCTGATAGAGCAATTCTCTCAGGCAGGAATTAAGAAAGGCCAAGCTGATAAAGTCTCTGAAGCTGAAAAGCAGCAGTTACTGGATTACCTAAAAAAGCAACACGGTGCCGATAGCGCCCCGACTAAGATGACGTTGCAACGCAAAACGGTATCAACCTTGAGCGTAGCGGGTAACGGCGGTCAATCTAAAGATGTAAAAGTGGAAGTGCGTAAAACTCGTACTTTCGTGAAGCGTGATAATGATGCAGTGCTGAAAGCGGAAGAAGAGGCAAAAGCCAAAGCTGAAGCTGAAGCATTAGCAAAAGCAAAAGCCGAAGCGGAAGCGGCTCAAGCGGCCAAGGCGAAAGCCGAGGCAGAAGCTAAGGCTAAAGCAGAAGCTGAAGCCAAGGCAAAAGCCAAAGCGGCGGCAGAAGTGAAAGTCACTAAAGAAGTCTCTCCAGAAGCAGAAGCAGCGCGTATCGAAGCTGAGCGTTTAAAAGCAGCGCAAGAAGCCGCGACGAAACGTAAGCAAGATGAAGAAGCGGCCAAAGCGGCAGAAAAAGCCCGTTTGTTAGCCGAAGAAAACTCGAAGCGCTGGGCGGAAGAAGAACGTCAACGCCTTGAAGCTGAAAGAAATGGCGATCACCACATCACTACGTCTAAAGTTGCGCGTGCGGCGGAAGATACTTCTGATCTGGATGAAGAAAAACGCGGACGTCGTGCTCGCAATAAGAGCAATGCCAAAAAACGTGGCGGTAAAGATGCCCGTGATGGCCGTGAAAAGCATATGCGTAACCGTAGCACCGCGCCTGAATCGATGGCTCATGGCTTTAACAAGCCTGTGGCCGCGGTCAGCCGTGATGTGCGTATTGGTGAAACCGTAACCGTATCGGAACTCGCGCATTTAATGGCGGTTAAAGCGACTGAAATCATCAAACAAATGATGAAAATGGGCTCAATGGTAACGATCAACCAAGTGTTAGATCAAGAAACCGCCCAATTAGTTGCTGAAGAGATGGGTCATAAAGTGGTGCTCATTCGTGAAAACGAATTAGAACATCAAGTCCTGTCTGACCGTGATGAAGACGGTGGCGTCAAGCTTGAGTCTCGTGCGCCAGTAGTGACCATTATGGGTCACGTTGACCACGGTAAAACCTCATTACTTGACTACATTCGCCGCGCGAAAGTGGCTGCGGGTGAAGCCGGTGGTATTACTCAGCATATTGGTGCATACCACGTTGAAACCGAAAACGGCATGATCACCTTCCTTGATACCCCTGGCCACGCGGCATTTACCGCGATGCGTGCTCGTGGTGCCAAGGCGACGGACATCGTTGTGCTGGTTGTGGCAGCCGATGACGGCGTGATGCCGCAAACCATCGAAGCGATTCAACATGCTAAAGCCGGTAACGTGCCGTTAATCGTGGCGGTGAACAAGATGGATAAGCCGGAAGCGGATATCGATCGCGTGAAGAGTGAACTGTCTCAGCATGGCGTGATGTCTGAAGATTGGGGCGGGGACAACATGTTTGCCTTCGTTTCGGCGAAGACCGGTGAAGGGGTTGACGATCTGCTCGAAGGCATCCTGCTGCAAGCTGAAGTGTTGGAACTTAAAGCGGTACGTGACGGTATGGCTGCCGGTGTCGTGATTGAATCACAGCTGGACAAAGGCCGTGGCCCGGTTGCTACCATTTTGGTGCAAGAAGGCACATTACGTCAGGGCGATATCGTACTGTGTGGTCTCGAGTACGGTAAAATCCGAGCGATGAAGGATGAAAATGGCCGTGCAATCACGGAAGCGGGCCCATCTATCCCAGTAGAAATTCTGGGTCTGTCTGGCGTGCCGTCAGCAGGTGATGAAGCAACTGTTGTGCGTGACGAGCGTAAAGCCCGCGAAGTTGCCCTGTATCGTCAAGGTAAATTCCGCGATGTGAAATTAGCGCGTCAGCAAAAATCTAAGCTGGAAAACATGTTTGCTAACATGACCGAAGGCGAAGTGAAAGAACTGAACATCGTTCTGAAGGCAGACGTTCAAGGTTCACTCGAAGCGATTACCGACTCATTAATGGGTCTGTCTACCGACGAAGTGAAAGTGAATATCATTGCCCGCGGTGTGGGTGCATTAACGGAAACCGATGCCACATTAGCAGCGGCTTCTAACGCGATTATGGTTGGCTTTAACGTCCGTGCCGATGCGCAAGCGCGTAAGACCATCGATAGCGAGAGCGTTGACTTACGTTACTACAGCGTTATCTATAATTTGATTGATGAAGTGAAAGCGGCGATGACAGGTATGCTGTCTCCTGAATTCAAGCAACAAATTATTGGTCTGGCTGAAGTGCGTGATGTGTTCAAGTCACCTAAGTTGGGCGCGATCGCCGGCTGTATGGTGACCGAAGGCACCATCAAACGTAGCGCGCCAATTCGCGTACTGCGTGATAACGTGGTGATCTTTGAAGGTGAGCTTGAGTCTCTGCGTCGCTTTAAAGATGACGTGAACGAAGTTCGCAACGGTATGGAATGTGGTATCGGCGTGAAGAACTACAACGATGTTCGCGTAGGCGACCAAATCGAAGTGTTCGAAACCGTCGAAGTGGCACGAACTCTGTAACGATAAAGAGGGCGGCATTAGCCGCCCTTTCGATTTAATGACATAAGCTATGGTACAAATATTATGGCAAAAGAATTCAGTCGTACACGTCGTATAGCGCAGCAACTTCAACAAGAGTTGGCAGTGGTATTGCAACGCGACATGAAAGATCCCCGTATTGGCTTTGTAACTGTCAATGACGTCGATGTTTCCCGTGATTTAAGTTACGCCAAAGTGTTTGTGACTTTCTTTGAAGAAGACAAAGAAGTCGTGCAGGAAAAGCTTAACGCGCTGATCACCGCTGCGCCTTATATTCGCACTTTGGTGGCTGGCCGCATGAAATTACGTGTGATGCCAGAACTGCGTTTTGTCTACGATAGTTCCTTGGTGGAGGGGATGCGCATGTCGAATCTCGTCAGCCAAGTGATCAATCGTGATAAAGCCAAACAACAACAGTTTGGCAGTGCTGATGATACAGCAGACGATGACAGCGCAGATCCAATTAGCGATGTGGAAGGTAAAGTGTAATGGCTCGTCGTCCTAAAGGTCGTTTTATTGATGGTATCGTTTTGTTGGACAAAGCCACTGGCATGAGTTCCAACTTTGCCTTACAGCGGGTAAAGCGCTTTTTTAATGCCAATAAAGCCGGACATACTGGTGCACTTGATCCTCTCGCGACGGGCATGTTGCCGATCTGCTTGGGGGAGGCGACTAAGTTTTCCCAGCATTTGTTAGATGCTGATAAACGTTACCTCGTCACGGCAAAATTGGGCCAGCGTACCGACACGAGCGATTCTGATGGCGTGGTGGTGCAAACCCGTCCGCTTGAGTTTACTCAGGAGCAGTTATTGAGCGCGCTTGAGCACTTTCGTGGGGATACCCAGCAAGTGCCTTCGATGTATTCTGCGCTTAAATATCAGGGGCAACCTTTATATAAATATGCCCGAGAAGGCATTGAAGTTCCTCGAGAAGCACGCCCGATAACGGTATTTGAGCTGAATTTTATTAAGCTTGAAGGGGATGAATTAACCTTAGATATCCATTGTTCTAAGGGAACTTACATTCGCACCATTATCGATGATTTAGGCGAGATGCTCGGTTGCGGAGCGCATGTGGTCATGCTGCGCCGTACTCAAGTGGCGCAGTATCCTTACGCCAACATGGTGACACTTGAGCAGCTTGAAGCCTTGGTCGCTAAAGCGCAGGAACAACAGCTTGATCCAAGTAGTTTGTTGGATCCTCTACTGCTGCCAATGGATACCGCAGTTGCAGACTTTCCTGAGGTCAATGTGCCAGAGGCCAGCGCTGCGTATTTAATGCAAGGGCAGGCTGTACGAGTGGCGGGCTTAGAGGCTGACAAACTTGTACGAATTACATTAGGTGCTGAACATCGATTCGTTGGCATTGGTTCGATGAATGAGGATGGTTTACTTGCGCCTAAGCGCTTGATTGTTATTCATGATGATACCGCTACACTGTAAATCCTTGATTGCCTCATTCATGGCTGCCTGTTATTGCACTGGGGCAGGATTATAGGTAGAATAGCGCGCCCTCTGGCTGAGTTAGTGATCGGCTAGAGATTCATACTATATATTTGGAGAGACACATGTCACTAAGTACTGAAGCAAAAGCAAAAATCCTGGCTGAATTTGGCCGTGGCGAAAACGACACTGGTTCAACTGAAGTTCAAGTTGCTTTGTTAACTGCGCAAATCAACCATTTACAAGCTCACTTCAAAGAGCACATCCATGATCACCATTCACGTCGTGGTCTGTTACGTATGGTTAGCGCGCGTCGTAAGTTAACTGCTTACCTGAAGCGTACAGATGCAGAGCGTTACAATGCACTGATCCAAAAGTTAGGTCTACGTCGTTAATTTCACGTCGACTAACGTAAAAAAGGAGGCTTAGCCTCCTTTTTTATTGCCTTAAATATTAAGGGCTTTATTTTAATCTACCGTCTACCGTCTACCGTCTACCGTCTACCGTCTACCGTCTACCGTCTACCGTCTACCGTCTACCGTCTAC
>NZ_JBOFMC010000446.1:0-3141 GCF_051658185.1 Shewanella sp. | reverse complement strand
TAGATAAGATTTTAAAAAATATCAGCGTTTCTGAAGTTACATACCCCGTGATAAATTCTAAAGCGGATGCTCAAGCTTTTATCGGACTAAATATGGAACAACTCAACAATGAAAAGCATAAATTCTTAGAAGAAGTCGTTAAAAAGAACTGGCCAAGAGCAAGCTATGTCATAGAGCAAACCCAGATGTGAGGGGCCAGACTGTGTCATCAGCTACAATGGCGAGACTATAAAATCTTTTATTTAAGTGGCTGTTTATCATGATGATACTCGGTAACTGTACATGAGCATAACCTGCATCATGGCAGGTTTTCAATCTCGTAGTGGCATTGTCCTCTTAATTTATTGAGCATACTGTCTCAAAGTTAAATGTCCGATGGGATTAGACCTGAACAATTTAATCTGTGCTATTTAGGACGGGTCATCTAAGTCATAAAAACCGCCTCGTTACCTTGGCGGTTTTTTTTATTGTTCCTAATGCACCATCAGGCTAAATCAAACACCAGTGCGGTAACAGGGTCTTGGTTTGCACTAAATAGCACGGCTTGCTCGGCAGTAATATGTGCGCCATCTCCGGGGGTTAATTCAACGTCATTCACCTTAAGCGTCCCTTCTACCAGTTGCACGTATAACTGACGACTCATATCTTGCGTTGGCAGCTGCACTTGCTCATTGGGCGTAAGTTGCAGGCGATATAAGGTGGCATCCTGCTGTACTTTTAAGGTGCCATGTTCACCTGTTGGGGTGACAACGGCGGTCAGCGCCGCCGTTTGTGCAAAGGCCTGTTGTTGATAGCCAGCATCAATCCCTAGGGTATCTGGTTGGATCCAGATCTGCAAAAAGTGCAATGGCTCAGTGTCTGATGCATTATATTCGCTGTGATAAATCCCTTTGCCGGCAGACATTAACTGAAACTCCCCCGCGGGTAAGGTCTTGATATTGCCAAAGCTATCCTTGTGGGCAATGGTGCCTGAAATTACATAACTGATGATTTCCATGTCTTTATGGCCATGGGTTTCAAAGCCTGCACCTGGCGCGACTCTGTCATCGTTTATGACTCGTAAGGATGACACACCCATATGCTGTGGATCGTAATAGCTCGCAAACGAGAAGGTATGTTGACTCTTTAACCAGCCGAAGTCTGCCTGTCCTCGGTCCTGCGCTTTACGTATGCGGATCATGGTTCACTCCTTATTTTACGCGTGCAGTTAACAGGTTGTCGGCACTGAGTTTGCCTGCGCCGGAAATGGTCAATGACAGTGTGGCGGCGAGCAGGGCTAACCCAAACTCGTAGCCGTTATTGCTCAGAAATAAGCCGTTACCTATGTGAACCGAGAAAATCGCGACCACCATAGTAAAGGACAATACCAATGCTGTCGGGCGAGTCAGTAAGCCGATTATTATGAGTAAGCCGCCAAAGAATTCACTTGAACCCGCCATCAGCGCCATTAAGTAGCCCGGAGTTAAGCCGATGGAGGCCATCCATTGTCCTGTGCCTTCTAAACCGTAGCCACCAAACCAGCCAAAGAGTTTTTGCGCGCCGTGGGCCATTAAAATTATTCCGATGGGAATACGTAGGGCTAATGGCGCGAAACTGGGTGTTGATGTCAGTAATTTGGTGATGAGTGTTTTCATGGGGTCTTCCTTATTTCAAATTTTTTAATTAATTCGTTAATGGTCTAGTCGTTAGAGATTTGCTAATCATCTCGATTGATTTAGAGTTTATTCTTGACCTTACCCAAAGAAAATCGGAACATTTTCAATTGATATTTCAAATAATTTGAATGTGAGACTGCTATGTTGCCAGCGATAAGTCTTGACGGGTTAATAGTGCTCGATGCGATTGATAAGAAAGGTAGTTTTTCGGCAGCGGCTGAATCCTTGTTTAGGGTGCCGTCGGCACTGACCTACACAGTTCAGAAATTAGAGAGCGACTTAGGCGTAAAATTATTTGAACGTAAGGGCCAGCGTGCTGAGCTGACCTTAGTTGGCCAACTTGTGCTGCGCCAAGGGCGGGAGATCCTTGCTGCAACCTCAAGGCTTGAAGCGGCCGTCCGGCAACTCGAAACAGGTTGGGAGTCGACATTAACCTTAGCTATCGATACTGTGGTGCCCGATTTACCTCTGCTAAAACTTATCGCCGAATTTACCGAATTAGGTAAACAGGTGACCATTAATATCACTGAGGAATCCTTGGGCGGTGGTTGGGATGCGCTCTATTCTGGCCGAGCCGATATCGCCATTGGGGTGACAGGGGAGTTGCCCAAGGGGCAATATCATTTAGTCGAAATCGGCATGCTAGAATTTGTATTTGCTCTTGCGCCCAATCATCCTTTAGCGCAGTTTGACCATCCCATTGCGACTGAAGCGCTATTACAATTTCCCTCCATCGTGGTGGCGGATAGTTCGACCGCCTTGGCGCAGCGCTCCAGTGGCTTGTTTGATAGCAGGCAAGTGATCCGCGTGCCCAATATGCAGACCAAGATTAAAGCCCAGCAGCTAGGGTTAGGTGTGGGCTATCTTCCTAAGCATTTGATTGTCGATGAGTTGGCTTCAGGAACATTAGTTGCGTGTCAGCTTGAGATCCCAAGGCCCGCACAAGCGGTGTTTTTGGCGTGGCGCAAGGGGAGTCAGGGTAAAGCGCAGGCGTGGTTTGCAGAGCGTTTACCCCATTGTAATTGGTTGTTTTAACACAAGATGGTCAAAATAAAATAACAAGTCGCCGTCCTCGTACCTCACTACTGTAACGGCGGCGCGCTCACACGGAGCACGTTAAGTGGCTGGTTTCATGTATGTACGTAGGGCGAAAGCTGAACCGCTTAATAAAATATGGACATCCACCTTACATGGCGCTGCCGTTAACCTCCGACTATGCTTTGGTTAAGCATTAAACAAGGAGGTTTGTATGCCGCGCCCTCGCAGAACTCAGATAAGTCTTGAAGACACCCCTTATTACCATTGTTGTAGCCGCGTGGTGCGGCGTGCATTTTTATGTGGTGATGATGCCTATTCGGGGAAAAATTATGACCATCGCCGTGGTTGGGTTGAATCGCTACTGTTTGAACTTGAAGCAGTTTTTGCTATTGATATCGCGGCCTTTGTGGTGATGTCCAATCATCTGCATCTGGTGCTGCGAGTCGAT
>NZ_JBOFMC010000445.1:0-6982 GCF_051658185.1 Shewanella sp. | reverse complement strand
CGACGTGATACACGGTCATTTCGCTCGTTACTACGAGCGCCGTGTTGAGGCGCGTTGGCGGCATTTGCCCATTTGTTGCTCGCGGGTCAACTTGATGGCGATGTCGGTTAAATCACGGATGATTTGCTCGACTTCTTTGCCCACATAACCCACTTCGGTGAACTTAGTGGCTTCAACCTTGATAAACGGCGCGTTGGCGAGTTTGGCTAAACGGCGGGCGATTTCGGTTTTACCCACGCCAGTTGGGCCAATCATCAGAATGTTTTTGGGGGTGACTTCTTGACGAAAATCCGCATCCAGCTGCATGCGGCGCCAGCGGTTACGCAGGGCGACGGCGACGGAACGCTTGGCCTTTTTCTGGCCGATAATGTGGGCATCCAGCTCGTGGACAATCTCACGGGGAGTCATTTCAGACATAATATTCCTCACGCCCTGTTAGTAAGTTAATTCTTCAATCGTTTTGAATTGGTTGGTAAATACACAGATATCGCCAGCAATCGTTAGCGATTTTTCTGCAATTTCCAGCGCCGATAAGTCGGTATTTTGCAGCAGTGCCAGCGCCGCCGCTTGGGCGTAGTTGCCGCCCGAACCAATGGCGACTAAATCATGCTCTGGCTGCACCACATCGCCATTACCGGTGATGATGAGTGAGGCTTCGGCATCGGCGACTACCAGCATGGCCTCGAGTTTGCGCAGCATGCGGTCGGTACGCCAATCTTTGGCCAGTTCGACGGCCGAGCGTAATAGGTGACCTTGGTGCATTTCGAGTTTGGACTCAAAACGCTCAAATAGGGTAAAAGCGTCGGCGGTGCCGCCAGCAAAACCGGCCAACACTTTGTTGTGATACAAGCGACGCACTTTTTTGGCGTTACCTTTCATCACGGTATTGCCAAGGGAGACTTGGCCATCGCCGGCGATAACAACTTGGTTATTACGGCGTACTGATACGATAGTGGTCACTGTTTAATCCTCTTCTCTTGCCCGCAATCAAAATTCTGCGGTGGATGATGGACTAAATATGGGGATGGATAGCCAGAATTCAAGTTAGCATGCAAAAAGCCATAGGGAGTCGCGCAATTGACTCCCTAGTGTGAACTCGGTGTACTCGATGGGTTTGGGGGGGAGAAGGAGTCGCGGCTGACCACCGTGCGGCCATCGCGGGGATAGTACTTCAGCGTCCAATTCTCGCTGCCAAGGCGGCGGTCAGCCGACACATAGTTAAAATAGCAATAAGTGTCTGGGTTGCTAATGGCGTCGCCACCGTACCAATAGACGATGTCGACATCGGGCGCTTGATGTTTTTCCCAATCTGGGTGGTTGACGAGCACAAAGTCCTGATGTTCGAGTAAGGATTGCCACAGTTCACCACAGAAAGTGCCGTTAAAATCAGTTTCTTGAGTGCTGCTTTTGCCCATAGGGAACCCCGTGGTGGTGGAGTCCAGTGTACCATCGCCATAACAGGCGAGATCTTGGGTGTACCCCGTGTGTCCGCCAGCAAGCCAGCAGCTATGATACAGTTTGACGCCAGTGGAGAACGCGGCAAAGGCGGCTTTTGCTCTAGCATCGTGGGCGTCTTGGCTGAGATTGATAAAGCGCGGCGCGGCGACCACGGCCAGAATCCCTAAGATGATAATCACTACCACCAATTCGATTAAGGTAAATCCTTTAGATGTGTGTAGACGGCGCATATTGCTGACCTGTTGCTAAGATAGGTGTATTCTAGCTTAACTTTGCAAAATAATCATTAAGCTGTTGATAGTGCTTGATATCATAACTCAGTTTTTACCTTTTTTTGGGGCTAACTTCATCCTTGCGTGAGATTGTTGCGTGAAATTGTTGAGTAATGAATGCGCAGGGATGATTAGGGGGGACGTGTCGAGCGTCAATGTTGTTGGCTCTGGCAAGCTTGCGCTCGCAAGGGAAGAAATAACGATACTGCACGGACGTTACCTTGCATCGTTGGCTTGCATAAATGCTAGCCAACTTGCGGCAATAACCATGAAGCGTCATCACGCCTTAGCATGGAATAAATAAAAAAATCCCCGAGAACACTGGTCGTACTCGGGGGAAGGTTCAAAGCAGTGGATGTTTAATGCCTATGGAGCATAAAGGAGAGAACCTCTGCGGAGTGTGGCAGTGAATGGCGTTGGACACAAAGGCTATATTGCAAACTGCGACAGCTTGTCGCAGGTGTGCGGTGGCTGAGATGTGTGTGGAGGCAGAGATGTGCGTGATGGCTGAGATGTGCGTGATGGCTGAGATGTGCGCGGGGCGTAGATAGGCTCAGTCGATTGCAGATAACCGCTCTGCTCAGTGCCAGCGCAGTGACAGGCGAGCTAGCGGTGAATGTTGTGAGCCTGCTAGGCAGACTCAGGTAACAGGGTGTTGAGGTGGGCTAAGTGTTGGGCTAACTCCGCCATATTGTTTACTTCAAGTTTTTTCATAATCTTAGCGCGGTGGACTTCGATGGTTCTTAAGGATAAATACATGGCCTCGGAAATTTGTTTGTTGGTCATGCCTTGAACCACTTGGGCCAATACTTGCTGCTCGCGCTCGGTGAGTTGCGCGAGTTTATGTCGCAGGCTTTGTTGCTCGAAGCGGGCTTGGCTTTCGCGATGGGCTTTTTCGATGGCTTGCACTAAGGCTTTGCCCGATACGGGTTTTTGAAAGAAATCGCAGGCGCCTTGGCGAAAGGCGCTTAATGCCATGGGCAGATCACCGTGTCCGGTCAGAAAAATCACTCCCAATGGGCTTTGGGTTTCAAGCAGTTTTTGCTGGACTTCTTGGCCCGTGATTTCTGGCATTCGGCTATCTAAAATCACGCATCCGGCTTGGGTTAGTGGGCATTGCGCTAAAAAATCCCGTCCACTGCTGAAGGTGTGTACTTGGTAGCCAAATTGCCCCAGCATAAATCCTAAGGAGTCTAAGATCGCTTCATCATCATCGACTAAATACAGTGGCAAGGTTGTGGACATGTTTTTCCTTTCGAGTGGCGCGGCAGCGGTTTAGCTTAAGCTGAGGAGGGCATGGGCTCAATCTTAAGCCTGAGTCTTGGGAGGTGTATCACTAAATTTAAGTCTATCCAATGGGATGAATAGCAGAGTTTGCAGCTATTCACAGCTTCATTTTCTGTGTGCGCGTAAAGTGTCGCCTTAAGCGAAATGGCACAAAGTGGGGCGAAGGTGAAGAGACTAAGGTGGTGTAAGGCAATGCTGGTAGGGTGCATCCTCAGTTTGGTAGGAACGGCCTATGCTGAAACCTTGCCCGTCAATCACTTTAAGGTCGGGGTGCTGGCGACTCATGGGATGCTGCAAGCTAAGCAGCGCTGGCAGCCCATGATGGATTATCTTTCGCAGCAAGTGCCTAATAGCCATTTTGAGGTGGTGCCCTTAAGTTATGAAGGCGTTACCGAGCAGTTAATCAGCCATCAGTTAAATTTTATTATCACCAATCCCGGCCAATTTTTACACTTGAGCGGCAGTTATCCTCTCTCGTGGCTGGCCACCATGCGCACTCGTAAGCATCAGGGCAGCGCATTTACCATTGGTTCGGCGATCGTGGTGCGTGCCAGCAGTGCGATTCATAGTCTCGATGATCTCAGGGGAAAGGATGTGGCGGCGCTCGATCCGCAGGCGTTAGGTGGCTATAAGGCCGCCCTGGGGTTGTTGCTGGAGCGAGGCTATGCCGTTGATGGTTTTTTTGGGCAGCTACGTTTTTTAGGTTTTCCCAATGAGGCGCTCATTTATCAAGTGCGCGATGGTAACGCCGATGCTGCCATTACCCCCTTTTGTACCCTTGAAGAGATGGTGGAAACTGGGCTGGTGGCGCGTGAAGATTTTCGGGTGATCAATGGCCGCATTCCCGCAGGCTGCGAGTGTGAGGTGAGTACGACGTTATATCCGGCATGGTCCTTTGCCGCCACGGATTCGGTCGCCTCATCCTTGGCATTGCAGGTGAGTCAGGCGCTGTTTGCGTTACCCTCGAGCCACAGCGCGGCCGTAAGTGCCAATATCTTGGGGTGGACATCGCCTGTCAGTCAGTTAAAAACCATCGAGCTATATAAGCAATTACAGCAGGTGACCACGAGCCCTTACGAGACCTTACAAGCGTGGGTGGCAAATAATAAAGAATGGGGAGGGGCATTAGTATTACTCTTCATTATTTCAACTATTTACCATCTGTGGCTCGAATATAAGTTTCGGCAAAAAAGTGAGTTTTTAGTCAACACCGAGCGGCAATTAAAGGATAAAGCGCTGCAACTTGAGCGGTTGCAAAGTGCCGCGATCCTTGGGGAAATTGGTGCAGGGCTTGCCCATGAGTTAAATCAACCCATTGCTGCAATTACCCAGTACAGTGAAGGGGCGATGCTGCAGTTGGAGCGGCATCAGCCAGGCATCTCTGAACTGCATGATGTGCTAGGTAAAATTAATGCTCAATCCATTCGCGCAGGGGCGGTGGTGCACCGTATTCGCGGTTTACTGAAGCGGCGTCAGGCCAAAACTGAGCCTTTAGATATCACCTTGGTGGCTCAGGAGGCGTTGGCGCTAATGGGGCGGGAGTTAGAGAGGGCCAAGATCAAGGTTAACGTGCGGGTGCAGGGTGAGCCATTTGAACTGATGGGCGACAGTGTTGGCCTTAGTCAAATGTGGGTTAATTTAGTGAAAAACAGCGTCGATGCGCTAGATGCCTGTGGCGATAATCGAGTGCGGCAGTTATGGGTGGATATCCATTATCTGCACAATGAAATCAAAGTTTTAGTGATTGATAATGGCGACGGTTTGCAGGGCGAAGCGGCGGAGTTGATGGCATCTTTTGCGTCGACCAAGGATGACGGTTTAGGCCTTGGCTTAGCGATATGTCAGGATGTGGTGACCCGCCACCACGGCAGTATTCATATCGAAAACTGCCTGCAATCCAAAGAGGTGACGCTACCTTGGCAACAGGGCTGCGTGGTGACAGTGCTGCTGCCAAAGACCTAGCGCCACCCTTGCCCTGATACATTGCTAGCGCAAGGTTTGTATCATGGCCCACGTGCGGCGCCCCTGCTCAAGAAAAATCCCGACGGCTAATCCTGCGGCGGCGTTAATGGCAAGGCAGGTCACAGCGGTAGATAAGATCACCAAGATACAGAAGGGCTTGCCGTCGATCAGGCGTTTTGACCAGGCTAATTGTAATCCGCCAATAGAAAGTAAGCTGCCGAGAATCGCTACAGGAATAAGCCCGAGCAACCACGCTATTTGGCTATCCCAAAACAGGGCGATGACAAGACAAGTGCCGCCAAAAATCAGTGGCGCAAGGTGAGTTCGGGCGCCAAAGTGATACTGCACCGCCAGCCCTCCCGCGCCGTGACACATGGCTGCAGCGCCAAAAGGTGCGAGTAATAGATTCGCCAGCCCAGAACTCATCGCAAAGTTTTTAGGGGTAAGTTTGGCGGCATCTTCAGGGAATTTTTCCTGCGCCATCACCGAGGTGGCAATCACCGCATTGGTTAAGGTGAGTGCCAGTTGCGGTAACACCAGCAACATCGCGGCCGAACTCCATTCGTTTAATGTCGGCCACGCCAGATGGAAAGATGCACTCAAGGCGGGACTGCTCAGACTGGTCGCCATATCGGTTTGGCTATTGGCTTGCCAGATCATGCCTGCTGCGATAACGAGTGGCATGGCAAGGTAGCGTAATGGCAAAAATTTACTCGCAAATAGCAAGGCAAACGCGCCGAGTCCGAGCAACCAAAAATCGCTCATCATCTTAGCGCCCATCCACATCAATTGCAGACCAATCGCCAATTGAATCCCCACACTGACGGCTTGGGATAATTGCTTGGCAAGCCAAGTGATGGCGCCGCTACAGGCTAAGATTAACAGGATTACGCCCATCAACATGGCGCTCGCCTGCAACATGCCTGGGGTTAAGCCTTGGGCGATCACCAGGGCGGCGATGACTTTCATCGGTTGGACGGGGATCGGACGGCGGTAAAATAACGCACTTAATATCGCAAATACGCCAAAGCCTAAAAATATCCCTTGGGGTGAAAACTGATTCAGGGCAATAAGCCCTAACACTAGCGGTAAAAAAGTGCCTAAGTCGGCAAAGGCGCCACTGGTTTCACCGAGTACACGGTTTAATGGTTGAGTCGTAAAATGGGTTGGGGTTTTGCCCGCGGTCATAGAGGTTGCCACAATGGAACATAGCCTCACTACGCAAAATAAATGCCATAAAAATCAGATAATTTGACTTATAAACCGAGCATAAATCCCTTTAGCTCCAATTCGCTAAGACAAACTGGGGCAGTGTGACCTTAAAGCTGTGGCGATTTGTCTTTATCGGCCAAGGTCGAGCGAAAAAGAGCGCTTAGCCAGCGGGTACTAAGCTCTCAAAGGTTTGCAGGGGAGCGGTACTCGCCTATGCCATTAGGTCTTAGGCGAGTCAACACGGTTATTGCTTATGTTTCGGGCCTTGTTTGGTTTTCATCGGATCGCCTTGATAGCCTAAGGCTTGCCAGTTGAGGCGAGTGCCTTGGTTGTGGCAATCATTACAGTTAAGCGCTTGCTCTTTAGGTGACACCATATGGTTGATCCGCCACCACATTTCGGTAGCAGCAAAGCCATATTCACCACTGTACTTAATGCCTTTTTCAGTCATTGTGGTGTTTGCTTCCATGCCCAGTTTTGCCGCTAAATTCCAATCAAACTCGCTCCAGTATCCGCCTTTGCCATAGGTTTTTGGGGTGATAAAGATATTGAGTTTTTTGTCGTAAATCTGCTTACCAGTATGCACCTTAAAGGGATAAATTTTGGCTTTGGCATCGTTAATGTCGCCCATGGGGTAGGTCAGTTTAGTGACGACATTCGGGTCCATTTTGTCCCCAGCCATATATGCGTTGGCAGTGCCGTTATACCAAGCGTATTTAGGCTTAACCATTTTTTCCCACACAAAGTTACCTTTTTTCTTCTGGTAAGTGTGTTTGCCATATTGATCAACA
>NZ_JBOFMC010000444.1:0-7406 GCF_051658185.1 Shewanella sp. | reverse complement strand
CAATAATTTCTGTTGTTGATATTGACGGTGTCCTTGGGAAGTATACAACGTCACAGATATCCCGGAAATGATCAAATTTACCTTGCCAATCATCGCCCATCGCTAAAATGTCTGCTCGATAATAATTAATGTAATCGCGTTTCATTTCTAGCGACTCTTCCACAAATGTTTCGCTTACAAATTTTAGTGAACTGATTATTTTGATGCGACTACTTTGTTCGTAAATAGGGTATCGCTGTTTTTTTTTGAAATTAAGTTCATCGCTGGATACTCCAACAATTAATTCCGTACCTAATTGGGCGCATCTTTCTAGAATATTAATGTGTCCAATATGGAATACATCAAAGGTACCAAAGGTGATAATTCTTTTAGCCATTGTTATGCTCATCATGAATGTTTAAGACAACCTTGACAGGGTTGTGAGTGATACGATCTTTCTCTTCGGGAATTTTCATATAATCACCATATTTTTTAGAAAGATATTTTTCTACATTGTTAGGGCAAGGTAATTCGATCGACTCAAATTTAAGCATTTTTAAAGGATACAGGTCGGCTATTTCTATAACATCATTAAATGTGACATTGCCTATTTTTCCTGTATCGACATGATTATGTTTCTTATAGGCAGAATCAATTTTAGCAAACAAAGAAGATTGCGATCTTTCGAGATAAATTAATTGATAGAAGTAAGCCTTAAGTCTACGGAAAATGTGCGCTCTTTTGTGTTCAGTGATAGAGATTCGTCTAAATTTATGTAAAAGAATTTTAATATCATCTCTATCTTTCTCTAATTCTTTGACATTATCCCAAGGGAATACATCTATAAAAATTCCATGGTTTATTTTTTTGTCGACTTTTGATTTTTCTATAAATAAGGTATTAGTATCTCTTACCTTTGTAAAATATAAAGGGTACTCTTTTTCGGTGTAAAAGTTTTGTATAAAAAGGTGTGATGGTAATTTATGTTGTAGTTGAAGAAATTTTTCATAATCAACTCTTGGCATTGCAATATCAATATCATCATCCCAAGGAATGAATCCTTCGTGTCTCACTGCACCAAGGGCGGTACCACCGATAGCAAAATAGGTAAGATTTTCTTGATGAAATATTTTTTGCAGTTCGGACATCATTTGTATTTGATGCAACTGTACCTTTCTAATTAAGTTCATAAAAAATATTTATAAAATAAGATGATAAATGGATTCTAATCGAAGTAGAGCGCAAAAAAAAACAAAAATTGGAAAATCTCCAAGAACAGACAATCTTGATCTTGATGCCACATTGAGGCTTCTCTTTCGATTGCGCTCAATTGACCATAAAAACGCCTACAGATCGCTGTCTTTCTGATACTCCATTATGTTTTTTTGCACGCAACTAATTGGCTATGTGAGTTCAAAATATTGTTTTGCAATATATTTACTGTTTACAACATCTAGAATCGCTAAAGAATCTAGGGACGGTGGAGACGCGAGGCATTCAAGCGCTTTTTGGGCCAATAATGCAGGTTGTCTTACCGGCACTAGAAATTTGGCGAGCTCACCTGTCAGAATTTCATTTGGACCATGAGGGCAATTGGTGCTGACTACAGGGGTGTTGCAAATAAGTGATTCAACGATAACTAATCCAAACCCTTCAAAATCAGAGCTTAACAGCATGAGCTTTGCGTTTGCCATCCAAGGGAAAGGGTTCTGTTGAAATCCTGGGGTAATAATTCGGTGCTCTACGCCGTATTTTTTTGCGAGTTTTCTTGCGCGTTCAGGCCGATTTGTGAGTAACACGAGTTTCGGGGCATCAGGCATCAGTTGCAACGCTTTAAATAACACATCATGGCGTTTTTGCCGGGTAACTCGGCCTACGTGGATCATGTAGGGTTCGTTAGGAATTTCTGCAATATATTCTTGGGCTTTCTTTTTGATTTCTTCGAGCCTAAACGGGTTATAAATGGTTTGCACGCTTTGGGGTTTTAGCCAAGATGTGGACCTGAGTTCCTCGGCAATCCCATTTGAAACCGTGATGATTTTTTTGCCAATCAGTGCTTTGGCTTTTTTCCAGCGGCGCCAGAAATGGACTGGTCCACGCTTGAATTCCATCAGGAGTTCTTGTTTGAGAGCGCAGTGACAGAAATAGTAGCATGGTTCGAACTGGCAACCAGAGACAACAATATCACAATCGGTTGAATTACTTAAAAATAGGGAGAATTTTCCTGTGGTTTCCGCCTCGGCTACGGCCGACTTGAGTTGCCCTATTTGTTCCTGCAGCGAAGGCTTTTGGCCTGCCTCAAAGAGATAATGAATGGTCACGTTTTTGGGCGGTTGGAAGTCACCTTCCCTATGAAATACAAATAAATGCACATCCTGCCCAGCTTCCTGCAATATTTCTGCTTGAGATAAGGCAACTTTAACCGTTCCGTTAGAGAAAAAGTTATGGCAAAAAATGGCGATTTTCTTCATATAAGGCTCTTTTACATGTCGTTAGTCGTTGCTGCTTTCAAGCCGATGAGGCCCTGTTTTGGCGGTAGGCTTGGTGAGCAACATCGTTGTTGACAGCTTAAATCGAATCACTGCGAGGCGGCATTATATCAGTTTGTGTTTTTAGGTGGGCTTGGATCATGCGAGTTATTGTGGTTTTTTAGGTTTTTTAAGGGGGATTGATAGGCGTTTGGGCTGTGATTATTCACTCGCTTTGCTAAAACGAGTAGACTGACGACCATGATCTTATGGCGTTAATAGTTAGGTTGGGCTGGCAAAGTGCACACAAGAGCAATTTATCCTGGGACCTTTGATCCCATTACCAATGGTCACGCTGATTTGATCGAGCGGGCGGCGAAGTTATTTAAGCATGTGGTGATTGGCATTGCTGCCAATCCATCAAAGCAACCAAGGTTTACCTTAACCGAGCGGGTTGAATTGGTTAAGCGCGTCACGGCGCATTTGGATAACGTGGAAGTGGTGGGGTTTTCAGGTCTGTTAGTGGATTTTGCTAAGGAGCAGCGGGCAAGCGTGTTAGTGCGTGGGTTGCGTGCGGTGTCTGACTTTGAGTATGAGTTCCAATTGGCGAACATGAATCGCAGATTAAGCCCCGATCTTGAGAGCGTATTTTTAACGCCGGCAGAGGAAAATGCCTTTATTTCTTCAACCTTAGTGAAGGAAGTGGCCTTGCACGGCGGGGATGTTAGCCAATTTGTTCACCCTGCGGTGGCCAGCGCGCTCGCGGCCAAACTTAAACTCAGTCAAGCTTGAGATGGCTTAATGTTGTCAGTCAAACTTTGAGGCCTCAGGCCTCGCGATGATACTCAAAAGGATGTTATGAAGGCATTGTTATTCCCCACCATGTTTGCCACGAGTGTTGGTGCAAGCTTGCTGTATTCCTCAATGTTGGCGGCTGCGCCTTGGGTCGATGCTTCGGATATTTATCTGCGCGCCGACATTAAAGCGCTGGCCGATGCAGGGGTTATCACTGTGCCAGTTAACACCTTTCCGTTGATGTGGTCGGGGATTGGCGGTGATTTAGCCAAGGTTGAGCCTGAGTTGCTTTCTCCTGCCTTAGTGCAAGCGTTTGCGCGGGTGAATTTTTATTATCAAAACGCCCTTGAAAACCGTGGCAATGCGCGTGTGAAGCTGGCGGTTGCCACCGATCCTGCCCGTTTTCAGCATTATGGTAGTGATTATCGTGAGCAGGGTGAAGCAAAGGCCTCCTTTGAACATTTAGGCCCGCGAGTGGCCTATAAGGCGACGTTCACTCAGACCGTTGATCCTCAGGATGATGAAAACTTTCGTCTTGATGAGTCCTATTTTGCGTTTATTTTGGGTAACTGGATCGCAACCTTAGGCTCGGTTGAGCAGTGGTGGGGCCCGGGGATTGATTCGGCGCTGCACCGGTCTAATAATGCGCGGCCGATGCAGTCGCTCACTCTGAGCCGTAACAATGCGGCGGCGTTTACGACGCCGTGGCTGGAGTGGCTTGGTCCTTGGACCTTTAAGACGGGACTGAGTCTCACTGAAGCTGACCGCGCAGTGCCGAAAACCGCCGAATGGGACATGCGTTTTAGTGCCAAGCCGCTGAAACAACTCGAGATAGGGTTAGCGTGGTCGACGCTGTTTTGCGGTGAGGGCCAAGAGTGTGATGTCGGCACTTGGTGGGATGCCATTGATGGCGACGCTGTGTGTGTGGATGGCAGCAAGGATTGTGCCCCGTCGCAGCGCCGCGATGCCGGCCATCGCACCCAGAGTCTTGATTTACGTTATGCGGATACCTGGCAGGATATCCCGGTCGGTTTATACCTCGAGCGCAGCTGCGAGAATGGCAGTGACTGCGGCTCCCTCTGGGGGATTGATACCCATTTCGGCACAGTGGGGCAGCAGTTTACACTCTTTATGGAATACGCCGACACCTATGTGAGCTGTGATACTGGCCGTGGTAACTGTTTCTACGAGGATCCTGTGTATCAAAGTGGGGCGCGTTATTATGGCCGCGCCCTCGGTTCAACCTATGATAGCGACGCGCAGGTGTGGGTGTTGGGCTTGGTCGGGCAGTTTAGTGATAGCCGCGGTTTTACCTCCTTATTGCGCTACGCTCAATTAAATAAGGACGGTAGCAATGTGGCCAGCCCTTGGACGCCACAGCAGCCAAAAGAAGACTTATTGATGTTGGAGCTTTCTTATCGGATGCCAGTCTGGAAGGGGATGTGGAGCGTCGGCGGCAGTGTTGGTCGTTCTACCTTTGAACTCGAAGATAATGAGACCAATGCGACCTTTTTTAGCAGTTACGAATATCGATTCTAACGCGGTATAGCGCTAAGGCTGTGTTGGTCGTTTGTTTCTGCCTATTGTTTCAATAAGCTGTTTCAACACATTGTTTAAACTCATTTTTAATCTATGGCCATTTGAATAAAGACTTGATGGCGCCCGCTGAAATACTGGGGCGCCGGTTAGGCTTATTGATGGATTAATCGGCCGTTTTTAACGACTTCTTGGCAGGGATTCACCCCGTAGCTATAAGCGAGCTGTGCGGGCGTTGAAATGTCCCACAGGCAAAAGTCCGCCTGTTTGCCAACCACTAAACTGCCGACCTTATCTTCAATCCCCAGTGCTTTGGCTGCATTGAGTGTTAGGCCCGCTAAAGCTTCTTCGGGCGTTAAGCGAAATAAGGTGCAGCCCATGTTTAGCATCAGCAGCGTTGAGCAAATGGGTGACGAGCCTGGGTTAACGTCGCTTGCCAGCACCATAGGCACACCGTATTGGCGCAATAAATCGATGGGCGGTTTTTGGGTTTCCCGCAAAAAGTAAAACGCGCCCGGTAACAGCACGGCGCAGGTGCCGCTTTCACTTAAGGCTTTAACGCCAGCCTCATCCAAATATTCAATATGATCAACCGACTTTGCCCCTAAGCGTGCGGCTAATGCCGAGCCGCCCATATTGGATAATTGCTCGGCGTGGAGTTTGATCTGTAAACCCGCAGCCTTAGCGGCGCTCAGTACGCGTTCGGTTTGTTCTAGGTTAAAGGCGATATTCTCACAAAACACATCCACCGCATCGGCGAGGTTTTCTTTGATCACCGCCGGCAGCATCTTATTGATAACTAAGTCGACATAGCCATCGCTGTTGCCTTTATATTCGGGCGGCACTGCGTGAGCACCGAGGAAGGTGGTTTTGACATCCACATGGTGATGTTTACCCAGTTCGCGGGCCACACGCAGAATTTTGAGTTCGGTTTCGGTATCTAAACCATAGCCAGATTTAATCTCAACCGTAGTCACGCCTTCCTTCGCCAAGGCATTTAAACGTTGGCGGCCAAGGTCGAATAACTCGGCTTCGTCGGCCTCGCGGCAGGCGTTAACGGTCGAAATAATCCCACCGCCGGCGCGGGCGATTTCCTCGTAGGTGGCGCCCTTTAAACGCAGCTCAAATTCATTGGCGCGATTGCCGGCAAACACTAAATGGGTGTGGGCATCAATGAGGCCGGGGGTAATCCAACCGCCCTTGCCCCTGTAAACCGGAATGGACAACACATCGAAGGCGGGGAGTTCGCTGCGCGGGCCAAGCCAAGCAATTTTACCGTCTTTTACGGCGATAGCCGCATGGGTGATTGCGCCGTAAGGTGCTGATATAGAAGGGTCCATTGTCGCTACATTAACGTCTATCCAAACCTGATCCCAAGACATTGTTATCCCTCGCTGCGCTGGCTGTGTGCCCCGCAAACTCTTTAGTATCGAAAGTTATGTGAGCTAGCTTGTATTTACTTGTATATACAAGCTAGGATTGTAGCCGCAATTTTGAACGTTTAAAAGAGTGACTAGCACCGACTCGCTAGTACCTCGACTTTTATACCGAGGAAGTATTTTGGCTACGCCTAAGTTTGCAGAAATAAAGCAATACATCATTGGCTGTATCGAGTCCGGTGAGTGGGAAGAAAATGCCCGCGTGCCCTCAGAAAATCAGCTGGCTGAGCTGTTTGTCTGTAGCCGCATGACGGCGCGGCGCGCCTTAACAGAGCTGACCGATAACGGCGTGCTTGAACGCTCACAAGGGCTGGGCACCTTTGTGGCGGGGCGTAAGTCGCAATCTTCCATGTTGGCTATCCGCAATATTGCCGATGAAATCAAAGATCGTGGCCATGGTTACAGTGTGCAGCAATTAGCACTTGAGCAAGTGAACGCCAGCGCGCCGATTGCCATCGCACTGGCGCTCGACGTCGGCAGTCCGGTATTTCATTCAATATTAGTGCATTGCGAGCAGGGCGTGCCGCTGCAAGTCGAGGAGCGTTATGTAAATCCCGCCTTTGCGCCCGACTACTTAGTGCAGGACTTTCGCGAGCAAACACCCCATGAATACTTATCGCAGGTGGCGCCGCTGACCGAGGCACATCACACCATCGAAGCCATTATTGCCAGTAGCGAATTGCAGCAGAGGTTAGCCATCCCGGCGACCGAACCCTGTTTACAGATTTCACGCCGCACTTGGTCACGCCAAGGGGTGGTGAGTTTTGCCAAATTAGTACACCCAGGTAGCCGCTTTAAACTCGGTGGTCATCTGACATTCAATAAATAGCGTCACGCAAGAAGAGGTGAATGCTGATGGCATTCATCCGATTTTTAGCGACAAAAACACAATAAAAACAATAGCACTTAGCCAAATGGCGAGTGAGTTCAACAGGTTGAAAGAGGACATCTCAATGGATAAGCGACACGACCCAAGCCGCCGCATTATTGCGCCCCATGGTAGCCAATTAAGCTGTAAAAGCTGGTTAACCGAAGCGCCAATGCGCATGTTAATGAACAACTTACATCCCGATGTGGCCGAGCGCCCAGAGGATTTAGTGGTTTACGGCGGTATCGGCCGCGCGGCCCGCGACTGGGACTGCTACGACAAAATCATCGAAGTGCTACAACGTCTCGAAGACGATGAAAC
>NZ_JBOFMC010000443.1:0-1765 GCF_051658185.1 Shewanella sp. | reverse complement strand
ACCTCTGGATGGCTTACTGCTAAGGCTCTTAGTTGTTGTAAGTTATGGCTTTGTTCGATCGTCATTGGCTTGGCTTTCAGATAGTCATATCTTTTAAGTGTACCAAGCCTTAGTCGGACTTAATAGGTTGGATTACATGTATATTGGTACCTAACTTTTTGAACCAACCAGATAATCTTTATTTAGCCAGTACGTGGTTTGTTTTTTTTACAGCACAATGTTTTCGTCGATTCAATTTCGAAAATTAACCCCCTACTCTATTGATACAGCATCACTTATCAACTAACTAAATTCAGTGATTCACTCAGACTGATGGCTATCACAAAGAATAGGTAGCCAGAATGGCATAACAGCTCGATAATACCTTTCAAAACGGCCATGTTTCCCCCTAATAGCAGCGTAAACCTGCCACTGTTTTTTGATTGTTCACCGCTCAGATTGAACAAAAGCTAACAGCAAGTGGTGAGCAAACAGGCATTAATCCGCCTGTCGGTATAAACAACATTCTCAGCATCACGGCAGCCCCGTTTACCCTGCTCGCAATGCTTAAATGCTTTTTTTTGGCAAAAGCACAGAAGACTGGCAAACTACGAGGAGATTTAGCCAAACTCAAACTTGCCATGACCACAGCGACCCCACACCAGCTTGATCAACTCGATCTGGCGATTTTACGATTGATCCAAAGTCACGGCAGGTTATCTAACCTCGAACTGGCAACCAAAATCGGCCTATCGCCATCCCCCTGTTCACGCCGAGTAAAAGCGTTAGAAGAGGCGGGGTTTATTGCTGACTACGTCACACGTTTGGCGGCGGATAAATTTAATCTGCATCTTACCGCCTACATCCATGTGCGAATGGAAAAGCATACCCCGGCGATCCTGCAGCAATTTGAGGCCAGTATTCTTGATTATGAAGAAGTGCAAGAATGCGCGTTGATCACCGGCTCCGAGGCCGACTATCAACTTAAAGTGTTGGTACAAGACATGGAACACTACCGGCGATTTTTATTGGATAAGCTCACCACCAATGCCCATATCGCGGGAGTGCATTCCAGCTTTGTCTTAAAAAAAGTCAAAGATCATACTGCCATCCCCTTAGGGCACATCCAAACCTAGGGATCCACTGGCTTATCGCTGAGACAAGCTCCCCTCTTTTTGTTGGTAAGATCACAAATAATGGATTTTATCTCGGCGCAAGGATCCGCTAAAAAAGGAGCTGGATTAGCTACTTCTCGCAATAAATGCTGGATTATGCCAATATATTGATATCAAAAATCAATATATTCACTTAAACAGCATTTTATTGCCAAACATCCACAAATTTACGCACTAATATCGCGTTGCACTTTATGGATACCAACCTAAGATACGCCTTCTTTTTATCGGAGGTGCTATGCAAAGTGCTATGCAAGGCTCAATGCCATCGACTCATTGCGGTTCGGCCACTCAGTTTAACTCCCGTTTAGGTTTTATTATGGCGGCCGCGGGAAGCGCCGTGGGGGTTGGCAATATTTGGGGATTTCCAACTCAGGCGGCCAGCCACGGTGGTGGGGCCTTTTTGCTGGTGTATCTCGTGTTGATTTTTGTCCTCGGCATTCCGATGTTAATGGCCGAACTGATGATCGGCCGCTACGGGCAAACTCACCCCGCCGGCACGATGGCAAAACTGGGGCGCAATCGTTGCAGCCGCCACTCAGGTTATGCCATCGGTTTAGTTGCCATCATCACGGCAGGCTTAATTTATACCTTCTATAGCATTCTGTCTG
>NZ_JBOFMC010000442.1:0-1050 GCF_051658185.1 Shewanella sp. | reverse complement strand
AACTCATGCTTATCTTGGGTAAATCCCACCATCAATCGCGAAAGCGCTGCACTGTTTTTATCGATTAACCAACCATATTGCACATTAAGATAGTCGGCATTGTGGGCAAATTCACTCAGATCCTTACCGTTTTGCCTGAAGGTATCGACATGGCTATCGTCTAATAATTCAATGGCATACATGGTTTTGGTATCGAGGGCGTAGAACGGCTTACTGATATAAGCGTGTTTGGCTTGGCCATCGTCGTTGTCGTAAAACTCTGCGGCGATGATGCCGTGCTCGATAATGCTGATGGGGGCTTCAAAGCCGAATTTGTAGCCAGTGCGCGCCTCATCCGATTGATATTTAACGCGGGTGCTAATGCCAGTGCCGAACAGGTTATCTTCCTTTACCCCGAAGGAGTAGCGGTTGTCGCCGCCAGAGCTACTAAAACTGGCAGTGGGCAACAGTGACCAGTTATCCCAGGTTTCAATCACAACCGTCTCACTATCGGACTTGCTATCGGCTTCGGGGTCTTTTTCAGTGAGATACACTTTGGCGTCCCGGATATAGGATTCGGCCCGCAGCAGGCGCTGAGATTCGTCGAGATCCTTTTGGGTGATCGTGTCTTGCTCACCGAAGGTTAGCCTATCGCGCACGACATATTCTTTGGTGTTGATATGCAGATAGTTGGCCCAGCGATGGATAAAAAAGGCTTCTGGGTCCGATTCGTCAAAAATGGGGTTGCTCAGTACCACAATATGCTGGATGCGCTTTGGCGATTCAGGCGGAGTAGGCTCCTTGGGAGAAGAGGCGGCAGCATTGGCTTGAGTGGCGCCGATGATGCAGATCGCGCAACAAGGTAGAATGCAGGCATCGCGCATAATTTTCTGCATTATCAGTGACTCCCCATGGCTTTGAAGACTGCAGGTTCAGTAGTCTGTCGCTGCAGTTTACAAATCAATAACACATGTTCAGTGGGCATTAGTCAAGCAAACATTTAAATAAAATAATGATGTTACATAATGTTCGCTTAAGAATACTGCTGGCCTTGCGGCCAGCGATGAGGGG
>NZ_JBOFMC010000441.1:0-10330 GCF_051658185.1 Shewanella sp. | reverse complement strand
TGCTGCAGCATCTTCAACGCTACATCGGCCGATCTTAGTGAAAGCGATATTAATGACTATAGGGTTGCTGGTGTTGATAACAAGGGCGTGCTGATTAAGCGAGCAACAAGCAGTCTTTTGATGAAAACAAGCAATCGCTTGATGAAACCAAAGGCGTCATAAAAATGACACTTGTCATTTTTATGACGCCTGACTACATTAACAGTGTTACTCAGGGTAAAAATGAGTCTATGACTCAGCTCCGTACTCGCCATATCTGGCAGTACGGTTTTTTTTTACCGCAATTTTGGCTCATTCCGCGGCTAAAACGAACCTTGTTCACCGATTTATCTATAAAAAACATGACATAAAAAAAGGAGCCGCAAGGCTCCTTTGATCGCACAACCGACTTACCGTTAAGACACTAGTGAGATGGCACACACTTGACTATGCCACCACGAGCCCCTTAACCACATCAAACGTCATTATTTTTTCGCTAAATAATACGCAATGGCCAGCAACTCGTCATAGGACTTGATGGCTCCCGTTTCAACACGGTATTTACCATTAACCACTAATGCAGGCACACCGGTCAGCTTGGCATTTTCGGTATCACGCTTCATTTTGGCCATTTGTGCTTGCACCATAAAGGATTCCGCAGCGGCATCGAATGCTTTACCGTCAACCCCATTGGCAATAAACAGTGCACGAATATCATTACGGTTAGTAAAGTGCTGTTTTTTATCGTGCAGCGCAGAGAACAATGCTGGTTCAACCTTCTCGGCAACATTTAATTGATGGGCAATCGCAAACGCGCGAGACATCTCTACTCCCATTTCTTTGCCGATAAAGTCAACGTGCGCTTGATTAAAAGCGATCCCTTCAGGTTTTTCCGCCATGATCTTTGGCACGACGGTTTTAGAGAAGGTGTAACAATGCGGGCAATAAAAAGAGAAAAACTCCATAATCTCGGGCTTGGCCGTCCCCGGACCGTCGTTGATCACAGTGTAATGGACGCCTTCTTCATATTGGGCAGCCGCAGTAACTGGAGCGATTGTCAGGGGCGCTAACAGTAGAGCAGCTGCCATAAGTAACGCTTTTTTCATGAAAATTCCTTAAATGAGTAATAGTAATTGGCTGGAGACTAACATATTCGATTTTTTGAGTGCAACTCAAGCCTAAGAGTTCAATCTATTGTGACAAGATATCTCGCCACGGCCGTTAAGCTGCAAAGATGCTAACGGCTCAGTCAACCCGCGCCCTTAATAGTAAGGAATAAGGCTAAGCGGCGGCTCATCTAAGGCGGCTAACTGTTCTTTAAAGGCGAGGATTTGTTGCTCCCAATATTTTTCATCCCCAAACCACGGGAAATGCATCGGAAAAGCCGGATCCCGCCAGCGCCGTCCAATCCAAGCATTGTAATGCACCATGCGCAGCGCTCGCAGAGGTTCAATTAATGCCAGTTGCCGCGTATCAAACTCACAAAATTCCTCATAAGCTTCGAGTAAGATCTCAAGCTGCAGCTGTTGCTGCGCCCGATCCCCGGTGAGCATCATCCACAGATCTTGAATGGCTGGCCCCATGCGCGCATCATCTAAATCCACAAAGCCGGGGCCATCGGGGGTCCACAAAATATTACCGGGATGCAAATCACCGTGTAATCGAATCGAGTGAAAACCTTGATGCGCCCAGATGGCATTGACTTTAGCCAGCACTTGCTCAACGACGGTAAAAAATGCCGTTTGCAAACTCGCTGGCACCACGTTAGCTTGCCTTAACCAAGCCAATGGCTCCGCGCCATGGATCTGTGGATTAAGTGGCTCGCGCTCAGTAAATACATCCTGAGCGGCATATTGGTGCATGCGGCCGATAAAGCGCCCGACTAATTCCAATTGCTCTAAATTATCCACCTCAAAGGCTCGTCCCCCCATTGAGGGGAACAGAGTGAATCTAAACCCTTGATAGTGATGGAGCGTTTTACCCTCTAGCACCACTGGCACTGCCATAGGGATGTCTTCAGCAGCCAGGGCGAGCGCGTAGTCGTGCTCCTCTTGGATCTGCGCATCGCTCCAGCGATCGGGGCGGTAAAACTTGACCACATACCGCGCCCCTCGGTCACTGCGAAATTGATAAACGCGATTTTCATAGCTGTTGAGTGCCAATAAGCCCGTTTCGGGGTAAATCCCTAAGCTTTCTATCGCATCTAAAATAAGATCGGGCGTTAAGGCTTGAAAATGAAACTCAGCGCTGCTGTGTAGCGTATCTTGCGGTTGACTCATAGGGCTTCACTTATTAGGTAAGGTGTTAGCAAAGTAGCTAAATATTCCAACACATCAAAATCGGTTGGCCTCAGGGTTGCGAGCCAACAACTGCCGCCGTAAAACTCGTAGTGGAGCCAAATTTGGCTGCCTTCAAACTCGAGCAACCATTGGTGTCTATCCGCTCCCCATTGGCGCTCAATAATGCTGCAGTCTAACGCTTGGCTCAAAGGCTCAGCAAAATCCGCAAAACGCTCAAAGTCGATAGCGGCGCTGAGCGCAAGGCTTAAGGCTTCTGGATCCAGCTTAAGGGCGGTTATCGACAAACGACTTAACGCCATAGTGTGTATTCCATCAATGATTCCCTCAACTACTACAGGACATGATTAACCCTTGGCCCCACGCGGGTGGGCGCTGGGCGAATGCATCATGCTCAATCTGCTCAGCAAAAGGGGAGGTAAGCAGCTGCTGCAGCCGCTCAAGGGGAGCAAGGTTACCCTCTTCGGCGGCGATTATCGCCTCCTGAGCTAAATAATTACGCAAAATATACTTGGGATTGAGGCTGTTACGCTCAGCTTGCCAGTGTGTCAGCTCGGAGATCTCTCCGACCCTTAACTGATAGGCTTGATACCAAGTATCAAAACCATGGGTATCAATAAAGTCATCCCGTAACGGGCTAAATCGACTCGAGGGATCGACCTTACCAAACTGGCGCCATGTTTGGGCATAATCGAGGTGATTTTGCTCCATTAACTGAGTAAAACGGCCAATGAGTTCTAAATCCTGCCGATCTTGCTCTTGAGTTGGCGCATCCCATGAGGGCAGCCCTAATTTAGCGCGCATCAATGCTAAATAGGACTCCACTAAGGCGGCTTGATATTGATTTAGCGCCGCAAGTAAATCATCAGAGGGGATCACCGGTGTCAACGCCTGAGCTAAACGCTGCAAATTCCACAAGCCAATCCCGGGCTGTTGCCCAAAGGCATAGCGCCCCTCGGGATCGGAGTGATTACAGATAAAATCTTCTTGAAAAGTATCCAAAAAGGCAAAAGGGCCAAAATCAAAACTGTCGCCGAGTATGGACATATTGTCGGTATTCATCACTCCATGAGCAAAACCGACTGCCTGCCAATGGGCGATCATCTTGGCGGTATCTTTCACCACCTGTAAAAACCAAGCCTTATAGCCACCGGCATCACAGCTCAAATGGGGATAATGTTGGGTCAGGGTAAAATGAAGTAGCCGCTTTAACTTATCCGTTTGGCCACGCTCACTGTGGCAACAATACTCAAAGTGACCAAAACGAATATGGCTGCGAGCCAGGCGCACCGTGATGGCCGCCGTTTCTTGGCTTTCACGCCACACGGGAAGATCGGATCCTATCACCGCTAATGCTCGGGTTGTTGGCACCTTTAGATGATACAGGGCCTCGGACACCAGAAACTCCCTGATGGCAGAACGCATCACCGCCCGGCCATCCCCGTGACGCGAGTATGGCGTCGGCCCCGCCCCCTTGAGCGCGACATCCCAAGCCCCCACGGGGCCTAAGGCCTCACCCAAAATAATTGAGCGGCCATCACCTAATCGCGGGGTATAACCACCAAACTGGTGGCCACTATAAACTTGAGCATAATAAGTCGCTCCTTCGATCTGGGCATTGCCCGACAATCCTTGGAGCAACTCATCGGTTGGCTGGGTTAAGCCAATTAATTGAGCTGCGGCATGACTCCAAGCCAGCCACTTGGGCTGAGTCAGCCCTTGAGGATACACTTGGGAATAAAGATCAGGTAATTGAGTAAAAAAATCCTGTTTGAATTCCACTATGGGGCCACCTATTGGCTTAAGGTCTTACAGCTAAGCCTCGAGGCATCATCGAGCTCACATAACTGGCCACACTGATACCCGCCCAACCCTAAATGACTGACACTTGAGCCACTCAGACGCTTCATGCCCTGAGCTTTACGCTGGCATTGCTCTAGCGTTTCATAATAGCCATGAATATCATCAACTTGTAATGGTATCGTGGGTGCGGCATCCGCATCGGGGTAATAAAAGAGTGTCCACTCCGGGGTTTTAGTGCAACCACTTTGTAACCATGAACCGACGATAAATAATGTTGCGACTGCAAAATTCGATTTCATTTACTATCCCAAAAATGCACGTTTTAAAATGCAAACGATAAAAAGGATCCCCTAACGGCAGCAACCCCAAGCGCTGGACTTTCACTCGCCGAAGCGGCCGGCAGGATTCGCTGCCAGTTAACACACTGTCCATTGGCTCGCGGTTAGCCATCCGTTCGCTGCCTGTGACGCAGATTCTACACTGAGTTCGCATCCGAGATAACTGCTTTTAGATGAAGGGCGGCATTCCATACTCGGGCCAGTTGATCGTTTGTGTGTTTGTCGCGATTGACGTTGCCGCCAAGACCGGTGCTCCGCACTCAGTCCGACGCTGATAGGTAACTCATTGCGATTGCTTGCGATTGCATCGTACTGGGTATACGCCTCTGTATGCGAAGATTCAAACTATCTTAAAAAATCGTCTTGGTAAGTGGGCTTGTATGTGATGCCAGTCGTAAACCGGATTAACGGCAATTGCCCCTAACCCAATAAAATAATTCTATTTTTTGATACAATCCCTCACAACATCGGGAGCAGGGCCGCAGTGAGGCCTTGGTCCATTGACCGCTTATGCGAGTATTCCCCCCAATCCCCCTAAAGGAGTCAAACTCATGCAAAAAATGCTGATTGTTGCCCACGCCAGTCCCTATGGCACCGAAAAACTGTTTAATTGTCTGCGTATCGCGTTAGCGCTCAAAGAACAGGATGAACAAGCCGTTGAGCTCAAGCTGTTTTTGATGTCTGATGCCATTTTTGGCGCTCTCAAACATCAAACCACTCCCGATTTAAGCTATAACCTGCAGCAAATGTTTGAGATCTTAAGTGCACAACAAGTGCCGATTTTATTATGTAAAACCTGTGCGAACGTGCGCGGAGTCAATGCCGATATGCTGATTGATGGCGCCGAGATTGGCACCTTAGAGGAACTCGCGCGCTGGACTCTCGCGGCTGACAAAGTGATGCACATATAAGCTGCATTTGTGCTAAGTCATGATGGGGTAAAGACCTCGTCGGCCTAAAGATTTATTTTGTGCACACCTTCATAAAATCGCGTTATCGCCTTTGTCAGTCGATAAATCCGTGTCTATCATGGGATATCCGAGTCACAAGCTAAGGTATTTCCATGGACACGGCAACTCTGCTGAGGGGCAAACTGCTTTACGAGCACCAGACCATTGAGGCCATGGTGAAAATTTATTGCAAAGCCAAGCATCATTCCCAGCCCTTATGTGAGGAATGTGCTGAACTATTAGAATATGCCGCCACGCGCTTAGATCGCTGCCCTTATGGCCAACATAAACCGACCTGTAATCAATGTCCCGTACATTGCTATAAGCCAGCACAAAAGAAAATCGTCAAAGAGATCATGATCTTTTCAGGTCCACGAATGTTGTTATCTCACCCCATTCGGGCTATCAAGCATATCTTAGCCGAGCGCAGCCCCGTCCCTGAAACCATCCCAGAGGCCGCGTCCAATAGGCATGTCCGTAATAATATCAGCCCCGCCAAAATTGACTAAGCACGTTAGCCCCTAATGCCATCGACCTTAGGCGAATGAGTTAAATCGCGAGTTGCGTGAAATGGCAAGCGTGGCATGAGTTGCAATATCCTTCATTGTTAAGCTCATTAATGCTTGCTCTGGAGCACGATAATGCCCCTTGCCTGCGCTTAGGCACAGTTTTACCCTGCGGCTAAGCGCCTATCCCATCAGCCTTGCGGCCAGCGCAACTCATGAATACCAAAATCCATTTAATAACATTTCATCTTCAAGGAGAGAGGAAGCGGATCCCATCGGAACGCATAGACATTAGATAAAAAAAAAGCCTGCTTTAATAGCAGGCCAAGACATGGTTCAAGCGTCCCTTTCGGGGAAGTCAATTACCGCGCTAGCGGGAAAAACCTGGCATACCCATGCAAACACACCGATATGCTACTTGAGTCTAAACACGCCAAAAGGCGCGACAAAGGTTGATGGAAAATGGAAACGCAACACTTTAAGGAGGGTTAAGCCTTAAAGTTCATGGCGAATAAACCGCCACGCAAAACATCAGTGTTTAACCAAGTGTTTTGCCAATAAACATGGTTATTGCCGATATACGACATAGTCAATACTCCCCCAAAACGGTGATAAAGTACTCTAGTGAAGCTTGGCTCGGTTCCATGGAACTAGAGATCCTCAAATCCATTGAGACCACTTGTCACTCGGTTCCTTGGAGAAAAATATCCATCCTGGATAGACTAGAGAGGAAAGGCCCACTGCCAATCCACGCTGGTCATTATATGCATATGTAGTTTTATTACAACCTCTATTTGTATTTTTTTTGATTAACGGCGTTTAATGTAATTAAATTACATAATTAATTGCAAAAAACATGATGAATTTGGCATAAAAGCGTCATCAAACAAGGTTAACCACCTAATAAATAATAGATTACATAATTATTTCGTCTAAACAGCCTTGAGCAAGCATTAATCGCCCTAAGCCCCCCACTTTCATCTACAGCATGTCACATCCACTCGCTCCGCCATCAAGACGCCACAGTGATGAGATAAAAACTCGCAGATCAAGATATGACCCATATCCAACATGCTACGCACTATATTAAAAAGCGCCCCACTATATTAAAAGCGACCCTCTATCAGTAATCTCCGTCAAGCGATGACAGTGGCATTGATGCCCCCACTCGCTGGCAACTTTCGCTGCCAGTGTAAAAGAACCCTGTCATCCTATCGCTATTTGCTGGCGAAGAATGTGCTAGAATGGCGACAATTTAGCCCTATACCCACAAGACCTTATGAGGGACATTCGAGTGACAGCCTTAAGTCAATTATATCCGCAACCTTTATGGCAATGGTTTGAACAAATTTGCGCCATTCCCCATCCCTCCAAACACGAACAAGCCTTAAGCCAATACATCAAACAATGGGCTCACAGCAAGCAGCTTGAACTTGTTGAAGATAACGTTGGCAACTTGATCATCCGCAAGCCTGCCACGCCCGGCATGGAAGACCGTAAAATCGTGGTGATCCAAGCCCATATCGATATGGTGCCACAGAAAAATGCCGATAAAGTTCATGATTTTACTAAAGATGCTATCGAAGCCTATGTCGACGGCGATTGGGTAAAAGCCAAAGGCACCACCCTAGGTGCCGACAATGGCATCGGTATGGCATCGGCCTTAGCGATTTTAGGCAGTGATGATATCAAGCACGGTCCATTAGAAGTGCTACTGACTGTCGATGAAGAGGCTGGTATGACTGGCGCCTTTGGTCTGCAGCCGGGGATGCTAAAAGCTGATGTCCTCATCAATACTGACTCTGAACAAGAAGGCGAAATCTACATGGGCTGCGCTGGCGGCGTGGATGCCCAGATTAGCCTGCCGATGGTATGGCAAGCCGCGGAGCAAAGTTATGCCTCATTTAGCTTGCAGTTATCGGGCTTAAAAGGTGGGCATTCTGGCGTTAACATTCACTTAGGTCGCGGCAATGCTAACAAGCTATTGGCGCGTTTTCTCTTTGAAAATGCCGATGAATTAGCGCTCGAATTAACCCAATTTAACGGTGGTTCATTGCGTAATGCCATCCCGCGGGAGGCCAATATCAGCTTTATGCTGCCATCGGAAAATGTCGCGGCACTAAAAGAAAAAATCACCGCATTTGAAACCTTAGTCCGCAATGAACTGGCCATTGCCGATCCCAATGTATGCTTAACGTTAAGCCCAATCCCCACGCCCAAACGCGTGATGAGTGAGAACAGCCAAAACACACTTATCGATTTATTGCACGTGTGCCCTAACGGCGTGATGCGGATGAGTGATGAAATCCAAGGCGTGACTGAAACCTCACTCAATGTCGGCGTCATCAAGACCGACGATGAACAGGTGACGATCCTCTGCCTCATTCGCTCACTGATCGATTCTGGGCGGAGCCAAATCGAAGGCATGTTAACCGCACTCGCTAATTTAACTGGCGCCGAAATCGATTTAAGCGGCGCTTATCCCGGCTGGAAACCGGATAATAGCTCGCCAGTAATGGCGATTGTGCGGGAAACCTATCAGGACATTTACCACAAAGAGCCGGTGATCATGGTGATCCACGCAGGCCTTGAATGCGGACTATTTAAAAAGCCTTACCCAGACATGGATATGGTGTCTATCGGCCCGACCATTCGCTTCCCCCACAGCCCCGATGAGATGGTCAATATCACCACCGTTGGCCAATATTGGACATTGCTACTGGCAGTGCTCGAGCGCATTCCTGCTCGGGACCAATAGGGGATTTAGCCTCACGAAATGACCGAGTTGCGAGCCATCGTTCGCCGCGGCTCGGTCATCTATTCGGCTAAAATGCGAGGTTAAGCTGCGTGGTAGCAACCGATGGCGCTGGAGACGAGCTAGGGTCATATAACCCCACCGACACCCCCACTAGCCGGATCCCACGCCCATGTTGCCGCGTCAACGCCTGTGCTAGCAGGCTGTAAAATAACGCCACCGACACCTCATCACTTTTGTGCTCTATCGTCGTTTGCTTAAAATCACTGAATTTAAGTTTAACCACTTGGCGCTGGATTTTAGCCCCCTCAAGGGTTCGCGCCATGCGGCGCTGTAACTCGGCAATAAGAGTCGACATCACCGGTTGGCACTGCTCTAAGGTATTGATATCTTGTGCGAGCGTCGTCTCAACCCCAATAGATTTACGCAGCCTATCCGGGCAAATAGGACGCTCATCAATCCCATGAGCCCGCTCAAATAGCGCTGCACCAAACTTACCAAAGTGCTGTAAGAGGGCTTGCCTTGGATACTGCTGCACCTGACCACAGGTCTGCAATCCCAATGCGGCCAGCTTTTCGGCGGTGACTTTGCCAACTCCAGGGATTTGACGCAAAGATAAGGTGTTAACAAAGGCGGCCACCTGCTGGGGAGGGATGACATATTGGCCATTGGGCTTATTCAGATCCGACGCCACTTTGGCTAAAAACTTCACCGGTGCGACACCCGCCGAGGCGGTCAGGCCAGTTTCGATTAAGATATCGCGGCGAATGGCCTCGGCAATGAGGGTCGCTGACCCTTGATATAGCGGGCAATCAGTGACATCTAAATAAGCTTCATCTAAGGAAAGCGGCTCTATTAATGGCGTATAACGGGCAAATATTCCCCGAATTTGCCGCGACACCTCTTTATAAACCTGCATGCGCCCAGGCACTAGAATGAGATCAGGACACAATTTAACCGCATAGGCAGTGGCCATAGCCGAACGCACACCAAACTTGCGCGCCTCATAGTTACAGGTACTGATCACCCCGCGGCGATCTAAACTGCCCCCCACGGCTAAGGGCTTGCCTCTAAACTCAGGAAAATCCCGCATTTCTACTGCGGCAAAATAGCAGTCCATATCGATGTGAATAATTTTTCGCACATTGCATTCCTCCGCCACCAAAATACTGTATATAAAAACAGTTATCAAGTGTGGCAGTATCAGGCAAACGCAAACGTCCCGCTAAGTATATAAAGTGACAGGAGAAAGTGACGCGAGAAAGCCAGATAAAAAGTGAGATGATCAGTGAGATAAGAAAGTGAGGTAAGAAAGTGACTACCCTATATCACCATCAAATTGGCGTTAACGCATGAGCGTTGCAACAAGCTGTCGTTGTAACGCAATAAACAGGCGGTCATCCTAGACGGAAAACCGCCACAACTGGCACTTATTAGCACCTAGATCACTTAGATCACTTAGATATAGTAGAGGTATTTGATGATCGTTAAGCACTCAACACACTCACAGTAAGAGCCCGCCGCAGTCAGCGACATCAACGACAGCCCCCCTTACTGTGGCAGTTAACTTACATTTTGGTTTGCAGATAATTAGGCAAACCAATACGTCCAATGAGACCGAGTTGTTTTTCGAGCCAATACATATGATCCGATTCAGTATCATCAAGTAACACTTCGAGGATCTCTCGGGTTTGATAGTCTT
>NZ_JBOFMC010000440.1:0-8902 GCF_051658185.1 Shewanella sp. | reverse complement strand
CAGGAAATTGCTAATATTATTCAGACATTACAAAGCCGAACTCGCGCAATTGTACAGTTAATGGATACGAGCCAAAAACAAGGAGCAGAAAGCGCGGAGCAGGCTGCCGCAGCTGGGGAGTTACTAAAACTTATCAATAATGACGTGCGTAATATTATGGATATGAGCACTCAGATTGCCGCTGCGATTGAAGAGCAAAGTATGGTGGCTGCTGAAGTGAATAAGAACGTCGTTGTTATCCGTGATATTGCTGAGGATTCGTCTCGAGCTGCAGATGCCAATGCTTCAGCATCGGATGAATTAAGAACTCGCGCCGAATATCTTGTCAGCGCAGTAAGCCACTTTAAAATCTAATATTTGCGCTAACAATAATCAGCTCCAACAAAACGCACCTTAAGGTGTAATGCCGTTCAGTTAAGCATTATTCATAGACTGAACCTTAAGCATTAAGCTTTTGATAAATTCTTATATGGGCATTCATCGCCGGATTGTTGCTCGGGGTGATGTTAACAATGGCTGCAGTATCGCAGATAATTGGTTTGCGCAGAGGCATTGGCATGGCTGGTTTCGTCAGTGCTTCAAAAGACATCAGCCCGGAAAATGGTAAGCGGTTAATGAACCATTGACGCGTTATTCCACGGCATAAGATCCGACATATCATCGGCCTGTGAACGTTTTGGCAACTCGGTGAACAGATGCCGGAAGTAATAGTATGGGTTGATATCATTCGCCCGGCACGTCATCACCAAGCTATATAAATTCGCACTGGCTTTGGCACCGCCGACTGAGGTCGAGAACATCCAGTTCTTTCTGCCTGTGGTGACCGGCCGGATATCCCGCTCCGTCACATTGTTGTCGATGCTGATATGGCCATCCTCTAAGTAGGTGAGCCATTTTTGCCACTGATTGATGGCGTAAGTGATGGCTTTACCTAAGGTGCCTTTCGGTAATACCTGCTGGCTATCCAGCCACTGTTTAAAGTCATTGAGGATTGGCAGACTTTCTTGCATCCTCAGTTGTTGCCGTGCTTCGGCTGATAGGTCTTTCGCTCGCTGCTCTACGGCGTACAGTTTGCCGATGAAGCTTAATGCTTTTTCCGGCTTACCTGCTTTCTTGCTTGGTGATGCCTTTTGGGCCTCGATAAATTTGCGCCGCACATGTGCCATACAAGCCGCTTGGGTGACGCCTTCAGGGTATCGTAGGCGCTGTAGCCATCTGACAACAGATAACCCTGGTAATCCCCGAGGAAGTCTCGCACACACGCACCGGCACGGCTGGGATGGTAGTCGTAAATCACTACTAGGTTGTCAGTAAATTCACCACTGCGATACACCCACATATAGGATTTTGTTTGTGCCTGTCGGTCTTCTTCCCTCAGCACTTGCACTGTGGTTTCATCGGCGCAGATGAGTTTTTCGGTTAATAACTGGGCTTTCATCGCAGCTATGATGACTTGCACTTTACTGCCGAGCTGCACGCACCAGTTCGCAAGGGTGGCGCGGCTGATATCGATGCCCGAGCGGTTCAACATATCCACCTGACGGTACAATGGCTGCACATACAAATAGTTAGCGGTGACCACCGCCGCGAAAGCTTCTGGACTGCCAAGGCTTTTGGGGATCATGCTCGCGGGTTTGGGGGCAGTGACGACTTTGCTGGTTTCTGCGGTCTGCTCGCACTGGCGGCAGGCATATTTAGTGCGCTCATGGCGGATGACACTCACTCGTTGCGGCAGGATTTTCAGCGTTTCACTGACTTCTTTGCCGCACTCGTGTAAGGGCGCATCACAACAGTCACAATACGGGGCAGTTAAGGTGTGGCGTTGGACTTCGCGCTCAAGGTCTGCAGGCAGTGGCTTTCGACCGGTTTTAGCGCACTCGGCGACAGGCTTGGGCAAGGCATTCTGCTGCTCAGCTTCGTTGAAGGTGCCTTTGGCGACTTTTTCACTTTGCGCCGCAAAGCGTTTGGATTTACTGAGGTTGAGTTGTTCAACCAGTAATTGAACTTGTGTTTTCAGGGCGGCGACTTCTTCCTCTTTGGCTTGCAACAACGCCTCTTTAGCCAGTAGCAGAGCCTTGAGTTGCTCGATATCATTGGGGAGTTCTGTCATTGTCCGTCATCTTGCTGCGTTGAATGCTTCCCAGTGTGAGGGTTAAAAACGATCGTTCAAGCGCAAATGAGCGATCAGTGTCATGCGTCACACTTCTAGCCCATTGAGGGGCCGATGAGCTTTACTGTTCTCCAGAGCTAGGCCAGAGAGCAGCCAATGAAGCTGAGGTTTGCTGATGGTGATAACACCTTGGGGATCTGGGCGTGGCCACTTAATGGTGCCCTTTTCCAAAAGGCGATAGTAAAGCCAAAAGCCATTGGTATCCCAGAACAAGATTTTGAGCTTATCACGCCCCCGGTTACAAAAGATAAACCAGGCTTCGCTGAACGGATCCATCTCCAGTTGCTCGGCGACAATGAGCGATAGGCCGTCGATGGACTTGCGCATATCGGTCACGCCAGAAACCAGAAAGACCTTGCCGGAAGGCGTCATTGCAACGCGTCCACCCAGTGCTTGATTTGAGCAGCGTTCAGCGCGGCTGGCAACTCAGCTCGGATACCGTTAGCAAAGAAGAGCACAACAGCCTCGGCGGATGAGTGAGGTTGCTCATTGAAAACGATAGGCTGTAATGTCTGCTTGGTATCGGTTGAATGCAATCGCTTAGACCAATAACAAAAGGTCTGATAAGGAATGCCGTTGGCTTGGCAAAACTGCTTAATGGATAACTGACTTTGTTTTTGTTGCTCAATGACAGCTGTCCAATGAGCGCGTTTTTGTGCTTGGTTCATAGTACCTCCGATGAAAAAGGTACTATGTCAAAGCGTTAGGATTATTGGTATGTGGGTTTTATTAACCGCTTACGTTGAGACTGGCGATCGTTTAAATTTAAAAGGTTATACCTCTTCAGCATGCTGAAAAAAATGGTTATTCAACTCTTATTCATTATTTGAAGGGATAGAAATAAATCAGGCACAAATCTCAACGTAATTGGATTCCCCTACTCCCAGCTTAAATGCCAATGATGCTCGAGCCACTCAGCAGAAGTGGGGGATGTCAATTTAAAAGCCTTCAACGCCCTTCATATCAGGTAAATGATGGGCAATCCCCTTATGACAATCAATGCAGGTTTTTTCCCCATTTGCCAACGAGGTTGAATGCATCTTTGCCGCCCTTGGCGATTGGCGAGTAAAATCCATATAAGTAAAGTTATGACAGTTGCGACATTCTAACGAATCATTCGCCTTTAACCTTGCCCATTCATGTTCGGCTAGCTCACGACGTTTGTTTTCAAACTTTTCGCGAGTATTAATGGTGCCAAACACTTTACCCCATACTTCTTTGGATGCCTGCATTTTACGGGCTATCTTATCGGTCCAGTTATGTGGCACGTGGCAATCTGGACATGTTGCACGCACACCGCTGCGGTTTGTGAAATGGATAGTCGACTGTAACTCTTGGTAGACGTTATTTTCCATTTCATGACAACCAATACAGAAGGCTTCTTGGTTCGTCGCTTCCAGCGCAGTGTTAAAGCCCCCCCAGAAAATCACCCCCGCGACAAAGCCACCTAAGGTTAAAAACCCCAAACTGTAGTGCACACTCGGACGATTGAGCACTTGCCAGATCTTTTTAAGTTTATCTAACATGCTGACTCCTAGTGTTTTTTCTGCTCAGTGTTGGCTTTAATCAGATGATCCATATCCACAAAGTCATTCTCAACCAGTAATTTGGCATCCAACTGCGGCACATGGCACTGAGTGCAGAAATAACGCCTTGGCGAAAGCTCAGCTAAAAAGTTGTTATCCCTATCCATATAATGGGTCACGCTCACCATAGGTGCTTGCGAGTCGCCAGTGCGCTGCCTTGCATGACACGCCATACATTTATTAACCTTAAGATCGAGTTGATATCCATCAATTTTGTGCGGGATAACTGGCGGCTGCATCGGATAGTTACGCACCTGTTTTATATCTTTGTTCAAAACAGCCTGCATTGCAGGCGGAGTTGGCTCTACGTTAATCGGCGCCTGTCGTAAGGTATCAATCTTATCCTCAGGAATACTGGCCGCAGTAACACTTGTTATCATCAGGGCTGAAAAGGTAAGTACGCTCAATGCTGAAACTAATTTGAATGTTTTCATCCTGTACTCCTTATACCTTGACGATTTTCACAGCACATTTCTTAAAGTCGGTTTGTTTGGACAACGGATCTGTCGCATCCAAGGTGACTTTGTTGATGAGCTGACTGGCATCAAACCAAGGTACAAATACGAGACCCACAGGCGGCTTGTTACGACCTCTGGTTTCAACACGAGTTTTGATTTCACCGCGGCGAGATACAATTCGCACTTCATCCCCACGTCGTAAACCACGTTTTTTAGCATCTTCTGGATGCATAAAACACACGGCATCAGGGAAGGCACGATAAAGCTCTGGCACACGTTGTGTCATCGAGCCTGAATGCCAGTGTTCAAGCACTCGACCTGTAGATAACCAAATATCGAACTCTTCATCAGGAGACTCTGCAGGCGGTTCATATGGCAGCGCAAAAATTACCGCACGGCCATCAGCATGTCCATAAAACTCAAAGCCTTTACCCGGTTTAACATAGGGATCACTGCCCTCTCGAAAACGCCATTTGGTTTCTTTACCATTGACCACGGGCCAGCGAAGACCATGGGCTTCATGGTAAGCATCGAACGGCGCTAAATCGTGACCGTGACCACGACCAAAGCTCGCATATTCTTCAAAGAGCCCTTTTTGTACGTAGAAACCAAAATGCTTCGCCTCGTTGTTCAGATACTTAGGATCTGCATCCGCTAAAGGGAATTTGTCGACATTGCCATTTTGGTACAACACTTCAAATAGCGTTTTGCCTTTAAATTGGGGGTTTGCGGTTAACACCTCCACTGGCCAAACTTCGTCTGTCGTGAAGCGTTTAGCAAACTCCATTAATTGCCAGAGATCCGAGTGTGATTCGCCAGGCGCCTGCACCATTTGATGCCAAAATTGGGTGCGACGCTCAGCATTACCATAGGCCCCCTCTTTCTCCACCCACATGGCTGTGGGCAGAATTAAGTCCGCAGCTTGAGTCGTCACGGTCGGATATGCATCAGACACCACAATAAAGTTGGCAGGATTACGGTAGCCTGGTAAGCCTTCCTCATTGATATTCGCCCCTGCTTGCATATTGTTATTCACTTGCACCCAGTAGCAGTTCAAGTCGCCATCTTTTAACCGCCGATTTTGCTCTACTGCGTGATAACCGGGTTTGGGTGGAATTATGCCGCTGGGGATCTTCCAAATTTCTTCGGCATGTTTTCGATGCTCAGGATTAGTCACCACCATATCCGCGGGTAAACGGTGGGAGAAAGTCCCCACTTCACGGGCCGTACCGCAGGCAGAAGGTTGGCCGGTTAACGAGAATGGACTGTTACCTGGAGTCGAAATCTTACCTGTTAGTAAGTGGATGTTATAAATCAGGTTATTACACCACACACCACGAGTATGCTGATTAAAACCCATGGTCCAGAACGAGGTGACTTTAGTATCGGGATCGGCATAGAGTTTGGCTAATTCAATCAGTTTAGCCTCAGGGACGCCCGACATTTTGCTGACTTTCTCCACCGTATATTCAGCCACAAAGGCCTTAAAGGTATCGAAATCAATAGGAGTGGAATCCCCTGCCGTTTTGACATTTTTGGCTTTCTGTTCAAGCGGATGAGTTGGACGCAAACCATAACCGATATCCGTGGTACCTTGACGGAAATTAACGTGGTTATTCACAAAGTCCCAGTTTACTTTATCGTTTTGAATGACGTAGTTCGCGATAAAATTAAGGATAGCTAAGTCGGTTTGCGGCGTAAATACTATAGGTAAATCCGCCAAGTCGAAGGATCGATGCTCGAAGGTTGAGAGGACTGCAACCTTCACATGGGATGCACTTAGGCGGCGGTCGGTGATCCGAGTCCAGAGGATGGGGTGCATTTCGGCCATGTTAGAGCCCCACAGCACAAAGGCATCGGCCGCCTCCATATCATCATAACAACCCATAGGTTCATCGATACCGAAGGTACGCATAAAGCCCACGACGGCAGACGCCATACAGTGGCGCGCATTCGGGTCAATGTTGTTAGAGCCAAAGCCCGCTTTCATCAATTTAACGGCAGCGTAGCCTTCCCAAACTGTCCACTGCCCCGAACCAAACATCCCGACTGCAGTAGGGCCTTTGGCTTTTAGGGTTTCTTTCCATTTTTGTGCCATGATATCAAAAGCGCTGTCCCAACTAATGGGGGTAAACTCACCGTGTTTGTCGTACTTGCCGTCGGTCATTCTGAGCATTGGTGTGGTCAAACGATCGCTGCCATACATAATTTTCGACAGGAAGTAACCCTTAATACAGTTAAGGCCACGGTTCACTTCACTGTTAGCATCACCGTGAGTGGCAACCACTTTGCCATCGCGAGTCGCGACAATTACAGAACAACCAGTACCGCAAAAACGGCAAGGCGCTTTGTTCCACTCTAATTTAGTTTGTTCCGAGCTAGTAATCAAATTGCTGGCCGACGCTGGCAGCGCTAAACCTGCCGCTCCTGCCGCAGCGATCACCGCATTGGCCTTGATAAAGTCACGTCTATTCATGTTCATTCTTCACCTTCTTCGAGTATTTCACTCTGGTGGTAAACCATTGTGGCGGATAAGACTCCTGGAATGGCATTAATCTGCTCTATTCCATCCATTAGACTTCGTTGACTCTCACCTTCGAGGACAACCACCAATTTCACCTCGTTATTAACAGAGAGCTCAGCATTATTAACTTTCATAATCTGCTGCCGCACTTCTGTCATCTTTTGCGGCATGACTTGCACGACTAAACTGGTAATATGAAGCTCTGTACTCATAGGGTAATCCACTCTAACTATCAGTTTTGATTATCCTCAGGCTAAGCCGCCCCTGGAGGACCAATAAGCATTTGACTTATCCAAATCGCAAAGCCCAAACCACTTACCAACAATATCGCCAATAGTGGAGCGAGAAATACGGTTAAAAAAATAAAGATTTTCAATTCTAGTGATTTTTCTTCTGCAGTATTTGCACCCATGTGTCCTCCAAGAGCGCCACTTTTCAACGGCTTTTATGTAAAAAGCAGCAAGATCAGAAAGCTAGGTAAATTCATTACATGTTTTTCACAAAGGAATGATCTATTATTCTGCTAATAAAATGTATACCCACAAGTGGGTAAATGTAAGCAAGATTGATGAATATTGTTTTTTTTCAAAAAGAATGCGCTATCGAAACATTTTGTACACTTAGCCGATATTTATAAATTCTCTAATTTTTTCAATGTGATATAACTATATTGCTTGGGTATATTTGCTGCAGAATTAGGAATAGTGTTTTTCAAGGTAATGCCGATCAGTTAAGCGTTAAATGATCGGCATTACCGATCTTTTCAGAGTGCCAAAATTCGCGTGTATAACAGCATTCGGATTTTTTATGTTTCTAAGACAAACTCTAGACCAAATCCATAAGTTATAAGCCGACCAGCTCACAGGTTTATCAGACCCCCTTTCAACAGACTTGATTGAACAATGTCTGGCCGACACAGGTGTAGCTTCCATCAGAAAGCGACGACTGCCGATGGAAGTGATGGTGTGGAGTGTCATCGGCATATCGTTATATCGTCATTTGTCGATGAGCAAAGTGTTGTCACAACACGATATTCTCTTGCCAGGTAAGAAGCCCTTTGTCTCCTCCAGCGCTGTTATCCAAGCTAAACAACGATCAGGGCATGAACCTGTAGAAGCTGTCTTCAATAAAACCAGCAACTTGGGTATGCAAAAACACCCCATTCAAATTGGCACGGGCTCACTCTGCAGGCCTTTGATGACGTGGTTTGGCGGACGCCAGACAGCGCTGAGAACGATAAGGTATTTAGCCGAACCGGCAATATAACGACCATCTCCGATTACCCCCAAGTGCGTATGGTCTGTCACATGGAATTGACCCGTGACCTGCTCACAAGTGCCGCGTTTGACTCCGTATCCGTCAGTAACGTCGACCTGACTGCGAAACTCGTAGAGCAAGTGCCTCACCACAGTTTAGCGCTCTTTGGCTGCGGTTTTTATGCTCTAGGATTACTCCATCAATGGTACAGGCATTGGCTCATCCCTTCACATAACGGTGCTCAATTTGACATCCTCCCTCCCCTAAAGGAGGTGGATTCCTACATCTAGACGGCCATGCCCGACCGCAAGAATGTTCTTTGCTGCATTGATTTCTCTATCGTGCATAACGCAAGAACCGCTACAAGACCATTCTCTTATTCGCAAACCGGCTCTACCTTTCGGACTGCGCGCGAGAATACTCCCGCAGCACGAACAGGTTTGGGATGTGTAACTCTCGTTAATTTCTTCAAAAACAACGCCTGCATGAGCGCATTTGTATTCCTGCATTGTTTTGAGCATTCCCCAGCCAGCATCTAAAACGGACTTAGCCAGCTTAGTTTTAGTCATCGCGAGGGAGTTGACGTTATCAACGAAAATCGCCGCATTACTATCAACTAGCTGGCAACTGTATTTGTGTAAATCGTCCTTACGCCAATTGCAGATGGGCGGCGTCTTGATGCCAGAGTTGCTGAGTTTGCTGAAACATCCGACCCTAACCGAGCGCATCCTTGTACTACTGTGCTCGGGGCTACCAACGCACGCCGAATGGGTAACATGACCTTCATCTTATCAGCGACGCATCCATGCTGCGATAAAGTGCCATGCCTAGAATGACCATCACCAGAGACTCGAGTGGCAACCGACGTCGGCGCAGGGTGGCGACGCTGGCATCCTGCAGATATTGG
>NZ_JBOFMC010000439.1:0-1197 GCF_051658185.1 Shewanella sp. | reverse complement strand
CGTTGATCTCGGGCGAAACGATGCTCAACCAGTCCCATATTGGCTCGCAAATCTTTTTAATTTTTATGTCGCTGATCGCAGGGCTCATCTTTGCTAACGTCGCGGTACCACCAAGACGCACACTGTAAATCTCCTCCCCTCATCGCTGGCCGCAAGGCCAGCAACATTTTCAAGTTAACATTATGTAACATCATTATTTTATTTAAATGTTTGCTTGACTAATGCCCACCAAACATGTGTTATTGACTTGTAAACTGCAGTGATAGGCTACTGTTCCTGCAGTCTTTAAAGCCATGGGGAGTCACTGATAATGCAGAAAATTATTCGCTATGCCTGCATTTTACCTTGTTGTGCGATCTGCATTATCGGCGCCACTCAAGCCAATGCTGCCGCCTCTTCTCCCAAGGAGCCTGCACCGCCTGAATCGCCAAAACGCATCCAGCATATTGTGGTACTGAGCAACCCCATTTTTGACGAATCGGACCCAGAAGCCTTCTTTATCCATCGCTGGGCCAACTACCTGCATATCAACACCAAAGAATATGTCGTGCGCGATAGGCTAACCTTCGGTGAGCAAGAGACGATCACCCAAAAGGATCTCGACGAATCTCAGCGCCTGCTACGGGCCGAATCCTATATCCGGGACGCCAAAGTGTATCTCGCTGAAAAAGACCCCGAGGCCGATAGCAAGTCCGACAGCAAATCCGATAGCGAGACGGTTGTGGTTGAAACCTGGGATAACTGGTCACTGTTGCCCACCGCCAGTTTTAGTAGCTCTGGCGGCGACAGCCGCTACTCCTTCGGGGTAAAGGAAGATAACCTGTTCGGCACCGGCATTCGCACCCGCGTTAAATATCAATCGGATGAAGCGCGCACTGGCTACAAATTCGGCTTTGAAGCCCCCATCAGCATTATCCCTTATGGCATGGTCGCCGCAGAGTTTTACGACAATGACGACGGCCAAGCCAAACATGTGTATGTCACAAAGCCGTTCTACGCCCTCGATACCAAAACCATGTATGCCATTGAATTATTAGACGATAGCCATGTCGATACCCTCAGGCAAAACGGTAAGGATCTGAGTGAATTTGCCCACAATGCCGACTATCTTAATGTGCAATATGGTTGGTTAATCGATAAAAACAGTGCAGCGCTTTCGCGATTGATGGTGGGATTTACCCAAGATAAGCATGAGTT
>NZ_JBOFMC010000438.1:0-7133 GCF_051658185.1 Shewanella sp. | reverse complement strand
CTCAAGTTACTCAAGTTACTCAAGTTACTCAAGTTACTCAAGTTGCCGCTTGCTCAAGGCATCCATGTTGGCGGCGCCCTTGAGCTAATCCGTCGCGGTGGTGGAGTGGCAATCAATCGCCATGTGTGCGGCGCTTGGTTTAAGCGCCTTGGCTGCGACCCAAAAAGTGCACATAGCGGCCCAGTGACAAGTAGGGCTCACGTTGGGAATATTCGAGTTCCATTTGCAGCAGTTTGGCGTAGTCAAAGTCTGCAGCTTGGTTTTTTTTCAAATAATCATGGATCACACGCACCCCAGATTGGGTTTCGATGCTGATATTCCAATCGTTAAACCACTGTTTGACATCATCGATATACAGCGGGTGGGTGGGGGTTAAGCGCACTTTTTTCTTCACCACGAGATCCGCGGCCACATAGTCAAAATTGCCAGAGACCAAGGCATGGAAGCGCATGGCCTCTTTGTTGTAAAACATTAAAGAAAACAAGCCAGCGGGCTTGAGCATGGTGAGCAGGCCCGTCATGGTGGCTTTGGCATCGGCGAGCCATTCGACCACCGCGTGGCACAGGATGAGATCAAAGCTCCCATGCTCCTCGACCGACAGTGCCTGAATCGGCGCGTGGATTAAACGGATATCTAATGGTGTTGGCGAGGCCTCAATCTGTGTCTGTGCCTTGGCGAGCATGGCGGCGGAGATATCACACAGGATGACCTCATGCCCTAGGCGAGCCAGTTTTTGGCTGAAATAGCCAAAGCCGCCACCTGCATCTAAAATGCGTAACTTACGCTCGCCAAATTGGCTTAACGCGGGGCTAAGATCGCGCCATAGTACACTGGCCCGGATTTCCCCTTTGGGGGTACCGTAAATATTTTTCGCGAACTTCTGCGCGAGTTTATCAAAATTTTTATCTTGCACGGGTCTACAGAGTCAAAGAAGCTAAGCCATTAGTGTGTCATAGCTTCAGGGTTTTGGCACTGCGCGCAGGCGATTTGCGGGATCTGTTGGCGGTTTTTTCAGCGTCAATATCTAACGTTTTGATTTTATTCGGAGGGTTTTTTAGCGTTGCAGTTAGGGATACACATAGCTTGCTGCTCTAGGGTATAATCCGAGCGCTTTTGACCGACTTGGCTCATTTTTTGTCCATTCGATAAGTCAGCTCCACTCTTTTAAGACACCGTTTGACGGCTTTACCCTCGTATGTTTACGAAAACAGTATCCGGGCTGATTGTGCGCGGCGAGGGCATATTGAACTGTGCTAAAGGATTGTTAACTAAAAGGTACACCGACTTGAATAATGCATATTGTGTTGAATTGAACGCGATGCCTTCGCTGTTTTCTCTTTATCGCAAGATATTTTTTGGCCGTAAACCCGGGTGGGATCAGCAGCCATTGCCTTGTATAAAGGTGAGCGTCGACACTGTGACTGTGTCCGAGGCCAACGTCAGTCAATACGCTGAGGTCTGTGGTTTCCAGTTTGATGGTGAGGTATTGCCACCTACCTATTTGTATGTGATGGCATTTCGTCTGCATGCGGTGATTTTTACCCATGAGGGTATTACCTTTCCGCTGCTGGGGATGATCCACCTTAAAAATCGGATCAGCGTGCATCGGCAAGTTCGCCTGAGTGAGACATACTCCTTCGAGTGCGCTGTCGTTAGCAGCCGTCAAACCGATGTTGGTCTTGAGTTTGAGATTGTCTCTAAGGCTTTTGTCGGGCAAGAGTTAGTGTGGGAGTCGCTGTCTACCTATTTGTATCGCATTGAAAACCAAGGGCGACGAGTGCGGCCACCGAGGGCGTTAAGTATGGCGTGGGAATCGCCGCAGCAGTGGACATTGAGTGACGACCTGGGGCGGCGTTACGCCAAGGCCTCAGGGGATTATAACCTTATCCACTTACACCCGGTGCTCTCCAAGCGTTTTGGGTTTGATCGCGTACTTGCCCATGGCATGTGGTCTAAGGCGCGGTGTTTGGCGCAGTTAATGCCAGACATTGGCGCGCGACCCTTTACCGTCGATGTCGCCTTTAAGTTGCCATTATTAATGCCGGCCGAAGTCGGGTTTGGTTATGCCAAGCATCCGGATGAGTGGGAATTTGAGCTGCGCGACAGTAAGGGCCGGCGGCCACATTTAAGCGGTAAAGTGTTGTTTGCTGATAGCGAACAATAATGCTTAGCGGATGAGAGGGAAGTGAATGCGCGATTAACTCATCGCGCTCTTAAACCATGGGCATTTAAGATGACGCATGTTCAAAGCGCACTAACAAAAAGCGCACTAACAAAACGTGCGCTAACAAAAAGTGTACTCTCTCAAACTCCTTGCCCCACATGTGTGCAATAACTGGCCGCGCCTTATTGGCCGCGGCAGTCGTGCTGCCAGCCTAGGGCGCTCCAGTTCACCCCTTAGCCTTAAATCCTTCAATCTTTCAATCCTTAAATCCTTCAAGCCTACACGCTTTCTGCCGTGTTGAATCACTCCCCATCCCGCGTTTCGAGTCTGCCGCGCATCGCGGCATTGCTGGAATCTTGGCCATGGTGACTGCAGGTTGTTTGTTTTTGAGGAATATGTTTTTGGGTGATTGCCCGATGGCGCGTCGTTTATTTGATGCAGATTACAAAATGGCTGATTAACCCCACGGATGGCTACATATCCGCGAAGGGATCACCTAATATCCGCCGCTCAACATTCCGTTGCGGCTGCGCTTAGCCATACATTAACCCAGAACGTTGTCAGAATTCCAATAAGGGAGAATCGAGTCATGCTGTCCGATATGGCTATTTCACGTCGTGCCAATTTACGCAATATTGTGGAGCTCGGTACCGAGCTAGGTCTGCAGGCACAGGAGTTAATTCCCTTTGGGCACGCGAAAGCCAAGGTGGATTTAGCGGTGCAGCAGCGCTTAGCTGCCCAGCCAAACGGCAAACTTATCATAGTGACAGCGGTTACCCCAACGCCCTATGGCGAAGGCAAAACCGTGACCAGTATCGGTTTAACCCAATCTTTAAAAGCCATCGGTAAAAAGGCCTGTGCTTGCATTCGGCAACCGAGCATGGGCCCCGTGTTTGGGGTAAAAGGCGGCGCCGCTGGTGGCGGCTACGCGCAAGTTGTGCCGATGCAAGAACTCAATTTGCATCTGACCGGTGACATTCATGCCGTGAGTAGCGCCCACAATTTAGGGGCGGCGGCGATTGCCGCGCGGCTATTTCATGAAACGCGTTTAGGGCCGGATGAGTTTTGTGCGCAATCAGGCTTAGACTTTTTAGATATCGATCCTGAGCAGATCCGCTGGCATCGGGTGGTGGATCATAATGATCGTTGTCTGCGGCATATTCGCGTGGGCTTTGGAGAAAATAATGGGCCAGAGTATGACTCCGGCTTTGATATTACCGCTGCGTCAGAATTGATGGCGATTTTGGCCTTAAGCCAAGATGTCGCGGATATGCGTGCGCGCATTGGCCGCTTAGTGCTGGCGCTTAATCGTCAAGGTGACAGTATTACGGCTAACTGTCTTGGCGTCGCGGGTGCCATGGCCGCGATTATGGTTGATGCCCTAAAGCCGACCTTGATGCAGACCTTAAACGGTGCGCCTTGTTTTATCCATGCCGGCCCCTTTGCCAATATTGCCCATGGTAACTCTTCAATCATTGCCGACAATATCGCCTTAAAGCTTGCCGATTTTGTGGTCACCGAAGCTGGATTCGGCTCCGATATGGGCTTTGAAAAATTCTGCAATATTAAGGTGCGTCAATCGGGGCAAGTGCCGAGCGCTGCGGTATTGGTGACGACCTTAAAGGCATTGAAGGCCAACAGCGGCCTAAGCTCAGATCGCGATATCAATGCGCCGGATCAGGCGAGGTTGGCGGCCGGTTTTGCCAATTTACATTGGCACATTAACAATGTGGTGCGCTATGGCGTCCCAGTGGTGGTGGCGATCAACCGGTTTGCCACCGATAGCGAGGCCGAGTTGCAATGGTTAATGGATGCGGTCAAGGCCACGGCGGCTTTTGGCTGCGAGATAAGTGATGCCTTTACGCAAGGGGAGGCCGGTGCCACCGCGCTGGCACAAACTGTGGTGGCAGCCGCCGAAAGTGAGTCGGCATTTACTTGGCTTTATCCAGAAGACGCTAGCATCGAGGCCAAATTGTCCACACTGTGTGAGCTTGGCTATGGTGCGGCGGGGATGAGCTTATCCACGCTGGCAAAGGAGCAGCTCGCTGAGCTGACGGAGCAAGGCTACGGGCATTTGCCGTTATGCATGGCAAAAACGCCGCTATCGATTAGCCATGACCCAACGCTAAAAGGCGTGCCGCAAGATTTTATCCTGCCTATTCGCGCCTTTAATGTGAATGTGGGCGCAGGCTTTATTACTGCTCTGGTCGGGAATGTGATGACCATGCCAGGCCTTGGATTAACACCGGGATATTTACAGATTGATATTGATGAGGCTGGGGAGGTTGTTGGCTTAGGTTAGCTGATGTCTAGCCTAGTTTGGCTTAGCTAAGCTCAGCTTCAATGGCGCCAGTAAAAAAGCCGGGCGTGAGTTAACCCTCACGCCCGGCTTTTTAATGGTGCGGCGCATCCCATGGATGGCCGATGGTCAGTGCTTATTTATTTGTTTGGTAAATATGCACATCACGCTGCGGGAATGGAATGCTAATGCCTTCGGCATCAAAGCGCAGTTTCACTTGACGGGTAATATCCCAATACACATCCCAGTAATCCTCGGGGTTGCTCCAAGGGCGAACGATAAAGTCGACTGAGGATTCACCTAAGGTGTGCAACTTAATGGTTGGCTCAGGCGTCGGTAACACTTTAGGGTGCGCTGCCACGATAGATTTTAAAATGGTTTCAGCGTGTTCGATATTGTCGCTGTAGCTGATCCCAAAGACCATATCAACCCGGCGCTGCTCTTCGGCGGTGATATTGTTAATGGTATCGCCCCAAATTTTGTTATTCGGGATGATCAGGCGTTGGTTATCGAGGGTTTTAATCGTGGTCGAGACTAAGCTCATGTGGCTAACCCGGCCAGAAACCCCTGCCGCATTGATTAAATCACCGACATCGTAGGGGCGATAGATCAGGATCATCATGCCCGAGGCAAAATTAGACAGGGTGTCTTGCAGGGCAAAACCGATGATCACCCCCGCGATACCAAAACCGGCGAGCAATGGACCCAGCTCAATCCCCAACTGAGATAGAGCGATCAGTAAGCCGATGGTAAAGACCGCTTTTGCCGAGAGTGAGGTGAAGAAGTCTTGGAGTAATTTACTGAAATTAAGCTTGGAATTACTCACCATGTTTTTGACAAGCTTTTGCGCTAATTTGCCCGCGAGGTTGGCGACGAATAAAATCAAGCAAAAGATAAATAACTTAAAGGTCGCCGTTGGGCCATTTTCAATCGACTTGGTTTGGGCGGTATCTAACCAATGGGCCAATAAGCTTGAGGCGACGTCAATATTTAATACGTCCTGGGTGATATCCCCTGAAATACTAAACAAGGTCTTTTTTAAGCTTGCGGTATCTTGCCCGAGGGAGTCGAGTAAGTTGATATCAATACTTAAGCTTTGGCTGTTTTGATCTAAGCGATCCTTGAGGGTTTGCACGCGTAAGGTTTGCTCAGCGGTGACATCTTTACCCGCATTGGTGGCAATATTGACCGCGATTTGCAATTGCTCTTGGGTGTAGTTGATAAAGCTTTCAAAGTTATCGGCCCGTGCGGTTAAGGTCGCTTTGAGTGTGGCGATCTCGGCACTGACATCTTGGCCTATTTGTGTAAGCCAATTTAACGTTTCGAGCTGCAGTTTGAAGTTGTTGTCTTTTTCAAGTTCGATCTTAGAAATAGCCAGCAATAAACTATTATCGTTGTTGGTACCCAGTTGCTGCCCCAAAGTATTGGTGCTTTCAGTTAAGTAGGCGTCGATTTGCTGAGTATGTTGTAATTCCGCTTGTAAAAGCGGTAATAAAAATGCGGTATCTGGGGCGGATTTATCTAGCAACGACTTAATTTGATTACGCAGCAGCGCAGTTTTGCTTTGAATTTTAAATTTAGTAATAGTGTTGAGTTCCCCCTTGGTATATTTGAGGGTCTCAATATCCGCATGAATGGATTGTTGTAATTCGAGTAATTCTGTTTGGGCATCCGTGAGCACCGCCGCAGCTTGAGGGGCGGCGCCAGTTGCTGCAGTTGTGTCTGCGGCGAAGGTATTTGTGTTATACGTCAGTAGACTGGCACTAAAAAGCGCCAGCAATAATATCAGAGCTTTGGGCATACAGTGTATCTCTAGAATAAATGGGCCTACATATGATAGAAGCTTGCTCGATATCTGTAAAATAGCGCTTTGAGTTAATTGAATATTCGCGCGCTAAACGTTGAAAGTCTGATGGCAATATCATTTTTATGTTAATTCACCGTGATGTTTATATGTGCGGCGTGGCGTAATTGCGAGTGATTGAGTGGCGGTACGTTTTATTTTGGCAAGTTGTTTTAATGTTGTCTTTTGATTGCAATAAGCATATTAAAGCGAATAATACTCAGTGGCCGCGATGTAAAATATTACAACTCAAACACCATGTTTGACGGTGAAGCAGGGTTTGCTTGTTACTGGGTTTCGCGACAATTACCTTGATGCAATCAGAGTGGTTATACCGGGCGTGATGGTAAGATGAATGTTTGTTTACCCCCACTGGAGAGTATTATGGATGGGGTAAGTTGTCATGCATGTGTTTTATCAGGTCAGGGGGCATTGCGGCGCGTGCAAGCAGGATAGTGCGGCGCGGCGACACTCTGGCGATACAGCGGCTAACGTCGGTCTTGCTAACCAGAAACGTGAGCCTCAACGAGGGTTGAAGCACGCTTGATTCTCTGGCTGAGCCGGTAGCCGTGCGGCATGGTGTGGTTATGTGGCGCTGCGAGTCTACGTGCCATGTCACATGGCGTTGTTGCGAGTCTTTACGGCGTTGCAGCAAGCTGACATTAACGCCATCTGACATGGCGTTAGCAGATGCGGTGAGCCGCTTAGTGAACGACTTGCTCTTGGCTCTCTAATGAATGTTCTACATAGTAAATTCCACCTAAAATCACAGCGCCGAAAATCACAATACCTAAGATAAGTCCTAAGTTTTCGCGGAGAAATGCTAG
>NZ_JBOFMC010000437.1:0-5194 GCF_051658185.1 Shewanella sp. | reverse complement strand
TGAGCATTGGCGCTATTTGGCCAATAGCACATGCTAGCCTTGGTAAATGGCCGATGGTGCGGCGCCAATGAAGGCGCTAACTTGTTATCGGCCTTACCTGTGGGCCAGCAGTAACCGCTGGCTCAACATCTGGCTCAATATCAGCACTAACACCAATATCAACAGTAACACCCACAGCAACACCCACAGCAACACCCACTCCCACACCTATCTCAAGAGCTAAGCGGTCATCAGCATCACCCAATGTTGATACAGGGGGAGGCCAATGAGTACGTTTATGGGGAAGGTGATCCCCAATGATGCGAGCATGGCAAGGCCAATATTGGCCTGTGGGATCGCGGCGCGAATGGCGGCGGGGGCGGCAATATAGGAGGCACTGGCACTTAAGCCGGCTAACACAAAAATACTGCCAGCGGGTAACGCTAGCCACACGCCCACTGCTATGCCACACCAAGCTAACGCAAAGGGAATGGTTGCGGCAAAAATCACCAAGCGCCATTGATTTAAGGGCAGTGGCAAACAGACCTTTGCGGTGACGAGGCCCATTTCCAGTAAAAACAATGCGAGTAAGGTTTTAAAGCCGCCGAGTAATACTGGGGCAAGGGGCTCAAGCCCCGTTGGGCCGTAGAGCCAACCTATCACGACGCCGCCCACGAGTAAGATCACCCCGCGACTGGTTAAGGCTTCGTGCAGTACGCTCGATTGGCCGTGTTCGACCTCGCCTGCGCTTGCCGGTTGTTTCGCGCTTAAATAGCGGTGCAGCCAGAGCATGATGATAATCGCGGGTAATTCCAGTAGCACTAAATACAGGGTGGTTTCTGGCCTTAAGCTGAGGTTGGATTGGTCAACCATCGCCATCACTACCGCAAAAGTGCCGGCGCTCACGGAACCGTAATGGGCTGCAATACTAATGGCGTCGGTACGATTGAGGCGCACTAACTGGGTTAACAGCGGGAATAAGGCTAAGGGGATGATAAACCCGAGGGCAATAATGGCGAATAACTCACTGATCACGAGTTCTTGCGTATGGCCGTGCAGCGCCATGCCGCCCTTTAGCCCGAGGGTGAGCATCAATAAAATGGACAGGGTTTCATAGATGGCGGGTGGGACTTTAAGATCGGATTTGACTAAACCTGCCAACAAGCCTAAGGCAAAAAACGCAATCACAATATCGGGCATTTTTATCTCTCTTGGTTATCTGGAGCTCTCATTGCTCTGGGCCACTGATGTCTCTCGTGGCTCGTGTTTATCTAAAATCATGTTATATGTCAAATTGATATGTCGCTCGCACACCTGTGGAGGGCCTGAGTATGGCACCATCTGAAACCCAACAGCTCAACAGGCGATGTTGGCTGGCGATTGTGCCCGCAATTGGTTATATTGAAAAATAAATTATTTGCCACACAGGTATAGATGATTATCTATGGATAGACATGGGGCCAGCGTCCAGCGCACATTGCGCCAGTTAAGTTTTCGATTACTTGAGGTGTATGTGGAGGTAGTGCGCTGCGGCAATATGTCGGCGGCCGCGAGGACGTTGCATTTAACTCAGCCAACGGTGTCATTACAGCTTAAAAAACTGGCGGATATTTTAGGCGAGCCGCTGCTCGAGAGTCGTGATGGTAGGATGCAGCCTACCTTGGTCGGCCATGAGTTATATCGCGCCGCCTGCGATACCTTAAGCCGCTTTGAGGATGTCGATGCCTTTATTCAACAAGCGCGCGGCGGCAGCGTCGGCCATATTAATATTGGCATTGTTACTACGGCCAAATACGTTTTGCCCCGGATTTTAGGGGCTTTCTATCGGCTGTACCCGCAGGTTAAGGTCACCTTAAATATCGGTAATCGGGCCCATATTCTTGCCAGATTTGAGCGGCAAGAAGATGATTTATATCTATTTAGCCATCCACCGAGTGGCGGCAATGTGGTGTCGGCTCGGATCATTAAAAACCCTTTACAACTGATTGCCCCAAAGGAACATTGGGCTGTTGGCCGTCAGCAGTTGAAGTTTAACGAGCTTAAACAAGAGCGCTTTATTGTGCGAGAGCCCGGCTCTGCGACGCGGTTAATGTTTGAATCTTGGTGCAGCAGTCAAGGCATCAGCCTGACGGACACCATGCAAATTGAGAGCAACGAGGCGATCCGCCTGAGCGTGGCCTCGGGGCTGGGGTTGTCGGTGATTTCGGCGCACACCTTACAGGAAGGCCGTGAAAAACCCGCCGTACTGCCTGTGGTGGGGTTTCCCCTTGAAAGTAATTGGTATTTAGTTGGCCGCCGCGATCGACGTTTACCCTATGCCGCCAGGTTATTAGTGGACTTTATGGCGACGCATCTCGTGGAGTGTATTCAACGTGAATGGGTTGCTGCAGATATCGCCACGCTCAGCGAACGCTTTAATGATTACGCGCCCGTGGGTGAGAGATAAAATGCGCGCGAGACAGTGTGCGTCTTTGGGGCACCGCTGTCGATGCCGTGTGCCAAGGTGGGCGTGCTGGGTAGATTTTATTGAATTTCGTTGAATATCATTCAGTTTTTTAAAAGAGCTGCTATGATGGCACAGTTCTTTTTCTGGCATAAGTACAACATATGGTAAGCAGATCTCCCTTCGAATCCTTTCAGTGGAAAAGCGATATTTTTAATTGTGAAAGCACTGATATAGATAACTTTTATCTGTTGCTGACACAGGAAACCTCCCGTTTGGGCATGGTTGAGAAGACCTTGGGGGAGGTGAGCAAATACAGCGTGAATCTGTATCAAGCTCCTGCCGCGAAGTCAGGGTTACCGTCTTTACTGATCTGCGCCGGTTTCCATGGGGAAGAGTCCGCTGGCCCTTGGGGCTTGCTGCATTTTTTAAGCGAGACTTCGCCTGAGCTATTTGAGCGAGTTAACCTCAGTATTTTGCCGTTAGTGAATCCGACAGGATTCCATCGTGGCCATAGATTCAACAAATTTGGCGAAAACCCAAACCGTGGTTTTGTATTTGAAAACGGTAAACCTAAGGCCAATGAAACCTCCTCCCTTGAAGGTAAGCTCCTGTTGGAACATGCACAATTGCTGATCGCCGCCAGTCGCGATGGCATTTTAACCTGTCATGAAGATGTGCTCAGCCAAGAGACTTATGTGTATTCCTTTGAGCCGAGCCAAGTGCCAGGGCGTTTTAGCCTCGATTTACGCGATACCTTGGGCGGGTATTTCCCCGTCGCCCCCGACGGTGAAATTGATGATTGCCCCGTAAAAGAGGGGGTGATCTTTAACCATTTTGATACTTCTTTTGAAGCGTGTATGGTGCGCAGTGGAGCCCGTGTGGGTGCCTGCACTGAGACTCCCGGACTTCAGAATTTTGATCAACGAATTCTGGCCAATAGTGCCGTGATGACTCATTTTTTAGCGCTGTGCGCTCCGTTATGTGACTGATTATATGACTGAGTGACTGAGTGACTGAGTGACTGAGTGATTGATTCAGTGTGAGCGATGGTGTCTGTCATTAAGTGATGGTGCCAGTGTCATTCTAGGGTGTGATTAAACGCTGAGCTTGTAAAAAAGCAGATGCTGTAAAAAAGCTGATGCTGTAAAAGAGCGGATGTTATAAAAGAGCTGATGTTATAAAAGAGCTGATGCTATAAAAGAATCGCCAGAGACAATAATGCCCGCAGTTGCGGGCATTATTGTCTCTGGCTTTTGACCAGCGAATGACTGGCGGCGCTGAGCCATCATGTCACGCCATGGGCGGTGCGTGATGGCTGTCAGTGCGACTTGTCGGGTATTCAGTTGATCATTGTCGGCACGCCGGTACGCTCATCAAGCAGCTTTTTAATCACCGCAGAATCGGTATCTGCTTTGGCAATAAATTTGGCAATGTCCTGAGGTAGGGTAATCGCCACCGGCTCATTTGACTCAAATTCTTCGATAGTGCGCGACAGTGGCTGGTGCACCGCGAGGTAACGCTTACCATCTGGCTCTTCGGTCGCTTTAATCGGTTGATTGACAAACTGCACACGGGTGCCGATGGGGACGGTTTTAAATAAATGCTCGATATCGTCGTTACGCAGGCGCACGCAACCTTGGCTGACGCGCAGGCCTATCCCAAAGCTGGCATTCGTGCCGTGGATGGCGTACAAATTGCCGATATACAGGGCGTATAATCCCATCGGGTTATCGGGGCCTGCGGGCCAGACTGCGGGCAGAATTTCGCCTCTGGCAGCGTATTCTTTACGAATGCGTGGCGTTGGCGTCCAAGTGGGATTGGCGCGCTTACGCTGCACACTGGTGACCCAGTTTTCAGGGGTATCTTTACCGATTTGCCCAATACCGATGGGGAGCACCTCAACGGTTTTCTTACCCTTAGGATAATAATACAGGCGCATTTCGGCGACGTTGATCACTATGCCTTCACGCGGGGCCTTTGGCAGAATTAATTGATGTGGAATTAATAGCTTACTGCCTGGTCTGGGTAAAAATGGATCAACCCCAGGATTGGCTTCCATTAAGTTACTTAGACCAAGCTGGAATTGCGCGGCAATGTCTTCAAGGGTGTGTTTACCCTCTGGCACAGTGTAATAATGGTTCTCACCAATGAGTCGACTCGATGAGGGGGGTAAAGGATATTCCGTTGCTAAAGCGGAGAGACTTGGCAATACCATAGTCAACAATAAAGCTGTGGTGCGAAGCATACTCATAAGCGGATACTACAATTCCTATTAATAAAAGCGTGTTTAACGCGCCCTTGCGACTCAACAGACTATGTCAAATCATGTCAAGACAGTATGTCAAATCATGTCAAGACAGTATGGCAAATGGCTGGACAAAGTGCACCGGCGCGCGCAGCTCGCATCCTTCCTTATTTTGGATAAAAATTCAACTGAAATCTGAGTGTTCTTGCGGATTTGTTGCTTATTGTTATGTGTTATTAGGTGAGACGTTGTGTTTTAGGGTGATGTTTATCCCGTTGCGCTTTCTTTCATTTGGCGATCGCAGCAATGAACGTTTTGCCGTCATCTGTTTGTGCGCCCCTTTTTCATCTTTCATCTTTCATCTTTCATCTTTCATTCGTCTTGCGTCCTTGAGCATGATTGCGGTGGAATTTGTCATCAACCTTGCGGTTGCTGCCGAACTTAACCCCTAAGGTTGCTTTTTGCTGATGGCACAGTGAGTTATCTGGGCTAAAACAAGTGTTGAGGGTTAGTTTGTGTGCCAT
>NZ_JBOFMC010000436.1:0-8089 GCF_051658185.1 Shewanella sp. | reverse complement strand
TAGCTTGCTTTAATTCATTGATCGAAATATTAAATTTATCGGCGATTTCCCCTAAGCTATCGCCAGCTTTAACGATATAGCTGTGGCTGTTATCGCGTTTTTGCGCATAAAGGTTATCTTGGTTGTCTTGATAGGTACCAATGTTTGCGAGCGGCAGGGCGATTTGGTATTTGCCTTTGCTTGGGATCGCATTTTGCCGGTAGCCCGGGTTATAGGTTTTAAATTCTGCTTTAGTGAGGCCGGCAGCGTTAGCGATTTGGCCAATATCGACGCCATTTGGCGCGGGGAGTCGCTCTAGAAAGGGGCGATTATCAATGGGTAAAACGGTCAGATTGTAATGTGTTGGCTCGCGAATAATTTGTATAAAAGCCAACCATTTAGGTACGGTTTTCACCTGTTTGGAGGGGATGTTGAGCGACCAAAAATCCGTCGGTTTACCTTTGGCTTTATTCCTGTCGATGGCGGCTTTTATCACTAATTCACCGCTGTTATAGCCTGCGACTGCGTTAATCCAGTCATGACCTAAGTTCTTGTAAAGATGTTGTAGATAGTCCAATACCGCATCGGTTGAAGCGAGGGGATCTTTGCGGCCATCGTAGGCCGAATTGATCGTGAGACCAAAATTACGCCCGGTGGCGGGGATCATCTGCCATAAACCCGCAGGGCCATTAGCCTGAGCCAGTGGGTTATAGCCACTTTCTACAATCGGCAATAGGGCTAACTCCAGTGGCATATTACGCGCTTCGAGTTGGCTGACGATGTAATATAAAAAAGGTTCGGCACGCTGGCCGACTTGAGTCATAAACTTTTGTTTATCATCAAAAAATTGTCGCTGCCGGCGGACTTCGGCATCGTCATGTACATCAATGGTGCGAGTTTGTTGAATTTTTTCCCAGACATCGCGGTATTGCTCGCGGGCTGCGGCGGTCGGTTCTTGGGTTTGCGGCGTCTGCTCGTTAGTGGGTGCGCTATCCTCGTCAGCGGCGACGGGGCTCTCCATTGTCGAGGGTGACGGATCGGCTGAGGTGGCTGCGCAGCCGCCGAGGTGGGCCGTTAGCATGGCGAATAAAAATGCCGTAAAGGCGTACGTTTGGCGAAAAGGTTTCCGCATCATAATCCTGTTATTAGCTGACTTAGTATTCAATATTTGTACGCATGTTAATCTGTTTTGCCGTTTTTGGATAGTTCAGCGCCGTTTTTGGACAGTTCAGCGCCGTTTTTGTGCATGTAAGGCCTGATGGTTAAGCGGGGCGGTGTTTTTTTATTTATGAATAAATGCGGTACCATGCCGCAATTTTTAGTCACGAGGATGGCAGAGTGCAGACGTTAGCGCAGTTAACAGCAGGGCAATTACAAGGGGTTCGTCGGTTACAATTAGTGGAGGGGTTGACGGCATTTCCACCGCAGATTTTTGATTTGGCCGATACCCTTGAAATCCTCGATTTGTCGAATAATCAATTGAGTGAATTGCCAGAGGATTTGTATCGGTTAACTCAACTTAAGGTGCTGTTTGCCTCCAATAATCGTTTTGAAAAGTTGCCCGAGGCCTTAGGGCGTTGTGCCAAGTTAGAGATGATAGGTTTTAAGTCAAATCGCATCAAAACGGTGCCAGCAGACGCTTTACCTCCCCAAACCCGCTGGCTGATCCTCACCGATAATTGCATTGAGGCCTTGCCAGATAAGATAGGGACTTTGGCGCGTTTGCAAAAATTGGCATTGGCGGGTAATCGGTTGAGCACCTTGCCGGTGACGATGGCCCAGTGTCAGCACTTGGAGTTAGTGCGCTTGTCGGCCAATCGTTTATCTGAGTTACCTCTGTGGTTATTTGAGCTGCCCAAACTCAGTTGGCTGGCCTTTGCTGGTAATCCATTGACGGAATCGCCACAGGCAAGCCCTCGAGTCCTTAACCGGGATGCCGCAGAAGGCATGAACACCAACGTTAATCACGGCGCCGCCTGCGTGAACGCAAGGCAAAGCACGCCATCTTTGCCTTCGGTCCCGAAGGTGAGTCTCGATAGCGTTAAACTGGGCGAAAAATGCGGAGAAGGGGCCTCGGGGATCATTTATCAAGGGGAGTGGTTGGATGAATCAATGGTGGCGCAAACTGGCGCTAAGCCGATTGCGGTAAAGCTGTTTAAGGGCGAGGTGACCAGTGATGGCTACCCCGCCGATGAGTTGGCTTGTTGCTTAGCTTCGGGTGAGCACCCTAATCTTATCAAGGTCATCGCTCATATTCAGCAAGGGTCACACTCAGGCTTAGTGATGGCATTGATTCCTCAAAGCTTTAAAAACTTAGGCTTGCCGCCAAGCCTTGTCTCTTGCACTCGCGATACTTTTAACCCTGATACCGCGTTAGACAGTAAAGATCTGACTAAAATTATCCTGCAGCTTGCGGACGTCATGGCGCACCTGCATCGTCAGCAGATAAGTCATGGTGATGTTTATGCGCATAATATGATGGTTAATCAGCAGATGGATGTGTTGTTTGGTGATTTTGGCGCTGCCTCTGATTTACGCCATTTATCCAGCTCCGAACGCCTAGGCATCGAAAAACTTGAGGTCCGCGCCCTCGGTTGTGTGATTGACGATTTGCTGCCCTTTGTGACGCCAAGCAGTCATCCTGCACAAGTGCGTCGATTGAGGGAGATAAGAGATTGCTGTCTGTCGGCGAATGTGGCCGCTCGTCCGGGGTTTGATGAGGTGAAAAGCGCCCTGCTGGCGTAGTGAGTCGCCTAATGGCAGCTATCATTAATAGGCGAGATAACTGTTACCGTGTTGATACTGTAGATTTTTTTTGTTTGCTAAGGGTTTTACTTGTGAGGTATCAGGTTAACCCACTGTTTTATTTGGATGTTAGTTGCAGTTATTGCTGGCGGTGTTAAAGCCTAAGCCTTTAGGCTATCTCTTTTTTTGTGGCCTGATAGGTGAGCGCTGGAGTTTAAGGCTGCCTACGGCGGCTTAAGTATCGCTACCGCACAATTTGTTTTGGGATGGATTGTGTGCCCGTTGGATAGTCAAAATGATAGGTTATATACACTATGTTTACACAACGAGTGACTCGGCAAGGGGTTCAATTTGCTGGTATACCAATAAAAAACACTTTTCGTACCGCGGCAGTCAATATGCACTTAGCCAACATGCATTTAGCCCAGTTTGACTTACTTAGCAGCATGAGAAGTGCGCGCCGCGCCATTCGAGCGCTGCTGTTTGTTGGTTTGAGCTACGGTAGTGGTCAGGCGCTTGCCGTTGCCTCCGAAAGCGCCGAAGTGATTCCAGTAACCGTTGAGGCGATAAAAGAATTTACCTTTGCTGATGCAGTCAAAGAGGTGGGGAAAATAAACTCCATTGACTCCGCCATCCTTAATTTTAGCGCGAGCGAAAAGATCAGTGCGATTCACTTTGAGAATGGTGACAACGTCAGCCAAGGGCAAGTGATTGCACAATTAGATAACACTAAGGCAAAAGCCGATTTAGACAAGGTCAAAAGTGCCCTCGCCCTTGCCAAAACCAAACTTGAGCGAGTCACCGATTTATTGGCCAAAGAGCCGTATGCCTTGGCGAAGCAAGATGTTGACGAAATGCGGGAAAACGTAAATCTGGCCGCCGCCGATGTTCGTCAAAAACAGGCGGTCATGAATGATTACTTAATTAAGGCTCCCTTTGATGGTCAGTTAACCAGCTTTAGCCAATCCATCGGCAGTCAGATAGCGGCCGGGACTCCCCTCGTCACCCTTTACAGCCTGAACCCTGTTGAAGTGCGTTACGCCATTAGCCAAAACGATTTTGGTAAGGCTAAAAAAGGGCAAAAAGTTGAGGTGCGGGTTGAAGCCTATGGCGCCGAGGTCTTTGATGGAGTGGTCAATTATGTTGCTCCTGCGGTCGATGAAGCCTCAGGGCGAGTCGAGATCCACGCCGCTATTGATAACCAAGAATTTAAGCTCGCTCCTGGGATGTTCGCCAATATTAAACATTATTTCAGTCAAGGAGTGACTCATCTATTAGTGCCGCAAAATTCGATTATCGCAAATAATGAAGAGCGTTTTGTCTGGCTGGTACGCGGTGACAGTGTGGTCAAACAAGTGGTTGAACTGGGTAAAAATACCAATGATGGCTATACGGTGGTGACCCAAGGCGTCGCCAAGGGGGACTTGGTGGTTAAGACGGGGATGCAAAATCTTAAAGCCGATAGCAAGATCCGGGTGATACAGGGGCAGAACGCTCCTGAAAGTGTCCCCACTCCACATCCTCAAGGAGCTCAATAATGCGTTTGCCAGAGATTTGTATCCGGCATCCTATTTTTGCATCAGTGCTCAGTATTATGACGGTGCTGTTAGGTTTAATTGCTTTTCAAAAGCTGGATATTCGTTATTTTCCTGAGCACACCACCCATTCGGCAACGGTCAACGCCTCGATTGCCGGCGCCAGCGCGGATTTTATGTCGAGTAATGTCGCTGACAAATTGATTGCCGCAGCCTCGGGTTTGGATAAGGTTGATACTATGTCGACCGATTGCAGTGAGGGGCGCTGTTCTTTAAGCATTAAATTTAATGATGATACCAGCGATATTGACTACACCAATTTGATGAACAAGTTGCGTAGTAGTGTAGAGGGGATTAATGACTTCCCCCAGAGTATGACCGATAAACCCACGGTGACGGATGACACCTCGGCAACCGATTCTGCCAGTAATATCATTACGTTTGTCAATTCTGGCGGCATGGAAAAGCAGGCAATGTATGACTACATTAGCCAGCAATTAGTCCCGCAGCTTAAACAAGTGCAAGGCGTTGGCGCGGTGTGGGGCCCTTATGGTGGCTCGCAAAAAGCCGTGAGAGTCTGGCTTAATCCTGAGCAAATGAAAGCGCTCAATATTAAGGCGGCTGATGTCGTGGGCACCCTTGGCGCCTATAATGCGAGTTTTACCTCAGGGGCGATTAAGGGCAAGACCCGGGATTTTTCCATTAACCCGTTAAATCAGGTTAACACCCTTGAGGATGTTAAAGGGCTCGTCATTAAGGTTAGTAATGGCAACATCATCCGGATTTCCGATGTGGCCGAGGTGGTGATGGGCGAAGAAAGTTTATCCCCCAGTATGTTGTCAATTGGCGGCCACAGCGCAATGTCCTTACAGATTTTGCCCTTAAGTAATGCCAATCCGGTTACCGTGGCGGCCAATATCCAAGATGAAATTGCACGGATGCAAGCTCATTTGCCTCAAGGCCTTGAAATGACCTTGAGCTACAATCAGGCGGACTTTATTAAGGCCTCGATAAAAGAAGGCTTTATGGCGCTCATTGAGGCGGTGGTCCTCGTATCGCTTATCGTGGTGTTATTTTTAGGCAGCCTGAGGGCTGCCTCGATTCCCATTATTACCATTCCCGTGTGTGTGATTGGCGTTTTTGCTGTCATGTCCGGCCTCGGTTTTAGCATCAATGTCTTGACAATATTAGCCATAATTCTTGCTATCGGTTTGGTAGTGGATGATGCGATCGTGGTGGTTGAAAACTGTTATCGCCATATTGAGAATGGTGCAACTCCCTTTAATGCCGCGATTAACGGCTGTCAGGAAATTATTTTCCCAATCATCGCCATGACTCTTACCTTGGCAGCGGTGTATTTACCTATCGGCTTAATGTCTGGCTTAACCGCGGATTTGTTTAGGCAATTCTCCTTTACCTTGGCGGCGGCGGTGATCATCTCGGGCATGGTGGCGTTGACCTTATCGCCGATGATGAGCGCTTATCTTATCAATACCTCGGCGGCGCAGCCTTTGTGGTTTCATCGCGTAGAGCAGGCATTACAGCAATTAAATACAAATTATATCCATGAGCTGAATAAATGGTTTGAGCGTAAACGGCTGATGTTAGCGATTAGCTTTGGCCTCATCGCACTCGCCAGTGTGGTGTATTGGCAGTTACCTAAGGTGCTGTTGCCGACGGAGGACTCGGGGTTTATCGATGTGACCTCTAAGGGGCCTGCTGGCGTCGGCAGGCAATATCACTTAGATCATAATCGTGAGCTCAATGGGGTGATGGATAACCACAGTGCGATCAATGCGAATTTGTCCTACATCGAAGGTGAGCCGATTAACCATGTGTTACTTAAACCTTGGTCGGATCGTGACCAGAGTATCGATAAAGTTATTAACGATTTGATTATCAAGGCTAAAGAGTCTGTTTCTGCCTATAACATGTCCTTTAGCATTCGTTCGGCCAATAACCTGGACATTGCCAACAATGTGCGTTTAGAACTGACGACGTTAAACCGTGACAAGGCCGAGCTCAGTCGTACTGCGGCTAAAGTGCAACAGTTAATGGAAGACTATCCTGGCCTGACGAATGTGGGTAATTCCGTCCTGCGTGATCAGTTGCGCTATGATTTATCAATTGATCGTAATGCCATTATTTTATCCGGAGTGAATTATGGCGATGTCACCAATGCGCTCTCGACTTTTTTAGGGTCAGTCAAAGCGGCAGATTTGCATGCCACGGATGGCTTTACCTATCCCATTCAAGTACAAGTGAATTTGAACCGTCTTAGTGATTTTGGGGTGCTCAATAAATTGTACGTGACCTCGGAATCTGGCCAGGCGCTGCCCTTATCGCAGTTTGTGTCGATCAAGCAAACGACGGCTGAATCTAACATCAAAACCTTTATGGGCCTTGATAGTGCCGAGTTAACGGCAGATATGATGCCGGGCTATGCGACGGATGAAATTAAGGCCTTTTTAGATGAGCAAATCCCGCCACTACTCAATGATGCCCAAGGGTTTAAACACACTGGCGTCGTTAAGGAACTCATGGACTCGCAGGCGGGTACTCAGTCGCTATTTTTACTGGCCTTGGTGTTTATTTACCTGATTTTAGCTGCTCAGTTTGAGAGTTTTGTTGACCCGTTGATCATTTTATTGACCGTGCCTTTGTGCATAGTCGGTGCATTGTTGACTCTTGGCTTATTTGGCCAGAGCGTCAATATTTATTCGCAAATTGGCCTGTTGACCCTTGTCGGCTTAGTGACTAAGCATGGCATTTTGCTGGTGGAGTTTGCCAATAAGCAGCAGGCCAAGGGGCTCAGTGCCACAGCCGCGGCGCTTTCCAGTGCCCAGTCTCGTCTGCGGCCGATTTTAATGACGTCGTTAACCATGATCTTAAGCGCGATCCCCTTAGCGCTGGCGTCGGGGCCGGGCTCTTTGGGGCTTGCCAACATTGGTTTGGTTTTGGTTGGCGGGCTATTGGCGGGCACTTTTTTCTCGTTATTCGTCGTTCCTGTCGCCTATGTGGCGATGGCAGAGTTAAAGGCTAAGGATGTGCTGGCCGGATTACGTTCGGCTTAAGGCTCCCTGCAGTTTTTGCCTGAGACGTCATTCATTCCCTGCTTGCTGTCACCTTCTCTTTGGATAGGGCCACCGCAGGCGGGGGCTTATTTTTTGCCGTCTTGGGTTAACCCTCTTTTGTCTTTTTCTTTTGTCTTTTTTCTGCTTATACCTAGCGCGGTAATGATTCGGGCAGGCGGGTTCACTCATAGTATTTTTGGTTGCACCTAAGTGGAGCTCAAGCTAAAGCTCATGCTTAGATGGCGCTCAAGCAGGGGGGCAGTTTGGCTCACTTAACTGAGTCTGGTGCGCCTCAAGCCTGATGACCACCTTAGTCAGATAACCACTTCGTCTGATGGCAACTTAGCCTGATGGCAACTTAGTCTGATAATAACTTAGCCTGATGGCTACTTAGTCTGGTTTGTCAAAGAATGGGCTCAAGGGTTGAGACTTTTTCCCTGAGCGGATAGGCTGCGGTTATCGCGGTTAATTTTTAGCAATCTAGCGTGCTTTGGAGTTCGATATGTCAGCTTTACCAATGGATTACGCTCATATTCATTTCGAGGCGCCGGGCGCACCTGAGGTGCTGCAACTGTCGCGCTCGCCGTTAGTGCTGCCGAGTGCCGGGCAGGTGCTTATTCGTGTGCATGCTGCAGGAGTGAATGGACCGGATCTCAAGCAAAGAGCAGGGGTGTATCCGCCACCACCGGGCGCATCACCGATCCTCGGGCTGGAAGTGGCAGGCGAGATCTGTGCCCTTGGGGAGGGGGTGACTCA
>NZ_JBOFMC010000435.1:0-1732 GCF_051658185.1 Shewanella sp. | reverse complement strand
AAATGGTGGCATTACGATCCAACTAAATGGTTGATTAAAAGCCTTTCCTGGCTTGGACTCACCAAGGATTTGCGCACCAGCCCGCAGGAACGAATTGAAAGTGCACGCCTGCAAATGCAACTGCTGCGCACCAAAAACAAGGTGACAAACTTAGCCAATGCCGATGAAATTCTCGAAAAAATTCACATGGAATATGAGCTAATGAAACAGCACTTACTCGACTATTATCAGGCGAAAAAAACCTTGTTAGAGGCCAAGCGTCAGCAATTGGCCGATCAGCAATTACGCCAGCAGGTCGAAGAGTTAAAAATACGCTTGTTAGCTCAGCAAAAACATTGGCAAAACCTAACCGCCCGTTATGGTTAACTGACAAATTGTCGTTACGCCACAATTATGAGTTAAAATCCTTGGGCCACCTTGCATGGTGGCCATATCTGATTAAGATGATGCCTCACGCCATTGTTACAGGACGCGCATCATGTCAGATCCCACTCAAACACACTTAGACAACATCAAACTCACCGAGTACAGCCATGGTGCGGGCTGCGGCTGTAAAATCTCCCCCAAAGTCTTAACGACCATTTTAGCCTCGCAGCTGCCGGTGTTTACCGATCCCAATTTACTCGTCGGCAACCAAAGCCGAGATGATGCTGCAGTGTATAAGCTCAATGATGAGATCGGTATCATTAGCACGACCGACTTTTTTATGCCGATAGTCGATGATCCTTTCACCTTTGGCCGTATTGCCGCCACCAATGCCATCAGCGATATTTACGCCATGGGCGGCACGCCGATGATGGCGATTGCCATTCTGGGCTGGCCGGTGAATACCCTTAGCGCAGAAATCGCCCAACGCGTTGTCGATGGTGGCCGCCAAGCCTGTATGGAGGCGGGGATCATGCTCGCAGGCGGCCACAGTATTGATGCGCCAGAGCCGATTTTTGGCTTAGCGGTGACCGGACAAATTGCCCTAAACGACTTAAAACAGAATGATACGGCTAAAGCTGGAGATCGTTTATATCTGACTAAACCTCTGGGTATTGGCATCTTAACCACAGCGCAAAAACAAAAAAAACTTCAGCAAGAAGATAGCCTTATTGCCATCAACGCCATGTGCCAACTCAATCGCATCGGCGCCGCTATCTCGAAAATTAATGGGGTTAATGCGTTGACCGATGTCACCGGCTTTGGCCTTGCCGGCCACCTATTAGAAATGTGCCAAGGTGCTAACCTTAGCGCAGAGCTGAAATTTGAGGCCATCCCGTTACTGCCTAAAGTAGTCGATTACTTAGCCTTAGGCTGTATCCCGGGCGGCACGTTGCGCAACTTTGACAGCTATGGCGAGCACTTACCCCCCTTAACCGAGCATCAACAAGCTATTTTGTGCGATCCACAAACCAGTGGCGGGCTATTAATTGCAGTATCTCCTGCAGCCGAAGCTCAATTAGTTGCCCTACTAACCGCCGAGCACATCGCCCCGATTTGTATTGGCACGCTCCAAGCCTGCAGCAGCCAACCCAGTGTGGTGCTCAGCTGATGGCGGCGATGATCACAGCTTGCCAATATCGGGATATTTTCGTCACGCAACGGCCGTTAATGGATGTGAGGGCGCCGATTGAATTCCTGCGCGGCGCCTTTCCCAATGCCACCAATCTACCGCTGATGAACGACAGCGAGCGGGAGCGAGTGGGCACCTGCTATAAACAGCAAGGTCAGCAAGCGGCCATTGCCT
>NZ_JBOFMC010000434.1:0-2472 GCF_051658185.1 Shewanella sp. | reverse complement strand
AAGCGTTTTTAGATAACGAGCGCAAAATTGCCCAGTTAGAAGAAGATCTGAAAACCGCTCAAGGTGACTTGGGTGAAATGTTTGGTGTGGTCAAAGGTGAAGCGGGTGATTTCGCTGGTAAACTTGCTGCGTCAAACGTGAGTGCTCAGTTCCCTAATCGCGATAAATTTATTGCAGATCTTGGTGCACGTAAGCAATTACCTAAAATTGAAGAGTTAGAAAAGTTCTGGCAAGAACAGCTGTTTGAAATGGCTGAATCTGGCAAAGTGGTTAAGTTTGAAGGTTCTGTCACTGAAATCGACGGTTCTGTTAAGAAAACCACTATCCACCGTGTAGGTGCTTATAACTTAACGGCAGAAGGAAAGTATGTTGTATTTAACCCTGAGTTAAATTTAGTGCAACAGCTATCCGTTCAGCCAGAAGGTTATCAAGTTAGCTCAGTTAATAAGTGGGAACAAATCACTTCTGGTACAGCTCCATTCTATATCGACCCTGCTCGTGGTGTATTACTGAATATTTACACCAACAAAGCGAGTTTTGAAGATCGTTTAGAGTCTGGTGGCACTATCGGTTATATCATTCTAGTTTTGCTGGCTCTTGGTTTATTAATTGCAGTTGAACGCTTTGTTGTGTTGGCGGCTATTGGTGCCAAAGTGAAGCGTCAAGCGAAGAATATTGATAATCCAGGTAACAACGCATTAGGTCGTATTCTGAAAGTTTACCATGAGAACAAAGATGTCGATGTTGAGACATTAGAGTTGAAACTCGATGAAGCGATTTTAAAAGAAACCCCAGCCTTAGAAGCGCGTATTCCAATCCTGAAAGTGATTGCCGCTATCGGCCCGATGTTGGGTCTGTTAGGTACTGTAACCGGTATGATTGCAACCTTCCAAAGTATCCAATTGTTCGGTACTGGCGATCCAAAACTGATGGCGGGTGGTATCTCTATGGCACTGGTGACCACTGTACAAGGTCTGGTTGCTGCACTGCCACTGATGTTACTTCACGCATTATTAGTTGCGCGTAGTAAATCAATTACCCAAATTTTGGAAGAGCAAAGTGCGGGAATTATCGCAGCGCATGCTGAGAAGAGGGCAGACTAATGATGCTATACCTGATGGATATATGGGATTCCGTCAGGGGCTTCATGGCCGCTGGAGGAAACGTCCTTTGGTTGGTTGCGTTTGTATTGTTCGTGATGTGGGTGTTGATGATCGAGCGTTATTGGTACCTTAAATGGGTTTCACCAAAAAAACATCGAGCCATCATCGCCGCATGGGACGCGAGAGAGGAAACCACCTCTTGGTACGCACACCGTATCCGTGAAGCTTGGGTGTCCCAAGCGAGTCAAGAGTTGAACGATCGCATGCTGATGATAAAAACCTTAGTTGCCATATGCCCTATGATCGGGTTGTTAGGTACGGTAACGGGGATGATTTCAGTGTTCGATGTGATGGCAGTTCAGGGGACGAGTAATGCTCGTTTAATGGCAGCCGGTATTTCCATGGCAACGATGCCCACGATGGCGGGAATGGTTGCAGCATTGTCCGGGGTATTTATCAGTACTCGGCTTGATCAACAAATGAAAATCCGGTTAGAAAAGCTAAAAGACCGCATGCCGCACCACTAGAGAGATATTGAACATGGCACGTAAAAAGCATTCCAGTGTAGACGAGGAAGCGCAAATTGACATGACACCGATGCTAGACATCGTGTTCATTATGTTGATCTTCTTCATTGTAACAACGTCATTCGTGAAGCCATCGGGTTTGGATTACAACAAACCTAAGGCCTCGCAAGCGACCTCAAAACCGTCTTCTAACATCTTTATTGGTGTCAGTAAAACCGGCATTATTATGATGGAAAACCGTCAGGTTGATATCGAACGCGTCACGGCGAACGTTGAGCGTATGCTCGCTGAAGCGCCAGAAGCGGCCGTAATGATCCAAGCGGATAAAGACACACAACATGGTTTAGTGATTAAAGTATTAGACCAAGTTAAGGCCGCCGGTATAGATAAGATTTCGGTATCTGCGGGGAACGATTAATATGCTAAGAGCACTAGTATCGATCATTATTGGTGCTGCTGTGACTTTAGGATTGTTCTGGTTTATGGCTTTTCTTGTCGGGGGCGGCGCCCAGCGCGCCGAAACCTCAACTGAGACTCCAGTCATTGAAATCACCATGGACAGACAGGATTCAAAAGCACAGAGCAAACAAAGGGTCGTGCCTCAGCCACCGCCGCCGCCAGCTCAACCCGATAAACCCGTGACTTCGCCGCCGGTGGAGTCTAGCAATATTGATACGACCATGTCGTTCAGTATGGGCGGAGTAGAAGCCGGTGGTCACAGTGGGGGTGGCTTTAAATTGAGTGGCAATATGATGAGTCGCGATGGTGATGCAACACCGATCGTGCGTATTGAGCCTCAATATCCCATCGCTGCGGCCCGTGATGGCAAAGAAGGATGGGTG
>NZ_JBOFMC010000433.1:0-18111 GCF_051658185.1 Shewanella sp. | reverse complement strand
CTCATGGTGGACTAAGTGACAAATCACTTCGGTGTCGGTATCGGAGCTAAAGCTGTAACCTAAGCCTTTGAGCATTTCGCGTAATTTGTTGTGGTTTTCGATAATGCCATTGTGCACTACGGCAATATCACCCTCGGATTGATGTGGGTGGGCATTACGCTCGCTCGGCTCACCATGGGTGGCCCAGCGCGTGTGCGCAATACCAGTGCCTCCGGCTAATGGCGCAGCCTCAAGGGCGCTCGATAGCTCCTGCACCTTACCCACGCGGCGAGTACGGTTAAGCTCGCCATTATGGATCACGGCAACACCTGCGGAGTCATATCCGCGATATTCTAAACGGCGTAAGCCTTCAACCAGAATTTCGGCCACATCCCTTTGCGCCACGGCGCCTACGATTCCACACATAGTTTTTACCTATAAATTAACGATTAAAATCAAACTGTTTTACTTGTTAGTACGGTTTTACTTATTAGTGTTGCGATGGCTTTTGCCCTCAACCACTGACGGTGGCGGCAACGGAATGAAGGCACGATTTATGCCTCATTCAGCCGATGTTCACACTGGATTATTGCGTATAGGGCGCAAGCATAACGCGCACGCCTTGGTCTGAAATTTGTTTAAGCGCCTCTGGTTCGATGCGATCGTCGGTCACTAAGACACTCACCTTAGCCCATGGCAACTCGAGGTTAGGAATGCGCTTACCGATTTTGTCGGAGTCAACCATGACAATCACCTCACGGGAGACTTCAGCCATCACTTTGCTTAGGCCAGTTAATTCATTAAAGGTGGTGGTGCCGCGCTCAAGGTCGATACCATCGGCTCCAATAAATAGCTGATCAAAGTTATAGGAACGCAGCACTTGCTCGGCGACTTGGCCTTGAAAGGACTCCGAATGCGGGTCCCAGGTGCCGCCGGTCATCAATAATGTAGGCTCATTTTCGAGCTCATGTATGGCATTGGCAAGATGCAGCGCGTTCGTCATGACCACCAGCCCACGCTTATGGTTGAGTTGTTCAATCAACCCCGAGGTGGTGGTACCGCTATCGATGATGATGCGGTTGTGATCTTTAATTAACTGCGCCGCGGTTTTCGCAATCGCCAGTTTATTCGGAGCGATGTTGGCGCAAAACGGTTGGGCGACCTCGTCGGGGATCGCCACCGCGCCACCGTATCGCCGCAGCAATAGGCCGGTTTTTTCAAGGACCGCCAGATCCTTACGAATCGTCACCTCTGAGGTTGCAAAAGCTAACGCCAGCGCATCGACACTCACTTCTCCCTGCTCATTTAACAGGGCAATAATGCTATGACGGCGCTGCTGTGTGTTGCGTTTGTTCATAAAACCTTTCAGTTAACTTTCGATTCGAAAGCTGCATTATAGTGAAGCGAAACTTTTTTACTAGCCATTCGCGGCGATTGTTTATGTGATCCGGCACAATTTCGCCGCTTTTTTAACAATAATTGCTGTTTGGCAATAAAAAAGCAGCTTACCCCGAGGGGTAAGCTGCTTAGTCAACATCGGTCACCGGTATTAAGAAAGCCGATGTGAGGGGTGCCAGCGTAAACGTGCTGGCTTAAGCGTGCGAGCTCAATTCAACCATCACCCTTAAGCTCTGAGCGTAAGGGATCAGAACTTCGTTTCAAGCGCGAGACTAAAGTTACGCTCTTGGCCTAGTGTCACCATATTGTATTGACCACCCTCGATATAATCGGTATCGAAGAGGTTTTTAACGTTAGCGCGGATGCTCACATCTTTGCCCATCAGTTGCGTTGTATAGGCCGCTCCGATGTCAAAGCGCACATAACCGTCTTTAGTGATCGTGTTGGCGGTATCAGCATAACGCTCACCCACATAGATGGCGCCAAAGTTCATCGCCAGGTTATCGGTCACTTCATAACGGGTCCAAATATTGGCTGACCATTTAGGCGCATCAATGGGGGTGTTGCCTTCGCGCTCATCACCGGTGTGATATTCGGCATCTAAATACATCATCGATGACGTCACAAACCAGCTATCTGCGATTTGTCCTTGAGCTCCCATTTCAAAACCACGGTGTTTTTGCTCGCCACCTTGGGTAGTGATATCGGTAAAGTCCCCAATTGCCGTCGGTAGCTTTTCAGAAACCGTGATGTTTTCTAAGGTGATATCAAATACTGCCGCAGTTAATAGCAGGCTGTCGTTAAATAGCTCCCACTTTGTGCCCACTTCGTACTGAATACCGTATTCGGGTTTTAAATCTAAACCATCATTCATGTCGGCGGCGTTATTAACCGCGCCTTGAGGGGTAAAGCTCTTTGAGTAATTGACATACACGCTGCCGTTGTCGGTAGGTGAATAAATGACCCCAAACTTAGGCGAGAGTGCATAACTGTTTTCGCCTTCACCCTCTTTTTTCTGCTCGTCATAACGCACACCGGCAAGCAATTTCCATTGCTCGTTGATGGTCATGAGATCCTGCAAATAAAAACCGTAATATTGATAGGTCGTGGCAGGGCCTGCAACGACATTGTGATAGTCGTAGTCTGGCATATCAACCGCTTGCCCTGGGATCACGGTAATGGCTTTCTTACCACCGTCACGACGCTGCAGATAGTAATAATCTAAATAGTTAGCACCGATCAGGAATTGATGCTCCATTCCGGCAAAGCCAAACTCGCCGGTAAAATCGACGTAAGCGGTTTTATGTTGCCAGTCATCATAACGATCAAAGGGTTTAATGCTATAACCATTGGTGAAGGGGTCTTCGGTATATTGGGGCGCCGAATCCAACCGCTGACGGTTAAACTGCTGATCGTTATAGCCGACTTTGACTTTCCAATCGTCACTCATGTGCCAAGTTAACTCGGCACCTAAATTCGAAACGGTGTTATCGGTAAAGGCCCAAGGTGCATCCCAAATGGTTTGGCGATCGCCAATCACATTGCCTTGCTTATCTAACCAGCTGCCCGCATCAATCCCGGTTTTATCTTCGGTATGGTCATACTTAAGTGCAAGTTGCAGGTCATCACTGAGGTCAAATTCAAGGTTTAAGTATCCCAACCAGCGATCGCGCTCTTGATTGTCGCCATTGGCGGCATATTCACGCCAATATTGGGTATCTTGCTTCACTAACACACTGCGGTAACGAATGCTTTGGGCATCATTTAAACTGCCACCCGCATCTAACTGTACTCGAGTAGAGCCGTAACCGTCGGTATCAAACCCCAAATCTAACATCGAATCATAGGTCGGTTTTTTTGTCACCATGTTGACTAAGCCGCCGGGGCCAGATTGGCCATACAGCATACTAGAAGGGCCTTTTAACACTTCAACTTGCTGCAAAGTCTCAATGGGCTGCACGTAATGGGACCATTGCTGGTGGCCGTTGATCAGATAACCGTTGCCAGAATCCAGCTCAAAACCACGAATGCTAAAGACTTGACGGTTCCAGCGCGTGGTACCCGCAGTCACGCTAGAATCGTTAACCAACACTTCCGCCAGATTAGTGGCTAACTGTTCATCGGTCACAAAATCAGGGATCACGTTTACGGATTGGGGCGTATCCATTAAATCAATATCACCGCGCATCGCACCGGATGCCGTGCCGACTTTATAATCGTTAAATACGCGGCCAGTAACATTGATGCGCTCAATGTTTGCATCATTGGGCGCCTGCGCCAACACTGGCATTGTCATGAGCGCCGCACCAACGGCCAAACCAATTACTGAATAGTTAAATACCATTGTCAATTCCCCTGAATGAGACCCTGAGTCTGTAAATTGCAGGCAATATAAATGAGAATTGTTTTTATTTAAGCTTCTTTACGCGAATTTACAATTGGCTGTGACGGGGCTCAAAAGAGTCAGCCATTCTCAACGGTAATGCTGTGCGGCTTGCTCCAGCAGGGTGCTGCTGACCACTTTTTTGAGCATCAATACTTATTGTGAGCATCAATCCTTTTCTAAGTATCTATAGGCACACGCGAAGCTCGATGGAGAGAGAGAGGAATAATAGCGACAGTGAAAGTTGCAATATTTAACGACGGTGACGCCAATAAAAAAGGACCGCAGCCAGAAGTGAAGTCAGAGCGGCAGTCCTATTTTCTATTTAGGTAATTTAGGTCAACACCGGCGATGAGTTAACGCATCGAATGCAGTCACCTCATCGACCAACGCGGCCTATTAAGGTTACTTTTTGATTTTAATCGGGCGCTGCCAGCCAGTGAGGTGTTTTTGTTTGACTCGGGTGATCACTAATTCATCCGCACCAACATCACGAGTGATGGTCGAACCCGCCCCTAAAGTTGCCCCTTTACCAATCGTGACAGGCGCCACCAATTGCGTATCAGAGCCAACAAACACATTGTCTTCAATGATGGTGACATGCTTATTCGCGCCATCATAATTACAGGTAATGGTACCGGCACCAATGTTAACGCCATCACCGATAATCGCATCGCCTAAATAAGCTAAATGTCCGGCTTTAGAGCCCAGCCCTAATACGGCCTTTTTCATCTCCACAAAGTTACCTATGTGGGCATCTTGCTTAAGTTCAGCGCCTGGGCGTAAACGGGCAAAGGGGCCTGCGCTGGCAGCCACGCCAAGTTTAGCGCCTTCAATGATAGTGTAAGGTTTGATCTCAGCGTTATCGGCAATCTCGCAATCAATTAAAATCGCGCCTGCGCCAATAGTAACATTATTACCCAAGGTCACTTTGCCTTCGAATATCACGTTAACATCAATCATCACGTCCATACCGACGGTCACTTCACCCCGGATGTCGATACGGCTTGGGTCGCGAAGGTTTGCCCCCGCCAACATGAGCTTTTCGGCTTCACGGGCTTGGTAGGCGCGCTCTAACTGAGCTAATTGCACACGGTTATTAGCCCCTTCCACTTCAATGGCAGATTGCGGCTGAGCGGTTTCAATCGCCACGCCATCAGCATGAGCCATGGCGATAATGTCCGTCAGATAGTACTCACCTTGGGCATTGTTATTCGATAAACGGTTAAGCCATGCTTTAAGCTGCTTACCGGGCACGGCCATAATACCGGTGTTGACTTCCGTGATCGCAAGTTGCTCAGCATTAGCATCCTTTTGCTCAACAATCCCCACCACGTTACCCCGCATTTGGCCTTCACACGGCGTCCGTACGATACGGCCGTATCCCATAGGATTGGCTAAATTTACCGTTAAGATAGCCACCCCATTGTCAGGGCGCGCGGCGAGTAAGGCTTCAAGGGTAGATGGCTGGATAAGTGGTACATCACCATACAGAATAAGCACTGTGTCGCTGTCGGCAATGTGCGGGCTCGCTTGCGCGACTGCGTGCCCAGTGCCTAACTGCTCGGCTTGCAGTACCCAGTTAAGTGGTTGCTCACCTAAGCTGGCCTGCAATTTTTCGGCGCCATAACCATAAACCAGCTGAATGGCATCACAACCCACGTGATGAGCGGTATCGATAACATGCTGCACCATGCTCTTATGGGCGATAGGGTGCAATACCTTCGGCAGATCCGAGCGCATCCGAGTTCCTTTTCCTGCAGCTAAGATCACTACGTTTAATGCCATTGTAAAATCCTTGAACAAATACCCAAGTGGGCGAAAAAAAGTAAGGTCGATTAAGTGGCGCAATTTTAGCGGAAAGCGAAAGGAAAAGCGAAATAGACGATAAGGCTAGGTGGCTTAAACTAGGGGGCTTAAATAAGGCGGCGGTGACTGATAACCATCCGCCAAGGATCCTGATGAGTTATCACGCGATGATTTGCCGTACGGCACAGTAAAATCGACTGCACTAAAAACAAAAGAGGCGGCTACCTTTCGATAACCGCCTCTTTTCACAAACAATAACCTTATCTGGCAATGTTCTTCTTGATGGTTTCAACAACACGTAATTGAGCCATAGCCTTAGCTAACTCAACCATAGCGGCATCATAATTGAAGTCCGCCCCAGCAGAAGCCATATGAGCCTCTGCACGACGTTTGGCTTCCAATGCTGCCTGCTCATCAATTTCATCGGCACGCATTACCACATCTGCAAGAACGGCAATTGAACCCGGTTGCACTTCCAGAAAACCACCTGAAAGATAAATAACCTCTTCACTACCATCTTGCTTGATGATGCGCGCCATGCCAGGTTTGATACTGGTTAGCAGTGGGGCGTGACCCGGTAAAATACCCAGTTCCCCTTCAACACCGGTCACTTGCAAGCAAGCTACTCGACCTTTAAAAATGCTGCTTTCTGCACTTACAATATCAAGATGTACTGTCATGGCTGCCATCCGGTTCTCCTTAAAAAACTAAGTAAATGAATACTTAGTTATTTCTTTTTGTTGGCTTTCTCGATAACTTCATCGATAGAACCAACCATGTAGAACGCTTGTTCTGGCAGGTGATCGAACTCACCATTCAGAATACCCTTGAAGCCACGGATAGTGTCTTTCAGAGAAACGTACTTACCTGGAGATCCAGTAAACACTTCTGCGACGAAGAAAGGTTGAGACAAGAAACGCTCAATCTTACGGGCGCGGAATACGGTTGTTTTGTCATCATCAGACAATTCGTCCATACCCAGAATCGCAATAATGTCTTTCAGCTCTTTGTAACGTTGCAGTACAGTTTGTACACCGTTAGCAACGTCATAATGCTCTTGGCCTACAACCAATGGATCTAATTGACGTGAAGTCGAATCCAGTGGATCAACCGCTGGGTAAATACCCAGAGAAGCAATTTGACGAGACAGTACCACAGTCGCATCTAAGTGAGCGAAGGTTGTCGCTGGTGACGGGTCAGTCAAGTCATCCGCTGGTACGTAAACCGCTTGTACAGAGGTAATAGAACCTGTCTTGGTTGAAGTAATACGCTCTTGCAGAACGCCCATTTCTTCAGCCAGAGTCGGTTGATAACCTACCGCAGAAGGCATACGACCTAACAGTGCTGATACTTCAGTACCGGCTAGGGTGTAACGGTAGATGTTGTCAACGAACAACAATACGTCACGACCTTCGTCACGGAACTTCTCAGCCATAGTCAGACCAGACAGTGCCACACGCAAACGGTTTCCTGGTGGCTCGTTCATCTGACCATACACCATGGCCACTTTGTCGAGAACACCAGAATCTTTCATCTCGTAGTAGAAGTCGTTACCCTCACGAGTACGCTCACCTACACCAGCGAATACCGAAAGACCTGAGTGAGCTTTCGCGATGTTGTTAATCAGTTCCATCATGTTAACTGTCTTACCAACACCCGCACCACCGAACAGACCGACTTTACCACCTTTAGCGAATGGACAAACAAGGTCGATAACCTTGATACCCGTTTCTAGCAGCTCAGTGGTGCTCGATTGATCTTCATATGAAGGCGCACTACGGTGAATCACATAACGTTCTTCTTCACCGATAGGACCCGCTTCATCAATAGGCTCGCCTAAAACGTTCATGATACGGCCAAGAGTGGCGGTACCAACTGGAACAGAAATAGGTGAACCTGAGTTTACTACCTCAAGACCACGACGCAGACCATCAGAAGTACCCATAGCGATGGTACGAACTACACCACCACCTAGTTGTTGCTGAACTTCCAGCACCAAACCATTACAGGAGCCTTCACCGGTGATCTTCAGAGCGTCATATACCTGAGGTACGGCATCTTGTGGAAACTCTACGTCCACAACCGCGCCAATTACTTGGACAACAGTACCTGTGCTCATGATAAATCCTCTAAAACTTGTATTTGTTACCTAACCTAAACCGCAGAGGCACCAGAAACAATTTCCGACAGTTCCTGCGTAATCGCAGCCTGACGAGCCTTGTTGTACACCAATTGCAAGTCATTGATCAGCTCACCAGCGTTGTCGGTTGCTGCCTTCATCGCCACCATACGGGCAGCTTGTTCAGAGGCAATATTTTCAACAACACCTTGATATACCTGTGATTCTATATAACGAACCAGTAATGTATCCAAAAGGGCTTTTGGATCCGGTTCATATATGTAATCCCAAGGATGTTTATTAGCCACTTCTTCTGATTTAGGCAAAGGTAGCAGCTGCTCGATCACAGGAGTCTGTGTCATCGTGTTGACAAATTTGTTGAACACAATAAACAGACGATCCAGTTTGCCTTCGTTATAAGCTTTCAGCATCACACGCACTGTACCGATCAGATCGGTAATGCTAGGCGCATCACCTAAACCTGAAGCATGGGCAGGCATAGCGCCGCCAAAGCTATTGAAAAACTGCACACTACGAGCACCAATCGGGCAAAACTCAATGTCTGCACCTTGCTCTTTCCAGTTTTTCAGGTCTAACAGAACCTTTTTAAAGAGGTTGACGTTCAGACCACCACAAAGGCCACGGTCGGTTGCCACCACAATGTAACCAACCCGCTTAGCCTCTCGCACCTCTAAATAGGGGTGTTTATACTCGAGAGAACCTTGCGCAACGTGACCGATCACCTTACGCATGCTTTCCGCATATGGACGGCTCGCAGCCATGCGTTCCTGCGCTTTGCGCATTTTGCTGGCTGCCACCATTTCCATGGCGGACGTGATCTTCTGAGTGTTTTTCACACTCGCGATCTTGGTTTTAATCTCTTTAGCGCCGGCCATCTCTACTCTCCAATCTGGACCTGAGGTGCCTTATGACACCTCTATCATTGTTACCAGGTTTGGGTTGCTACGAACTTGTCGAGGCCAGCTTTCAATTCAGCTTCGATCTCAGCGTTATAATCGCCAGTTTCGTTAATAAGCTTAATTAAAGCAGCATGCTCGCTGTTCATGAACGAGAGCAGAGCGGCTTCGAAATCACCGACCTTCTTCAGCTCAACACTCTTCAGGTAACCTTTTTCCGCTGCGAAAATAGACACAGCTTGCGCGGCTACGCTCATTGGAGCATATTGCTTTTGCTTCATCAGTTCGGTAACACGCACGCCATGCTCGAGCTGAGCACGAGTCGCATCGTCAAGATCAGATGCAAACTGTGAGAACGCAGCAAGTTCACGATACTGTGCTAGCGCGGTACGAATACCACCAGACAGTTTCTTGATGATCTTAGTCTGAGCCGCACCACCAACACGAGAAACAGAAATACCTGGGTTAACCGCAGGACGTAAGCCTGAGTTAAACAGATCAGTCTCAAGGAAGATCTGACCGTCAGTAATCGAAATTACGTTGGTCGGTACGAATGCAGATACGTCACCCGCTTGAGTTTCAATAATAGGCAACGCGGTTAACGAACCGGTTTTGCCTGTTACTGCACCCTTTGTGAACTTTTCTACATAGTCTTCGTTTACGCGTGAAGCACGCTCAAGTAAACGAGAGTGTAGATAGAATACGTCACCTGGGTAAGCTTCACGGCCTGGTGGACGCTTCAGCAGTAATGAGATCTGACGATAAGCAACAGCTTGCTTAGACAGGTCATCATATACGATCAGCGCATCTTCACCGCGGTCACGGAAGTATTCACCCATAGTACAACCAGAGTACGGCGCTAAGTATTGCAGTGCAGCCGCTTCAGAAGCAGTCGCAACGACAACGATAGTGTTAGCTAACGCACCGTGCTCTTCTAGCTTGCGTACCACGTTAGCGATAGTTGAGGCCTTTTGGCCAATCGCAACGTACACACACTTAATGCCAGAATCTTTCTGGTTGATGATGGCATCGATCGCCATTGCGGTTTTACCCGTTTGACGGTCACCAATGATCAATTCACGTTGACCACGACCAATTGGGATCATAGCGTCAACGGCTTTGTAACCAGTTTGTACTGGTTGATCAACTGACTTACGGTCAATAACGCCTGGCGCGATCACTTCAACAGGAGAGAAGCCATCGTTATCGATAGGTCCTTTACCGTCAATTGGCTCACCCAAAGTGTTAACAACCCGGCCTAACAGACCGCGACCAACTGGAACTTCCAGAATACGGCCAGTTGTTTTTACTTTTACGCCTTCTGCTAAATCAGCATAAGGACCCATTACTACGGCACCGACAGAATCACGTTCAAGGTTCAACGCGATTGCGAAACGGTTACCAGGCAGTTCGATCATTTCACCTTGCATCACATCGGCCAGGCCGTGGATGCGGATGATGCCGTCACTTACCGCAACGATAGTACCTTCGTTACGAGATTCGCTAACGACTTCGAACTGCTCGATCCGCTGCTTAATCAGATCGCTGATTTCAGTGGAATTCAGTTGCATGCTCAAACTCCCAATTACGACTGCAGCGAATCAGATAGGCGCGATAATTTACCGCGGACCGAGCCATCAATGACCAGATCGCCTACCTGAATAATTGCACCGGCAATAAGCGCGGTGTCAGTGCTGCAATTCAGCTTAACTTTGCGTGCGAGACGTTTCTCTAGAGAAACACTAATATGCTGCTGTTGTTCTAAGCTAAGCTCAGTTGCAGAAACCACAAAGGCTTCCACTTCTTTTGCCCACTCATTACGGAAATCTGAAAATAATTTCGATACCGTAGGTAGAACACTCAAGCGACCGTTTTCAGCCATTACCTGTATCAAGTTTTGACCTTGCTGGTTGATTTGCTCACCACACACATTAATAAACAATGCGGCAAGTTTTGTATTGGCTAAAGCGCCATTAAGCAGGGGCTGCATGGTTTCGTTTTCACTCACCAGCGCCGCAAACGTGAGCATTTCAGCCCAGGTATCCACTGCATTATGTTCAACAGCAAAGTCAAAAGCTGCTTTTGCGTAAGGGCGAGCAATGGTAGTTAATTCAGCCATGACTCTACTCCCTTATCAAATTTCAGCGACAAGTTTATCAACTATGTCACTGTGGGCGGCTTGATCAATCGAACGCTCAAGAATTCGTTCTGCACCTAAAACAGCTAGAGCAGCAACTTGCTTACGCAAGTCATCTTTTACGCGATTACGTTCATTCTCTATTTCAGCTTTACCCTGAGCGATAATTTTTGCACGCTCAGCATCGGCTTCAGCTTTTGCTTCTTCCACTATTTGCGCTTTGCGTTTGTTCGCTTGCTCAATAATTTCGTTAGCAGTTACTTTGGCTTCTTTTAGTTGCTCGGTTGCTTTCGCTTGTGCCAATTCAAGATCTTTTGCTGCACGACCAGCATCAGCTAGGCCATCAGCAATTTTCTTCTGGCGCTCTTCGATTGCATTCATCAACGGTGGCCATACAAATTTAATGCAGAACCACACGAACAGCGCAAAAGAAATTGCCTGGCCTAGCAGGGTAGCGTTAATACTCATAACGACAACTCCTTACAGGGTGCAAAATTAGCCAAGTTGAGCTAAGAATGGGTTAGCAAATACGAAGAATAGTGCAACACCCACAGCAATCATTGAAATCGCATCGAGTAGACCAGCAACGATAAACATTTTAATTTGTAAAGCTGGAGCCAATTCAGGTTGACGAGCTGAAGCTTCTAAGAACTTACCACCTAAGATAGCAAAGCCAATAGCAGTACCTAATGCAGCTAAACCAATCATGATAGCAACAGCGATTGCCGTAAAACTAATTACAGTTTCCATGTTATCTCCAATTTATATCAAATTTTAAAAATTAATGTTCTTCATGCGCCATGCTTAGGTAAACAATCGTTAGCATCATGAAAATAAAGGCCTGTAACACAATGACCAAAATGTGGAAAATTGCCCAAGGCACGGAAAGTGCGAACTGAGCCCACCAAGGCATTAGTGCAATCAGAATAAAGATCAACTCACCCGCATACAGGTTACCAAACAGACGAAGCGCTAAAGAAATAGGCTTCGCAATCAAGGTCACAGTTTCCAAAACGATGTTAACTGGAATCAATGCCCAATGATTGAAAGGTTGCAAGGTTAGCTCTTTAGTAAAGCCACCAATCCCCTTGACCTTAATGCTATAAAAAACAATCAACACAAACACACTCAACGACAAGCCTAGAGTGACGTTTAAGTCGGTTGTTGGTACAACTTTAAGGTAAGGAACACCTAAAAATCTGTTTGCAGCTTCAGGTATAAAGTCTACTGGAATTAGATCCATAAAGTTCATCAGGAAAACCCAGACGAAAATTGTGAGAGCTAATGGTGCGATGACAGCATTTTTACCATGAAAGGAATCTTTTGCAATCTTATCAACACCTTCCACGCACATTTCAACAAAGCATTGAAATTTACCCGGAACACCTGCAGTTGCTTTTTGTCCTGTTTTATAAAATAACCATAAAAACAGAACCCCGAGGCCGACTGAAAATAAAAGTGAGTCAATGTGCCAAGTCCAAAATCCAGCATCTTGACATGCATGATTAAAAGCCACTCCACCATCGGCAGAGCACATTTTCGCATTAGTCAGGTGATGCTGGATGTACTCAGAAGCATTTAAGGCTTCACCAGTTGTCGCCATGATTAATCTCACTTAATTTTGCTTGAAATATAAAGAAGCGATGAAAGGTACGGTAAGGCTTAATGCATAACAAGCAAATAAAGACATAACATTTACATCTAACATGCTGAATACACAACCAAAAAGTACAACAGTCAACAGCAACTTTACCGCTTCCCCCAAGAAAAATGATTTAACAATTTTCCCTGATAAACTCGCTCCCATATGGGAGAAAGCGAGGGTTGCGAATACAAAATTAGGGAGTACAGCAATTGAGCCACCTGCTAACGCAGAATAGCCAAACTGAACTCCCCACAGAGCGAAAAAGACAATTGAAGCAACCCCAGCGACCGCCGCCTGCACCAACACCAATTTATAGGCTGACCACCGGCCACGGCGCGCTAAAACCTTACTCAATTTATTTTCTCCGCATTCATACTTTTTGTTTCGATGACCGGATAACAAATATCCGTATTTTGGTCGATGCACAAAAAGCTTGCGAAAGTATACCTTTTCACGCCTTCATTGCAACGTTGAGATAAGGAAAAACAGCACTTTTAACGTGATATAGCACCAAAAGCGGCAAAAAGTAAAATTACTATTTGTCACAAATTTACATGAAAAACCGTTAATCTACCTATATCAATGAATTTTGCTAAGAATTCCGTCTAATTCCGCGAGATCCTGATAGTTAATTACAATTTTTCCGGTCCCTTTAGCGCTATGAGAAATCGATACCTTGGCACCTAATCTTTCAATTAACTGCTGCTCTAAACGACAAACATCCTGATCTTTAGTCTTAGTTTCGGCAGTTTTAGGCGGATTTAAGGTTTGATTAATTAATCGCTCAGTTTCACGAACGGTTAATTCTTTTGCCGCCACTAATCGCGCCAGATTTGTTTGCTCTTCACCTTCAATAGCCAACAAAGCGCGCGCATGGCCCATATCAATGTCACCATACTCAAGCAAACGCTTAACAGGCTCATTTAAGCCATTTAAGCGCAGTAAGTTCGATACACTTGCCCGCGATTTTCCCACAACATCGGCAACTTGTTGGTGAGTCAGCTCAAACTCTTGCATTAACCGTTGTAAGGCAATGGCTTCTTCCATGGCGTTTAAGTCTTCGCGCTGAATGTTTTCAATCAACGCAATCGCCACTGCGGCTTCATCGGGCACCAATTTGACAATACAAGGAATTTTATCGATTCCAGCCAATTGTGAGGCGCGCCAACGACGTTCACCGGCAATTATTTCATAGTGAGTATCACTCACCTGACGCACGACTATCGGCTGGATGATGCCTTGATTGCGGATAGAATGGGCAAGTTCTTCCAACGCCTCAGGGGACATATCCTTACGCGGCTGATACTTACCCGGTTGCAATAGGTCAAGGTCGAGATAAATAAGCTCTTCTTTTTTATCAACAACAGCCACTTCTTCCGAGTGCTTTTTACTGGCAGCATGGCTATTACTCAGCAAGGCATCTAACCCTTTGCCTAACCCTCTTTTCTTTAACGTCATGGTTATCCTTTACGCTTGCTTAGCTGGATTTTTCTGTTCTGAGCGGCGGATCATCTCCCCCGCAAGTGCAAGGTAAGCCTTAGCCCCTGCGCTAGATTTATCGTAATACATGGCAGGAGCACCAAAACTTGGAGCCTCGGCGAGCCTGACATTACGCGGGATAACAGTGCGATAGACTTTATCGCCAAAATGCTGTTTTAGCTGATCGGACACATCATTAGATAAGCGATTACGAGGATCGTACATCGTGCGCAAAATCCCTTCGATTCCTAAATGAGGATTCACATAAGCCGCTAATTTAGTGATGGTATCGATTAATGCGGTTAAACCTTCTAGCGCAAAATACTCGCATTGCATTGGCACTAAGACAGAGTCGGCCGCAGACATCGCATTGACTGTCAGCATGTTTAATGAAGGAGGGCAGTCAATGAAAATATAATCATAGTGCTCTTTAATCGGTGCGAGGGCATTACGCAAACGGATCTCACGGGCAAAAAATTCCATCAGCTTAATTTCTGCCGCGGTCACATCGCCATTACTGGCGATCAAATCATATTTACCCGCCGTATTTTTAACCACAATTTCATCGAATGGCTTATCTTCGACCAATAATTCATAAGCCGTATGCGCAACCTCGTACTTGTCGACACCGCTGCCCATAGTGGCATTCCCCTGCGGATCGAGATCGATCACTAACACTTTGCGCTTTGTTGCGGCTAACGAGGCAGCTAAGTTAACGCAAGTAGTTGTTTTTCCTACGCCACCTTTCTGGTTAGCCACGGCAATCACTTTACCCACAATATCACCCTGTATGTAAATTCTGCTTTATTGCCTACTTAAAAAAACCCCGTGATAAGCGGAGCCTTAAGCCCGTTATTGTTTAATTATCTTTAATAAATGCCGCTGCTCATCGAGTTTGGGCACCTTGAGTTCGATGATATCGGTCACCGTAAATCCCGGCGGAATTTGGCGCATCTCTTGCTCATTTAATTGACCTTTGAGGGCATAATATTGGCCATGGTCAGCAGGTAAGTGATGACACCAACTCAGCATATCCTCAATCGAGGCGAAGGCGCGGCTAAGCACCCCGTCAAACTTTTGCTCAGGTTGATAAGCTTCAACCCGGCTTTCAACTGAACTGATATTGGTGATCCCAAGTTCAAAAGCCACTTGTTTTTGAAAGCGAATACGTTTACCTAGGCTATCGAGTAACACAAAGGTTTTATCAGGGTTCATTATCGCCAATGGAATACCGGGTAGCCCAGGACCCGTTCCGACATCGATAAAACGTTCCCCTTGCAGATGCTTTGATACCACTAAGCTATCCATAATATGCCGGATCAGCATCGCTTCGGGATCTCTAACCGATGTTAGGTTATAGGCCTTATTCCATTTGTGGAGCATTCCAACAAAATCAATAAGTTGTTTTTTCTGCTCCACAGTCGCGGGCAGATTAATTTCGGCTAAATAGGCCTCTAACTGGGCAGATAACACTGAGCAACCTCAACAAAGATACGTTTATAAACTCGGAGGCTATTATGAAGCCCGATAACGATGAAGGGAAGCATTCATGCTTCCCTTCCACGACCAAACAGTCGATCAAGCTCGCTTTTATGCTTGCTTACGCAACAAGCCACGCTTTTTAAGGTGAACCAACAGAATGGAAATCGCTGCAGGCGTGATCCCCGAAATCCGCGAGGCTTGACCTATGGTTTCAGGCTTGTGGTTATTCAACTTGGCAATCACCTCATTTGATAAACCTGGAACTTCTTTATAATCAATATGTAACGGCAAGCCTGTGTTCTCATTGCGTACCGCTTTATTGATTTCTTCTTGCTGACGCTGAATGTAACCCGAGTATTTCACTTGGATTTGCACTTGCTCAGCCGCCTGAGGATCGGCAAGCCCTGGGCCAAAACCTTCAATCTGCATCAACTTGCTATAATCCATCTCCGGACGACGTAATAAATCCTCAAAGGAGGCTTCCCGGGAGATCGGCGTATTTAAATGGGGATTTAATACTGGCAGCAAAGGTGAATTTGGATGCACCCATTGGCTACGTAAACGTTGGAGCTCTAATTCGATGGACTCCACTTTTTGGCTAAACGCCGCCCAACGAGCATCATCGACTAACCCCAGTTCACGACCTTTGGCTGTTAATCGCAGATCGGCATTATCTTCACGCAGCAGCAAACGGTATTCGGCGCGACTGGTGAACATACGGTAGGGCTCTTTTGTGCCTAAGGTCGATAAATCGTCTACAAGTACCCCAAGATAGGCTTCATCACGGCGTGGACACCAAGCCGCTTTACCTTGAACTTGCAAGGCAGCATTCATCCCAGCCAATAGGCCTTGAGCGCCGGCTTCTTCATAACCCGTGGTACCGTTAATTTGTCCCGCAAAAAATAAGCCATTGATCGTTTTGGTTTCTAATGAGTTTTTAAGATCTCTTGGATCAAAATAATCATATTCGATGGCATAACCCGGGCGAACGATCTCAGCATGTTCCATCCCTTTGATAGAACGCACTAAATTCAATTGCACATCAAACGGTAAGCTGGTTGAAATACCGTTAGGGTAGATCTCCGTGGTATTGAGGCCTTCGGGTTCGATAAAGATCTGATGGGAGGATTTATCCGCAAAACGGTGGATCTTATCTTCAATTGATGGGCAATAACGCGGACCAATACCTTCAATCACCCCTGAATACATTGGGCTTCTGTCTAAACCGCCACGAATAATATCGTGGGTTTTTTCATTGGTGTGGGTGATCCAACAGGAAATCTGCTTAGGATGATGGCTAACATCGCCCATAAATGACATCACAGGCAACGGAGAATCGCCTTTTTGCTCAGCCATTTGAGAAAAATCTATGGTATTGGCATCAATACGCGGCGGCGTACCGGTTTTTAAACGACCGACTCGTATCGGCAGCTCACGTAAGCGATTAGCAAGGGCAATTGCTGGCGGATCGCCAGCGCGGCCACCACTGTAATTTTCTAAACCAATGTGAATTCGACCATTTAGGAAAGTGCCGGTTGTTAACACGACAGCTGGGGCCTCAAAGGCTAATCCCATTTGTGTAACGACACCAACGACTTGCTCGTTTTCAACAATCAGATCATCTACCGCTTGCTGGAAAATACGTAAGTTGGGTTGATGTTGCAGAATACTTTGAATTTTTTGGCGATATAACGCGCGATCGGCTTGGGCGCGAGTGGCACGCACTGCCGGGCCTTTGCTGGAGTTTAAGGTTCTAAATTGGATCCCGGCATAATCGGTTGCAATGGCCATCGCGCCACCTAAGGCATCGATTTCTTTAACTAAATGGCCTTTACCAATACCACCAATGGCTGGGTTGCATGACATTTGGCCTAAGGTATCGATGTTGTGGGTCAACAATAATGTTTTCGATCCCATTCGTGCAGCTGCCAATGCGGCTTCAGTTCCGGCATGACCACCGCCAATAACAATAACATCAAACCGTTCATGAAAATGCATGACACTACCTTTAATAACGTTGTGAGACTTAAATTCGAGCCGATTATTTTAGCATTTGCTTTGCCCTAGGTGAATGATCATTTTACGTCGTTTGATCCAATGGATCGGGACTAATAGATCTTAAGATCTTTATATAGATCTTCTTATTATGTTTACTATTAGGATCGCGAATTTCTGTGTGTAAGCCTAATTTGCTATATAAATCATTAGTTAACGCGATTTAGATCCTGTGATCTACAAGCGATCTATCGCCAAATAAGGTGGGGATAGATCCGCTACTTATCCACAAGGTGGATCTTTGAGCGGATCGGAGTGTGAATAGCGCAGAGGTTGATCAGATCAAAATAATAGCTTATCCACATATTTATACCATAAAATACTTATTTGTGGATAAGTGTGATCGAAACTGTGGGTGGTTTTACGGTTTTTACCTGTTTGCGATCTACAGCTTTGCTTGCCATTGGTTTAACCACGCGAGGGCTGGGTCTTCTGGCGTCGGATCTTGTTGAACATCGATCTGGATCTTATCCACAAAGGCTTTGGCGCCGCAGTTTTCGATCGCAAAAATTAACTTCTCAGGCCCTTGGCAGAAAGTGTCGTAGCTGGAGTCGCCAATGGCACACAGGGCGAATTTTACCTGGGATAGATCGGGGTAGTACAAGGCCACTTCTTTGCAAAATGGCTGGATATTGTCCGGAAGATCTCCCGCACCATGGGTTGAGCAAACGATGATCCAGTGGGTGTATGGGGTTAATTCGCTGATGG
>NZ_JBOFMC010000432.1:0-6558 GCF_051658185.1 Shewanella sp. | reverse complement strand
GAACAAGAACAATTTCAAGATCATCAACCACAGTCGCTCGCCACAACGATAAACCAGAGTGCGGCTCAGCCTGTGATGCTAGAAAAGCCCAGTTTTAAGGTGAAACCCACCCCACCGCACTATCCCAGAGAGGCAAAACGTAAAGGATTGCAAGGTGTGGTGTTGATTGAAGTCTGGCTCGACCCTCAGGGCCAACAAATCAAGCGAATAATTGCGAAAAGCTCAGGCTATGAAGTGTTGGATCATGCTGCGCTGGACGCATTAAAAGAGTGGCAATTTAATGGCCACAGCATAAACGGACAGAGAATGGCTTCAAGGTTGAAAGTCCCAGTCCGTTTCGAATTGAAGTAGTTTCTGGTTTAGTGGAGTGAGTTAATCATATGTCATATAACGAATTTTTTATTGCTATTCAGGGACAGTTGGGCTTGATGCGCTGGCCATTAACGTTATTGTCGCTGTTAATGGTGATGCTGATTATTGAGCGTCTGGTGTTCTTTATGCTTAACAGTAAAACCCATCGCCGCAGCGGGCACACTGATCTGTATCAGTTGTCATTAGAGGATGACGCAAAACTCGATGCTTATCTACAACAGCATATCCAAGATAAAAGCGCCCTATCCCAAGGATTGTGTATGTTGATCGGCCATCGTCAGTTTGCTAAACCGCTGCGTGAAGAGGCTGTGAGCCTGTGGTTACAGGAGAAGCGCCGTCAGTTTATGGCGGGATTAAAACTGCTGCAAATTATCGGCGTCTTAGCGCCTTTACTCGGACTATTAGGGACGGTTTTGGGCTTAATTGAAATGTTTAAGGATGTGGCCTCGACACCGGGCGCCGTGACCCCATCACAACTGGCCGATGGCCTAGGTCTCGCCATGGCGACCACTGCCGCGGGTTTATTGATCGCCGTGCCAGCTATCGCTTGCTCACAGCTATTCAATTTATGGGCTAATCGTAAGCTCGATACCATTGAGTATCTGTTAAACCATTTTAATCTGCACTTGATTGGTCTTAGTGTCGATAAGATCACCTGTCAGCCGCAAGCTTGCCAAACGCCATGTGTGCCCAGTTACACGTGGGAGTCTGATAAGCAAAGCGTCGTTGAGGTGAGCCGATGATCTGCTCCAAAAAGTCCCTTGATGAAGAAGGTTTGAGCCCAGATCTCACCTCGCTCATGGATATTATTTTTATCGTGATGGTGTTTTTGCTGCTCAGCGCCAACATCCAAGTGCAGACATTAACCGTGTCGATCCCTAAAGCCCAGTCTTCCAGTGAACTGGGCAGTGCTGATGACAGTGCATTAGCCGTCACGGTGACCGCCGATGATGAGCGCTGGGGCCTACAGGATAAGGTGTTTAGCGACTGGGATACTTTTACTGCAGCCTTTACTGTGGCAGTGAAACACACGCCTAATCGCCCCGTCATTATTGCCAGTGATAAACAAGCCAATGTCGAAAAACTATTGAAGCTGTTTGAGTTTATGCAGCAGCACCAGATCCATGCCACCCATATCATGATGAAAGGGCCTAACCAATGACAATATGTAGAAGGAAGTTGTCCAAAATGAAGAGCTTAAATCTAAAACAATTAATCGGAACCGCCCTGTTTAGCCTTTTAACCGTCTATTGTGCGGCTGCGCTAGCCACTGAGGCTAACTCCCCTCGCATTATTAGTGCAGGGTCAACTGTCACCGAAATGTTACTGGCGCTGGGGGCCAAAGACAAGATTATTGCCGCCGATCTGACAAGTAAGCCATTGTTATTAAATACTGAAGTGCCAATCGTTGGTTACCACAGACAGCTGTCGATCGAAGGGTTGTTGTCGCTTAGGCCAAGCCATTTACTGGGATCAGATGAAATGGGGCCAGATACCACCTTAAAGCAGCTCACCTCGGCAGGTGTGGTCGTGCAAGCGCTACCCTCTGGCAATCATCTTGATGATTTTAATGCCCGCATCGATATATTGGCCAAGCTCACCGACACCCAAGCCAAAGCAGCACAGATAAAAACTCAAGTGAAAGCGCAATTGGCTAAATTGCAGCAAAATAAACCCGCCGCACCAGCCAAAGTATTATTTATGATGATTTCAAAGGGGCGGCCCATAACCGTTGCCGGTGCGGGGACAACCACCCACACTGTGATTGAATTGGCGGGCGCGATAAATCCGGTGGCCGAGCACAGTCACAGTTATAAGTCATTTTCCAGTGAGGCCATCCTACAAATGCAGCCCGACGTCATCCTGCTGGCGGAGCGAACCTACGATCAATTAGGCGGGATTGCAGGATTGGTGGCAGAGCAACCGCTATTAGCTCAGACCCCAGCGGTGAAAAATCAGCGGGTGATCGCGATTCCTAGCGCGGCGATTCAAGGCGGTTTTGGACTCGCGAGCCTCACATTAGCCGAAAATCTACAGCATCAATTGGCGAGTGCCACTGGCGCCAATGCTGCGCCTCAATAAGGCCCAACGAAAAGGAACTCGCAATGCAACAATTAGTCACACGCAGAGTGCCACTGAGGCTCTTGCTGACGACCAGTGGCGCGCTCTTATATTTGGTGATGGCAAGCTCACTCGCGTTAGGCCCTATGGATATTAGCTTTACCTCTGCCCTAAGAGCCTTGCTAAACCTAGACACCGACTTACCAGAATACGCCAAAGTCATCGTTCAGGAAGTGCGTTTGCCTAGGACCTTATTAGCGATTTCAGTCGGAGCGCTACTGGCCATGTGCGGTGCGGTAATGCAGGGGTTGTTTCGTAATCCATTGGCCGACCCTGGCATTATCGGCGTGTCAGCAGGGGCGTCCTTAGGAGCTGCGATTGCCATCGTATTGCTGGGCAGTGTCGTTGGCAATACGCCAATGATGACCTTAGGAACCGTCCCCGTTTTTGCGTTTATTGGCGGGGCGCTGGCGACCTTTGCAGTGTATTACATGGGTACCAGTGCCCAAGGGACATCTGTCAGCATTATGTTGCTCGCCGGTGTCGCGCTCGCCGCAATGGCAGGAGCAGGATTGGGATTACTCAATTACTTTGCCGATGATCAAGCGCTAAGAGATTTGTCACTGTGGACCATGGGCTCTCTTGCAGGAGCCACTACAGATAACCTCGCCTTGGCCTACAGCGCATTATTGCTGCTGGGGTTAGTGTTTTGGCGTTTGGCTAAACCATTAAATAGCTTATTGCTTGGGGAAGCGGAAGCCAGACACATGGGCGTTAACGTACAAAAACTGAAACGAAAACTGATTTTATGTACTGCGGCAGGTGTGGGGATAACCGTTGCATTGGCCGGGATGATAGGGTTTATCGGCCTCGTGGTGCCCCATATTGCACGTCAGTTGACCGGGCCTGCCCACGAACGGCTGCTGCCGGTGTCGATGGTGCTTGGCGCATTACTGTTACTGCTATCGGATATTATTGCGCGCACCATCGTCGCGCCGCAGGAGATCCCAGTGGGCATTATTACCGCGGCGATTGGAGCACCTTTCTTTTTAATGCTGTTATTTAAACAACGAGGACGCTTAGCTTGATGGGGATTGCAATTGAACATGTCAACTTAACCCTAGGTGGGAAGACCCTACTCGATAATGTCTCACTCGAGTTTGAGTGCGCCTGCTTTAGCATGATCTTAGGCCCTAATGGAACCGGTAAAAGTAGCCTGCTCAAGGTCATTAATGGTGAACTGGCTCAGACCAGCCACGTGAGCTTTTATCATATACCAAGACAGGAGTGGGCCGACGCGACACTGGCAGGATCCGTCGCGGTATTGCCACAGTCGAGCAGCTTAAGCTTTAACTTTACAGTGCAAGAAGTGGTCGAACTCGCCAGTCAGACGCTTACGGCAAGCCGAACCGAGGTTCGTCAGATAGCTAAGGACAATATGGAGCGAACCGGGGTCGCTCACCTTTCCGAACGCCTCTACCCAAGTTTGTCAGGCGGAGAGCAACAACGAGTACATCTTGCCCGGATATTGACTCAGGTCGCTCAGTCGCCAAGAGCGCCCGTGTTGATCTTAGATGAGCCCACCTCGGCGTTAGATATTGCCCATCAACATCATACATTGGCGCTACTGCGACGTTTAGCCCGCGAAGGGGCGTGTATTGTTGCGGTAGTCCATGATCTTAACCTCGCAGCACAATATGCCGACAGGTTGATATTGTTAGATAAGGGGCGAGTGGTGGCCGATGGCACACCCGCGGATGTGTTAACAGCCCCCTTAATTGCGCAAGTCTACCAGTATCCGGTGCAGATATTGGCACATCCTCAGCACGACTACCCGCTGGTGATTGCCTGATCGCCCACTACGTTGGTGAAGTACCCGTGGCCAATTAACACTTAATGTTACTCAAATCAATCACAGGTATCTCTAGCCGTTAAAGATGAAATGAGTATGTCAAGAGGTCACTTTATTTGCGAGTTTAAAACCCAGATTACCAACGAAAATAGATAGGACAAAAGCGATAGGCCAAGCGACAATGAAGGAATTCATCCATGTATAGAGCCACTTCTGAGTCATTCCTAGTTCGAAAAAACTAAAAATGCCAGTCATGAGGAATGCCATCATAAGAGAAATAAAGATTTGTGCGACAATCAAGGTTTGTTTCTTTTGCATTGTTCCATCCAAATTAAAAATTTTCAGATGGTGCTAATACAATAAATAGCACCATCCTAATGAAAGGGTAGTGCCGTGGGTTTGCATAATGCAACTAAATCTCGAATTATCGAGGACTGGAATAACCTGACCAGTCTAAAATCTTTTCGACGTTGGGCATGTTAGTGGTTAGTCCTGTACGAGTCAAGTTTCCAGCTCGCATATACAAGGACCTCGACAGAAACTATTGACATCCTCCACCTCCTTTAAAGGGGGGGGATGGTGTCAATATGCTTCATCACGATGCTCCCCTTTCCACCATATGCTTCTAGGTTAGACGGAGGCTGCTTGGTCAGCCCGTCGAAAATCGGTTGTTACTACCTACTTGATTTTCGTTACCAAATTAAAGCCTCATCGGAGTATATTTGGTCCAAGCCACCATATCGCCAATTAACGGGACAACCCATACCGCGGAGTGCTGATTTTGGTGTATGCGATAAAAAAATAAATCTTTATCGCGGATATCGTGCTTACGGATCTCCCGATAAAACGCCATGGCTGATGGACTAACCTCATCCGGTTTTGAAAGCTCTTTTTGAAGAACTTTTACATGAAATACATCGACGTTAAGATTGTCAATCGTCGTTGGATATTGCTCAAATTCCCCCCGTACAATGTACTTTAATGGACTCGTTAAACAGTCTTGATCAGTAATACAGGTGGATGAATAAAACGAACCGGTATTTTCGCCCTCATAAACTAAAGACATACTTAAATCGGCACGCACTAATAGTTCACCCGCCACCGGAAAATAAATATCGGCTTGATAATTATGCTCAAGCAATTCACCAGTCGCTTTCTCACCCAACGGCATCACAATTTTGTTATAGCGGATGCGCTGCTCCATGACGTGGGTGAGCGGAATAAATTCCTTCAACTTAAGGCCGGCAGCCTGAGAGTGAATCGCGGTAATATTCATCATATCCTTGCCCTTACAGCTTGCCGGATTCTGTTCAGGGCAAATCGCCATCGAGTAATGTTGGCCGTCAGTCGCGGCAAACGCGCTGAAATACTTTAAATGATCAATTTGATTGCCCTCGGGAACCAAATGCTTTTGCCACTCAGAGGGATGTAAATTTTTATTCTCTCCCATATAAAGCAATTGAGCAAAGCCGGTAGTGCCCGCCAACGTCAAGTCGATGGATTTATCTGCATGCCACTTGGCCACATCCTTCACGACAGAATGGCGCTCACTAAAATACCAAATCGTCGCTAAAATTAGGCCAAATAGCATAATACCCAAGAGTTTCGTCCAATTTGATACGCCAATAATGGCGTCTCTAATCGCATCTTTAATGGCCAATATTTTTAGATTGGATTGCACTGACACGTGTAATTGGTAGCCACGACGTGGCATGGTTTTAAGCTGCACTTCAACGTAAGGCTCGAGTTTTTTACGTAATGTACTCACACAATTCGTTAAAGAAGTAGGAGTCACCACACGATTTGGCCAACCCGCCATAAGCAGTTGTTCCCGGGTAAAAATCGTTTTTGAAGATGACAATAATAAGGAGAGTATCGCCGCCTCAGAAAACGTTAAGCTAATCTTGGTGCCATTAACATGATCGACCAATTCCTTAGCCTGTTCATCTAACGTTAAATAGGAAGTAATTTTATACATATTAACCGCTCGATAACTCAACCAACACAGAGGAGATTTGCCAATAAAAGCAGAAAAGTGACGATTATAAACCGCCATTTTAGATTTTACCTGCATAAAATACTGTGACTCTATACTCACTTTACCTATTGTTTAATCAGCACAAAACCCAAATCTTTTCCGGTAGATTACATCTCGAGACGCTTAAAAAACCACGTCGTGCCAAGCAATAAAGCACCTATCCAAGCGACTAATAAACCATACATTAATGGCAAACTTAAGCCCATTTGCAGCACCAAGGCGAGGCTACTTTTGG
>NZ_JBOFMC010000431.1:0-10106 GCF_051658185.1 Shewanella sp. | reverse complement strand
TGTCCTGCATGATCTCCAAACCACGCAACAATTCGTTGGCGACGCGCAGTTGATCTTCCAGGTTACCTTTCTCTCGCCCGGCAGCATCAGCAGCCTTCTCTGCGGCTTGAGTGATTTCGGTCTGATGGTTGCTCAATGTCAGCGCCCCCATACCGGCAGCGCCCGTTCCTGCAGCAAGATAATGCACGGCATGCGTCAGCCCAGAACCCGCCAACAGCGAAAGGTGTTCTGACTGGAACAGTGAGGTCAGCCAAGGCTCGATACGGGAGCGCAGATCTTTTTGGGTAAATGTCTTGCCGTTGACCCAAGAGGTTTCCTGCCCCGTCCCTAAAGTGAATCCATTTTCAGTACTGACAAATTCGATTGGCTTTTTGTCATCGCGCGTCTTAATAAAATTAGTTGGTTGCTCTTTTTTTTGTTCTTTGATTTGCTCTTTTGGTAGTTCGCTCACTATTTATTTCCTTATAAAAACTGTAAATCCTGCTCAATTTCTTCGACGGTCGGCAGCGCGCCTTTGAGGTTATCGGGCAGCGACTCGACCAAGGTATATTCACTGACGCCCATCGGTTTATTCATATCGCGCAGGGCAAACTCCACCTCGATATTGTTTTTATCGCGGCACAGCAGCAGGCCAATAGTGGGTTGGTCATCGTCACGTTTTAACAGGCTATCCACCGCCGACAGATAAAAATTGAGCTTGCCGGCATATTCGGGGATAAAACGGCGATTTTTTAACTCAATCACCACGTAGCACTTGAGGGTCACGTGATAGAACAAGAGATCGAGGTAGTAGTCATTGCCGGCGATTTCAAGGTGATACTGCCGGCCTATAAAGGCAAAACCTTTGCCCAGTTCCAGCAAAAACTGGGTGATGTGGGTGGTTAGTTGGCGCTCAATATCGCGTTCGTTATAGGGCGCTGTTAGTGCCATAAAATCGAAGGTATAAGGATCTTTCAGGGTTTGTGCGGCCAAATCTGACTGTGGGGCGCTCAGGGTGGTGGCAAAGTTATTCACGGCGCTGCCTGCACGGGCAAATAGGTTGGATTTGAGCTGCAGCGCCAGCACATCGCGGCTCCAGCCCTGCTCCAGGGTTTGGTTTACATAAAAGCGAGCCTCTTCAATACTCTGGCATTTGGTAAAGATCTGGATGTGGTGCCCCCACGGGAGCTGGGTGATCTGCTCGGACAGTACGCTATCTGGCTCGCCCTGCTCGGTCATTAGGTCAAATGCGCTGCCGGGCTGGACCAATTTGGCAACAGGCTGTTGCCAAATTGGTTGGCGGCAATAAAAACGGTAAAACGCGCGGCAATAGCGCAGATTTTTGGCCGAAAAGCCGCCAACGCCAGGAAAAGATTGGCGAAGATCCTGACTGAGGGTATCAATAAAGCCACTGCCCCAGGCGGCATTGACCTCCCGCTCCAGCAGCTGTGCGCCAAGACGCCAGTAAAAGCTGATCAATTCGCTGTTGGCGGCCAGCGCGGTGCGCAGGCGTGCGGATACGACCTGCTGTTTTATGGTCAGCAACCAGTTGCTGTAATCGGGTGGTAAGAGAGGCTTATCATTCATGCTGGGGCTCTCTATTTGGCAAGGCGGCTTGAAACATTGCGGCTTTTTCCGCTTCTGAGTTGCCATCGATTAAGCGGAAATAACTGCCCTGATAGGTCGGCAGATGGGGCTGGGCCAGCACAAAGGCGGTGGTGGAGACCACCTCGCCGCCGATACTGTCAAAACCGCGCGCGCCCAAATGCGCCATGCCCAAGATGGTGTGTTGCCCTAAAATGCGGGCGCGCAGTGCTTCGTAAGAGGAGAGGAACATCCAACTTTGCATGGTGATCATGGCGACCACGCCTGCTGCGGTGGTCAAGTCGAGATTGCGTTCGATAAAGATGGCGAACAGATCCGATTTGCTGTTTGGGAACCGCTTTTTGGCAAATTCTTTGAGATCGGCATTCATTCCTTTACTGCCCATGTACGGCGGATTGGCGATAACGGCATCATAACGTTGGGCTAACACGCTGGCCTGTGCCAGCAGGGGCAGCACGGTGTTGGCAGCAGACTTTTGCATGCTGTCGCCGGTGTCGGCTAGGCCTTTGACCGTGGTATGCAGCTCGCTGAGCTCTTTACTGAGTTCGGCTGGCACGCTAATTAGTGAACCTAAGGTTTTGGCGTTGATAAAGCGGGTGTGTAACTCATAGAGCAGGTGTAAGCGCGAATCGTTGGCGGTAAGGTGCTGGTGATTATCAGCAAACAGGTCGTCGGTTTGACCACGATCCCAATCGGCATTGAGGTTTAGATGCTTCCATAGTTGCGCCATATCCAGCGTTTTGCTCTCTTGCAGAGCATGGATATTCAGCTGGATATCGCGCGAAAACAGGCGGCGATCATCTTGGCGTGCCCGCATCATTAACGCAAAACCGGCTAATTGCGCGGCGCGATCATCAATGTCTAAGCCGTACAGGTTGTGATTCAGAATTAAAGCTGGGATCTCACGGCTGCGATACCCACGCTCTTCATAGATATGAAACAGCACGTTGTAGGCTTCAACCAAGATGTGCCCTGAGCCGCAGGCGGGATCAAAGACTTTGATAGTTTCCGGATCAAGGCTTTGGGCCGTCTGCTCCGCGATGGTATTGACCACTTCGTTGGGCTGGTCACCTGGCGCGACAAAGTAGGGCATATGTTGCTTGAGGGCGGCATCGGGATAGGTTTGCAGCCAGTGCCGGCCGAGTGAGTTTTGCACCAGATATTGCACAATCCAGTTGGGCGTAAACAACTGCGTGGCGGCGGGAATGTCTTCCGATTTAACTACTTTGCCGATCACGGCATCTTTCTTTTCGCTGATATAGAACTGATACAGCCAACCAATCACTTCCACCTGTTGCCAGTCACTTTCCGGAATGTCATCCACCAGTGTGCGCCAGAAGGCATCGGTGCGGGTCAGGTTGCTGGGTAGCAGCAGTTCGGTTTCATCATCAATGGCTTCAAATAAGAACGGCATGGCCTGATGCAAGCGATGGCATTGAGCCAGTAGCAGTTCACGGTAGACGTGTTCTTGTTTATCGCCTGCCACAAGTAACTCAATTAAGGCGGTCTTGTCGAGGTTGATGCCATCGCTGATCAGGCTATCGATCACTTGCAGTGCATTGTCGAGCACTTCAAAGCCCTTGGGTTGGTTGGGGTGTGATAGTACGCGCAGGCCGTGCTCTAAGTAGCTCTCTTCGCTTTTTAACTCCATGAAGCGGATGGCGCAAAAGCGGTTGAACCAGGTATAGGCCATTTGTTCCATCACGGCGGTAAAGCCTTGGGCGGCAATGCGCTGATGTAAACGCTTAATCGCGGCGTTATGTCGTGCCGGATGCGTGAAACCGGCCACTTGTAAGATGTCGCCAGTGACACTGAAGTCACTCACGCCGTTGGCGGTAAGGCCAAATTCGCTGGCACGAGAGGTGATGGCTTTGATAAATGCGGTGCGCGCCAAGGGGGCGACTTTTTTCAAGTTATTAGTGTTCATGAATGGCTCGTTAAGTCATAGCAAGGTCTGCGGGTGTATTAGCCCTGCGTGTTCCCGTAAAGCGGGTGCTGTGCATGTTGGCTATCGGCGCGAGCATGCCAGCTTTATTTCTTCTGGGTCATAGCGAGTGAGCCCCATCGCGCTCAGGGACTCGCTCGCTCGCATAAGATGAGTTATTTGATCCGCACACGTTTGCCGGCATGGATCGCTTGTTGCAGGTGGGCGCGCAGTTTTGCTAAGTACTGCTCAATATCCGTTTCCGACTCGATATAGTGTGCGTTATCACCAAACAGCTCACTCGGTGAGATCTGTTCAATGGGTTTCACCTTAACGACGACAGGCGCGATGAGGGTCTCGCTGTCGCTAGGCGGGCTGATGGGTTTTTGTTGGGTGATGTAGTGATTGACTAAGGCAATTACATTTTCTTCTTCATCTTCGGCTTGCTGTTTGAGGCTGATAAATTCATGCAGTGACACGCATTTATCTGCTTTGCCTTGGAGCAGCACGAACGGGCGCATGGCTTGATTTTGCTCATCGGCTGGCAGGTCACCAATCAGGTGCTTGGCGGCCTGTTGCTGGCGTGCAATCTCGGTTTGGGCTTGGGCGCGCGCTTGCTCGATCAGGCGTTGATGGATTTGACTTAGCGCGGCGATAAGCGGCGTGATCTCACGCAGTTTGCTGTAAGGCTTCTGGTCGCTATAGATAGCCTGCAGCTTGGCGAGCAATTCGGCGGCTTGGGCGTCGTTGTCTAACGCGTCACGGTTGATAGCAAATTGGCTGTGCAGTGCGCGATGCAGTTGCTGCCACGCGTCAAATTGGCGGCTAAAGAATTCGGCGACATCTTCAAAATCTTCGGCAAAATCGAGCAGTTCGTTTTCTTGTTGGCACAAGCTTTCAATCAGGGCGTAACTTTGTTGGCTATGGGCTAATAGGCCATCAATTAATTGGCGTCCTTGTTGCAGCACGGCTTGACCGGGGCAGGCGCATTGCTTGGCTTTAAACTCAAAATCGGCGAGTCGGCGTTGCTGCTCGTTGAGGACGGCGATGAGTTTTTCGGCGAGCTCTTTTTCTTGTGCATCAAACGGCGTTTGAAACAGCTCTTTAGCCAAGCGGGCAGCTTTAGTGATCTGCATGTCACTGTGTTGCCGCACGCTGCGCAGGCGCAAGTTGGCGTGGTTTCTGACCGAAGTGAAATGATCATAGCTGCGGTTAAGTGGCAAATCGCCGTTCGGGGTAGACAGCGCCACCTTGCCCTGTAATACCAAATGCGCCACTTGCAACATCACTTCGTCACGGTTCCAGCCGTAAGGGCGGGAGCTAAAGCGTTCGAGCAGCGCTTTGAAATACAGCGGTTGGTTTGACGATTCGATCAAGACAAGGTGCCCGATCAGCTCTTGCTTGGCCTCGGCGTTGGGATCGCGCTCACCTAGGTGCAGGTTGAGCTGGCCGACATCATCGGCACTCAGCACCGATTTGAGCTCTTGCGTCGGCTGCATGCCACAGCTTTTGAGCATGTTGAGCTTTTGGAAGCTGTTTTCAATGACGTATTTAAAGGCTTCATCGGTGATGTTAATCACACTCGATGCTTTGATATTCAGCTCTTGCCCCAAGGCAAAGATTTTTGCGGCTTTGACCAAAGTCTCAAATGAGTTTTTCAGGTTCTGCCGGCGCTGGGTGTTTTCTAGCGCTTTCTCGGCCAACAGTTTTTGCTGATCTGAGCGCTTGCTGTCGTGGCTAGCTAAATATTTAGCCGTCTTTTGCCAGGTAGTAAATTCACGCCATAAGCGGGTGTCATCGGGCAGGCGCAGCAGCACGCAATCTTCACTTAGCTTTAAGCAGCCTTGGTGATGATAGTCATCGTAATTCGCATCCAGCGGGGATATGACTTTTAGGATCAGATCGGTGCGCGCCTGCCCGTCTTGTGGATGGCCGTTACAAAAACGGCTGATCGGAAAATCCTGTTTGTTGACGGGGTAGCGGTATTGCCGACGGCTTGCTAGGACCTCATCAAAGATTAATTGGGCTAAATGGCGTGTCGATTCGGTCGCTTCCACCTGGGTGTGGCGGATCTCTTGTTCGATCTCTTTTTCTTCGTTGGTCAAAAACACATACTGATCGCCATTGCGTACGATCAGCATCTGTTGCTCCAAGCGCTCTAAACTGGCCTCGATATTTTTCCGTAAGGTAATTTTATCGGTGTCTATCTCTTCAATAGAGAGTGTGACTAAATTGTCGAGGGTTGATTTAACCAAGTCGACATAGCGGATTAAAAACAGGCCTTTTAATAGTTGCACATCGCAGGGCTGAAGCGCCTTGTTCTCACTGGCTTGTTCGAAGATACGTTTCACGTTGGTATCTAAGAACGACTCAATCGGTGTATAGAACGCATGAAACGGCACTAATACGCCGGTCTCTTTATCCATTTGCTGCCGGGCGGCGTTTTGAAACGCATCGAGCAAGGAGCGCTCGCCGCGTGATAAGTGTTTGCCGGTGGCACCAACTTTACGAATGGCTTCAAACACCTTTTGGATTAAGGTGTATTGATAGGGAATAAACGGGTAGTGATCGACAAACTCAACGCTATCGCTGTAATTGGCCAATTCGGCGGTGGTGGTGTTATCAAAGGCGAGTTGGTTGCGCAGTACATCACCTTTATGGGCGAACAAATCGGCCAAGGCATCTTTGGCTTGCGGCGTTTTTTGTAATAAACGCTTTTGAATAACTTCGTTGGTATTGGACGACGACAAGGAGATGCGGGTGTGAAAACGGCCTTGGATTTTTGAAAAATCTTGGCCATTTTTGCTGCTGAGATCGCCAAGGACGGCATCAATATCTTCTTGTGAGGTGACAATCACCCAAGCGCGCCCGCCACAGGCGGTACCGAGATTTTCAGTGATGGTCTGCAACTTGAGCATCATCTGGGTGTTGTTGCCGATAAACTGCCCCACTTCATCGACTAAAAAGACGATTCGTTGCTCATCGCCACAGCGCTTAAGGTATTCACGCACCCATTTACAGAAGTTGCTGATATCCAGAGTGAACATAGACTCAATATGTTCGATGCAGTGCTGCGCCGAGGCCTCGGACTGGCCGGTAACTTGGCTCCACGCTTGTGCCATGGGGTCGATGCGAAACAGGTAGCTGTCGCGCACCTCTTCCCACGTCTCGCCACTGAGTTCGAGAAATTTGTCTTTAAAGGCTTGGTATTGATTGAGGGCATCGAGCTCGCGCTCAAAATTGGCGATGTGCGGATGGTCACCGCAATAGCCTAAGCGCTCATTAAACACGCGTAAAAAGACTTTTAGGATGGCGTCTTCTTTGTCATTGGTATCCGCGCGGCTATCGATGTTAAACAAGATAACGTCAGTGCTGCGATTAACTGCGGCATGGATATCGCTATACAGCAAAGAGTCGCTGATTTTTTCTTTAAAAAACTCAATCGCACTCTTACTGCTGTCAGCATTGCTGGCGTGTTGGTTGCTCAGCAGGTAAGACAGAATTTTTATAAAGTGCGATTTACCTGAACCAAAAAAGCCTGAGACCCAAATGCCTACTTTTCCGGCAACGCTCGGGTCATCGGGGTTATTCACCCCCGGCAAGTAGTTTTCAAAAAAATGCCGAAAGTGTTTGTCGAGTTCGCGCGTGACCACGTATTCATCCAGCTCTGACCAGATGATCTGTTCATTGAGTTGGTCAGCTTTTACTACGCCGTTAATTGAGCGGTCGAGTTGTTTGGAAAAGAGTTCTTTAACCTGCATCAGGGATCTCATTAATCGAATTCTGGCTGCGCTTATTGGCAGCAAAATGAAAACCGCGGAGGGTGTCACCGATCGCGACATGACCGCGGTGCTAAATGATTGGGTTAGCTCACAGGGTTGGTTTTGGGGACCAGTTGAAAGGCACGGTAATAATTAGCCGCCGCCACATCAACACTGTCGAGATCAAACGGATGAAGCTCTAATCCGCTGTAGCTGCCGGGATAAAATAAAACCAACGGTGTTGCACCTAAGTGCGCATGTAAGGCATTAAGTAAGCCGTGGCCGCGGATCAGTGGCCAGCACTGGCCTAGGCCGGTAAGCACCACAAACTGCGCGTCTTGCTGTTCAATTTTACTTTTCAAATAGGCGGCTACCCGACCTTGTTCTAAGGGGCCTTTTAGGGCTTTCGCCAAGCCATCAATTCCTTTGCTTTTTTCAAACTTAAACGCTTCATCGAGCATTTTGCGCTCGCGTAGCATCGCTAACACTTCGGCAAACAAATTAAGATGCACAAAACGATAGCCAAGTTTGTCAAGCCGCTGCAGGCTAAACGTGACATATTCCCGCACGGTTAGCTCAAATTGTGCGGGGTAGTCAAAGATATAAAAACCGATCTCACCACCGAGTTCGCGGTTGTTTAGAAAATTGTCGCTTTTTAACCGATCCTCGATTTGTTCGAGTCGTTTTTTTAAGGCATGTTGGTTGTCAAAATGCTCATTCACAGGGCGCTCTCCATGGCTTCATAAGCTTTCATGCAAGATAGTTGTATTGCCCACGCCTTCGCTTCGGGAAGTAGGTAGACATTTTTTAATTTCTTGTTGCGCCCAGACTCTAGGTAACCTGTATCGGCCAATATCTTGATGATGTTGCTGCCGATCTTTTGAATTGAGCTAGCAGAATAGCTATCTAAATCAGCCACAACACGCTGGCGCGATAACATAAAATCTGACCAATCAGAAGCACTAAGGGCATCACGGTACATACGACGCGCATCACTCACGACGGTGGTCATGAAATCACCCAGTACAGGTGATTGATGGATCACGGCTAATAACAGCAACTGTTTAGCCGCTTCGTCTGAGCATTCCAACAGGTATTCCCAGAACTTTGCCCCCATGGGGAGGAGACGCTTACGTACGGTGGATGCCATGCGCTTGGCGCTGTGCTGAGAGTTCTTTTGTAGACAGTTATCGGAAACGATAGCTTCTTCCCAGCGTGAGGCATCTGGTGACGCCAAGAGTAATTGAGCAATAATGCGACTTTCGCGCAGCATGATGCTGCCGCCAATGATGTCACCTAAATACGCTTTGCTATCCATTATGTCCCCAATACACTGCGGATAGATGGGCGCAATACACGCTATGGCCCATCAAATTAACTGAAATTGACCTCGATTATCCGCTAATCAAGTTTTAAAAACTATGTCGCCAGCGGCGCCGTTGGCACGAGAATATAACGCTTGGATCGACATAATATTCATCAGCTGCTCATGAGATATTCGCTAGGGGCAAAGTGATCGGTGTTCACCTCGTCAGCCTTAGCATCTTTGCTTGCCTTGACCATTTCGCCAATGTTGAAGGCATCAAAGGAGAGGCCGTAGGCAACCGAGAGGCGACTAAAGATCGCCGGTGTTAGCTTTTTGTTCTTTAACCGTTGTGGCCTAGGCATCGGCATCAGCTCCAGGGGATAGCGTTCAGGAACATGATCAAGCATGCTGCGATACTGTGGGATCATGGCGCCACCGCCACATAAGAAGGTGGTGATGGTCGAATTCGTCCAGCCTTGTGGGCTACCTTTGATTCCGCCTAGATAACTACTGTCGCTCTCATACAGTACCTCTTTTAATATTCTGCATACTTGTTGCAAAAAGCGGACATCGAGGGCTTTAAGCTGGTTTTTAGACACCTTAAATAAGCGACAAAACTCTTTATCGGACGGAAATTTGGTGTTGTCTAACGAAGCGCTAGTTTTTGCCGCGTTAAGTCGGTGCTGAAAGAACATATCGACCCCTAGCGGTTTAACTTGCTGGCTAAAGGTTTTAAAACGCCATAAACCGGTTACACGTTCAACGGTGAAAAATACGATGTCCAATGTTCCCGCCCCAATATCCACTAATACGTGTGAATAGGGACGACGTGAAGGCGATTGCACATAACCCACAATTTGCGCCAAAAATTCAGGGAAGATTTCAACGGCACCAAGGTGTAAACGTCGTGCAGAGTTGATCGATGCAAGTCTCTCTAAGCGGAGTTTTTTTGCGGCAGATAGCGAAATGGTTGCCGCTTGGCTTAAAACCCAAGCGTTATGCACCATGTTCTTATAGAGCGTAATTAAGTTTGTATTATCAAAACTGGCCGCAGGTAGGCCGACGTTGATCAGCCAGTTGAGCTTTACTTTACCAAAGTGAGTATTCGCCATCGTCCAATTTCTGGTGTGCTTGAGGGTGAGTGCTAAAAATGCGGTAACGGCATCAACATCTTCATCGGTGATCTCATCCAAAATAAATGGCAGCTTGAGATTAGTGATTTTGTCCCGATCTGCACTAGGCGATAAGTAGCAATCACCTTGCTCCGACACATGCATTCTACTTGGGATACAATAATCACTATTTTTATATGGAATAGCATAGGCGTCAGTAATATCTCCGACCACAACTTTAGTGAAGGCTGTGCCGAAGTCTAAGCCGACAACAATAGGCTTAAGTGCTGCGATATTTTTAATTGTAAAGTAAACTCACCAATGTCAAAAGAAGGTGATTGCCATGATGAAGCCATTTGTTCTGACAGAATGTGAAATAATCACTCTTAAAGAGTTGGCTCTGAATCATCTGGATAGGG
>NZ_JBOFMC010000430.1:0-5255 GCF_051658185.1 Shewanella sp. | reverse complement strand
TGGTTGAAATACACTAAGCCAACCTTAACACCAATAAAGACCAGCACCACTGACAAGGCATATTTAAGGTATTCAAAACGATGTACCATGGCCGCAAGGGCAAAATACAACGCACGCAACCCTAAAATGGCAAAAATATTAGAGGTATAGACAATAAACGGATCTTGAGTAATCGCAAAAATGGCAGGGATACTGTCAACCGCAAACACGAGATCCGCCGTTTCCACCAAAATCAACGCTAAAAATAATGGCGTCGCCCACCAACCCTTGCTCAGTTGATGATCCTCACCGCGCACCCAAAACTTCTCTTCGTGTAAGCCATGAGTAAAGCGCATTTTACTGCGTAACCATTTGTAAAACTTATTATCTTGGATATCGCCGTGCTCATCATCAGAGAACAGCATCTTCACACCGGTGAAAATTAAGAAGAGCCCAAAGAGCACCAACACCCCTTGGTACTGCGCCACCAGCATAGCACCTAGGCCAATCATGATCGCGCGTAACACGATTACGCCCAATATTCCCCAGAATAACACGCGATGTTGATATAAGCGTGGAATGCCTAAACTACTGAAAATAAGCGCAATAACAAAGATGTTATCCATTGATAGGGATTTTTCGATGAGGTAACCCGTCAGGTATTCCATCCCGGCAGTCGACCCTTTGTACCACCAAAGCCAAGCGCCAAATAACAAGCCCATCGCAATATAGAATGCCGAAAGCTTTAAGCTTTCAGCCACGCTGATTTCATGTTGATCCTTATGCAAAATACCTAAATCAAAGGCCAGCAATGCCAACACAAAACCAAAAAACATCAGCCAAACCCAAAGTGGATAGCCCACAAATAGGGTGGTAAAAAACTCCATAAGTCTCCTTAATGATATCAATACGGTGGCTCAACGCCCCCCAAAATCTGGGCTATGATAATGCATCACTCACGATAAAGCAGCGGTATTCCCGTGAAATCCGCTCCTTTCCCTATTAATCTTCATTTATCATCTGCAGGTCAATGACTTAAATATCGGCAAGCGTTACTCACGTTCAGCCACTGACGCATTTTTCTTTCATGATCCATCGTCCTTGATAGCTGTTGGCGATGATGGAGTCATGGACAGGTTAGCGTTAACACAAGAGATTAAACGCAGGTAAATTACACTCAACAAAGTAAGGTAAGCTCGCCGCACAATCATTAGCCATCAACGGCAATCACCACTCACAATGAGCCTTACTGTGATCCTTTGAATGCGACTTTATGACAGTCCCGATATCGAGCAAGTGTGCTGATAAGTAAACGATAGCAGTCACTCGAATTCCCATGATGGCACCGACTGGGGCACATTCAACGGAGCACTAACGATGACCATCACGATAATAACGATATCCCCAAACCACCCCGTGCAAAGTCAATAGACCACTAAAGCTAGCGCAAAAGAAAAATAATGCGATCGCATTTACCGTCCAAGGAGTGTCCCAATAACAATAACCCCACAGTGGCCAACCTATGGCAGATAAACCCGCCAATTGCCCCATGCAACGCCGACAACGGCCAATTTTTTGCCGAAATATCGACGAATAACACTGGTTGCAACTCACATCGACCTCCATCGCAATTGGCAATTTTTTAATATTCAATCACAGATACTTAACCCTTTAGTACGCAAGCCCTCGCGACGCCAAATCAGCGAGACTTGCCATCAAAGGGAGGCTTTCAGCCGCTGCATTCCCTCAGCAATCGACACCAAGGCGCTGTAACCCAAATCGCGTTTCGCCGCGCGAATATCAAAATAATGGCTACAACTGAGCTGACGCGCCACAAAGCGCGTCATCAATGGTTCCTGGGGTTTGTTAAGTAACCAATATACCCCTTCAAGAACCGCGCCAAGCCCATAGGCGATAGAGGTTGGCAAGCGTTGAGTCACGGGCGCTAACCCTGCGCAGTCCAGCATCAGATTAAGCATTTTGGCCATCGGGATGGGCTCATCATTACTCAAAAAATAAGCTTTGCCCTGACACTTTGGCTGCAGCTGACACAGATCGAGGGCCGCTAACAGATGGGCGTAGACAGCGTTATCGATATAAATGGTATCAACTAATTTATCCTCGCGCCCCACCAACTTTAACTTGCCGGCGCGGCCCCGGGCAAATACCCGGGGAGCCAAATGCGGATCCCCTGGCCCCCAGATAAGATGTGGCCTAAGGGCGACTGTTTTTAGCAAGGAGCGCGGGCTGTTCTGAGCTTGCGGCACTATTGCGATTGCCTGCGCGTCTTGAGATAACGCCTCGCCGAGTTGATTAGCATCGAGGATCATCTTTTCGGCAATGGCTTTTGAATGCGCGTAATAATTCATGAACTTGGCCGCATAGGGCGCAGACTCATCAATACCGGACTCATCCTGCCCAGCAAAGGTGACACTGGGGGTGCTAGTGTAGACTAATTTATTGATGTTTAATGCTTTGCAAGCCGCGATGACATTGGCGGTGCCTTTCACATTGGGGCCAAAATAACTGTCCCTATCGCCCCAGACACCGGCTTTTGAGGCGACATGGAACACAATATCGCACCCTTGCATCGCTTGGGTGAGCGCGGCAGCATCGACTAAATCCCCCTGCACCATCGCCACCCCAAGGGCTTCTAATTCAGGATAATGGCCGCGGGCAAAACCTGTGACCTTTATTCCTGCGGCCAGTAATCTTAAACAGATGGCCTTACCAAGAAAACCGCCTGCGCCGGTAACAAACGCATGGGTGACCTTTTGCGCCAATTGTGTCAACGCGTTTTGCTCTGCTTGAGCCAATGGCGCAAGTGTCGGCCGCATGTTGGGGGTATTTGTCATTTAGCATTCCAATTTGTCTGATGCTATTTAAATATTCTCAAATAATATCAAGGGGTAAAAATAAGATTGTCGGAAAAAAACCGTCAATATTGACGACAACGCCACAGTCATCGAGAGTCGCATTCACTTTAGTGGTCAAGGCGAGACTGTGCCCAACTAGCTAATTTTTCTCTAAAAATTTTGGCATTATGCCGCACATCCACAGGGAAGTGTGGATGAATAAGAAAACGGTTTATCCCTTGGGTTTGCTCAAATTGCTGTGCAAGTTCGCCAAGGTCGAGAAACAGTTGCTGCTGTTCATCGCCAGTCAGTGCGCCCTCAAGCTCAATACAAAGTAATGGCACTCGCCCACTTGCCAGATTAACGCCCACGAGTGCCGAACGTTTAACCTGTGGATGTGTATTAAAAATGCGCTCGCAAGGAATCGAAAAATAGCGCTTAACCCATTGACCGTTAAGGGTGGCATCGACTCTGTGTGCCTTACGGCCACACATCCACAAACGCCCTTGGGGATCAAGATATCCCACATCCCCCATGCGATGCCAATAACACTGGGTAGTTTCGTCCCAGATCTTGGCCGCCAAGGTCGCCGACGGCCGCTGATAATAGGCGCGACTAACCATGGGCCCCTGCACCACTATCTCGCCGATCTCCCCGGGTTGAAGCGCTAAGGCGCAATCCCAGTCGGCAATCGGTTGCTCTGTTATGGCAATAATCGCCAATTTCACCCCCGCAATGGCACGGCCAACGCAAATGCCTGCCCCGGTATCGGTCATGGTGGTGGTAGAAAATAACTCAGTACTGCCAAGCATACTGACGGGCAGAGACTCTGTTGCCCCGTAGGACGTTAACACTGGCGCAGTTGGATTCAGCATCTTGCTAAAGCAAGCAATCGAAGCAATGGTTGCGGGCGCGCCGGCGGAGATCACTCTCTCCACGCTCGGCAGTTTATGGTTGAGCGCTGCCCCCGCACGCCCCAAACGGTCGAGCAAGGCGGGATTAACAAACATATTGCTGCATTGATAACGTTCAATGGCGGCAAATAACCGCTGAGGATTGGCGGTAATCGGTTTACTGGCATCCATCTCTGGCACGATAGATGCCATACCAAGCGCCGGCCCAAACAAGGAAAACAGTGGAAAAGTTGCCAAATCCCGCTCACCGTGACGAATGCCATAGTCCTGTTTAAGCGCTTGAATTTGCGCCTCAAACATCCCATGGCTATAAACCACGCCCTTTGGCGTACCTGTGCTGCCACTGGTAAAAAGGATCGCCGCCATCTCATCAATGTGCAGTTTGGCCATGGGATAGGGTTTAAGCGCTGCACTGGGATCTGACTTAAGCCGCGCCTCGGCTTGTCGTTGCACCTTGGCTAAACTTCGCGCCCCCGTCATGAAGGTCTGTAGAGCCGCTGCCATCGGTGATGTCAGCTCAGTCACATTCACTACATGCTGGATAGTGCCCTTGCCCCAGCCCAATAACCGTCTGGCAATGTGAGCTTTGGGAATACCAATAAATGCATCTGGTGCCGCTTCAATAAAACACTGTTTGAGGTTATTCATTCCCATGCCGGGATCAACCAAAATCGGGATCACCCCAGCTTTAAAGAGTGCAAAGGTTAACGCAAAAAACTCCAGACTCGGCGTCACCATAAGCACGGCCTTCATGCCGCGAGTAATACCATGGGCATTGAGGGCAAAAGCTAAGGCATCGCTGCGGCGATCTAAACTCACAAAGTCGAGTTCACTGTAACGCAGTTCGCGTTGACTCAGGACGCGCCGATGGGAGCGTTGCACTGCCACCGCAAGTTGATGAGGATATTGGGCTGCCGCCTGCTTAAGGTGCCGACAAATATTGGCATCCCCCTCACGGAGTGGAGTCAGTGGCTTAGGTGTTGCCGAAGACGGGGACATCCCCTGCCCTAACGCGCTATCGCTGCGAGGGTGGCTGGCTGGCTTAACGGCACGCGCTGAAGGCTTTGCGGGCATTAGCGCGTCACCGGTAAATCACCGCCTAACTCACCACCTAAATCAGGTGGATTAGGCTGCGCTGCCAACTCGGACGCCAATTCAGCCTGAGCATCCGCTTTAGGTCGAGCCTCCAGCTCAGAAGCAACCGGCAAGGTCGCGTCGGCATGAACCGCGGCCCGAGGCAAAATCGCAGTATGCTCAATATCGGCGGCCATAAATCCCATAATGAGCGCGATCACTTCATCACTGGCATCTTCGAGGATGTAATGCCCACAATCGGCAAATTCATGGACGCTTGCATGGGGCATCTGCTGGCGCCATGTGGCTAAAAAGTGTTTATCGAAGACAAAATCCTGTAGTCCCCAACAAATGAGGGTGGGCACCTTCGCAAATTGTGGCAAACTTGCCGCAATCTGCGAGACCAAGGAGTAGTTTCTATCCCCTTGTTTTA
>NZ_JBOFMC010000429.1:0-2627 GCF_051658185.1 Shewanella sp. | reverse complement strand
AGCTTCGCGAGTCACGTTGTTTACGCTATTGTATTTGGTGTTTTTGCCACCATGTTATTAATCTCTTGCTATTAAAAGAACAGGAATCATTATGGCCAATCCCCCCGCTCTGGTGCTTGAAGGGCTTAAAAAAACCTATAAAGGCGGCGTCGAAGCCGTCAAAGGCATTAGCCTTAGGGTGCAACAAGGCGATTTTTTTGCGCTCCTTGGTCCCAATGGGGCGGGTAAGTCCACGACCATTGGGATTATCAGCTCACTCGTGCAAAAGAGCGAAGGGACGGTCAAAGTCTTTGATTATGATCTTGATCAACAGCTCGAAGAAGCCAAGCTCTGCATCGGTTTAGTGCCGCAGGAGTTTAATTTCAATCAGTTTGAAAGCGTATTGCAAATTGTCGTGAATCAAGCCGGGTATTATGGAGTGCCTAAACCCTTAGCCCTTGAGCGCGCTGAAAAATATTTACGCCAATTGGATTTATGGGAAAAACGCCATAGCCAGTCGCGGGAATTGTCCGGAGGGATGAAACGGCGGCTGATGATCGCACGCGCCTTAATGCATGAACCTAAGCTGCTGATTTTAGACGAACCCACCGCAGGCGTGGATATTGAACTGCGCCGTTCAATGTGGGAGTTTCTTAAACAAATCAATCAGCAGGGGGTGACGATTATTCTCACCACCCATTACCTTGAAGAGGCCGAAATGCTCTGCCGTAACATTGGGATTATCGATAAAGGCAGGCTGGTGGAGTGTACTAGCATGAAGGCGCTGCTCGGTAAGCTTAATATCGAGACCTTTATTCTCGATTTGCGCCGGGATCTTGCCAGCGCGCCTGTACTGAAGGAGATGACGTGCCGCTTAACCGATCCCCATACTTTAGAAGTCGATGTCGCTAAAGAGCACAATTTGAACGATGTGTTTAGCCAGTTGACGGCGGCCAAGGTTGAAGTGGTCTCGATGCGCAATAAATCGAATCGTTTAGAGGAACTCTTTGTGGAATTAGTGAAGAAAACCCCGGGAGCCAAGGTATGAAGCAGCTCTATTTCATTGCATTTAAAAGTATTTTAACCAAAGAAATAACGCGTTTTACGCGGATTTGGGTGCAAACCTTAGTGCCGCCTGCAATCACGATGACGTTGTATTTTTTGATTTTTGGTAACTTGGTTGGCAGTCGTATTGGGGAGATGGGCGGCGTGTCTTATATGGAGTTTATTGCTCCGGGGCTGATCATGATGTCGGTGATCACTAACTCCTACTCAAATGTGGCCAGCTCCTTTTATAGTGCCAAGTTCCAGCGAAATTTAGAGGAGCTTATCGTGGCGCCAGTGCCCCATTATGTGCTGATCGCCGGTTATGTTGGCGGTGGCGTCGCCCGAGGTTTGTGTGTTGGGCTGATTGTTACCTTAGTCGCCATGTTTTTTGTCGATATTCGGCTGCATCATGCGGGCTTAGTCGTTATCACCATTTTGTTAACGTCGATGCTGTTTTCATTAGGGGGGCTGATTAATGCGGTGTTTGCGAAAAGTTTCGATGATATCAGTATCATACCGACCTTCGTGCTCACGCCATTAACCTACCTTGGCGGGGTATTTTATGCGTTGTCACTGCTGCCTTCGTTCTGGCAAGGCGTGTCGGCGCTCAATCCCGTGGTGTATATGATTAACGTGTTCCGCTATGGCTTTTTAGGGTTTGCCGATATTAGCGTGCCACTTTCAATGGGCATTATGGTGGGCTTTTGTGCCGCACTCTGGGCCGTGGCGTATTATCTGATTTCCAGAGGGATCGGCCTGCGTTCATAATAGATAAGCTTGTTGGCTCAGCCAAAAACAAGGGAGTCACTGAGGACTCCCTTGTTGCACACTTTCAGAGTAATTACTTCATCCGACGACGCAGGGCCGCGAGGGGGAGTAATAAGGTTGTCAGCCAGCCTAGCGCGCCACCACCGGAGCTGCCGTTATCCGAGGATGTGGCTTTCACTGTGACTGAAGAGGTACCGATATTACTGTTATCAACTCCGTCAGAGGCGACAACGGTAAAGGTGTACACATTATTCCCCGCCGGTGCCGTAAAGCCGATTTTGTCGGTGCCATTGACAAAACTGACGTTGGGACCTGAGGTTTGCGTCCAGGTGTAAGTGAGTGTATCGCCATCGGTGTCTTTGCCATTAGCCAGCAATGCCACGAACGAGTTGGCCGTCGCATTGGCACTGGTCGGGGCGACTGTTGGCTTGTTGTTATTAATTAATACCGTCACTTTAGCGGGATGTGAGGTATTGCCCATGGTATCTAGCGCGACGACTTCGAGTTCCATGGTTTTACTTTTTTGATTAATAACGGCATTGTCACTTAGGCGAACGACCCCTGCTTTATCGATCACGACCATACTGCTGTTTGAGCTTAAAGTAATAAACTCCGAGAATGGGCTACTAATCATATCAGGATCGGTTGCGATTAATTGTCCTAGCACAGTGCCTGGCGCGGCCCCTTTATTGACTGACAATGTCACATCTGCCACCGTTGGGGCTGAGTTGCCTTCATCCGTGGTATTGGCAACGACAGACATAGAGCCTGAGTCAGATAACAACATGAAGCCGTTGGCATTATCACCCACTTGTGCTTCTAAAATCGCACTG
>NZ_JBOFMC010000428.1:0-18058 GCF_051658185.1 Shewanella sp. | reverse complement strand
GCCCATGATTGTCAGCAAGTACCGAGCCTGCCCTGCGCACATTGGGATGTGCCCTTACCCGTTATCATCACCCCTAGTCGGGTATGGACGTTTTGAATAAAGAAGGTGCTAGGTCACTAGATTCTAGTGTCTAGGGTCTAGGGTCTAGGGTCTAAAATCTAGCTTCTTATTTATTTCAAATGCCGCCCACCATCGACATGATGGCTGCGCCCGGTGACATAACGGCTATTGAGCAGGTACTCCACTAAGGCAATGATCTCCTGATTACCGGCCTCTTTGGGCAACATGGCGTTGGCCCAGGTCTTTTGTCGATAAGCGTCATCATCACTTGGGTTAAAGAGGATCATCGCCGGGGCAATCGCATTCACTTTTACCTCGGGCGCCAATTTAGCCGCAAAGGACAAGGTTAAATTATCCAGCGCCGCTTTACTGGCCGCATAGGCGATATGTTTAGCACTGCCCTTTTCGGCCACAGAGTCGGTGAGATGGATAATATCGCTGGCCCCAACCTCCCCTTGAGCAGCCGCTTGTAACTGCGAGGCTAACGCTAAGTTTATTTGATAGGGCACGCTTACATGCACCTGCATCATTCGCTGCATCACCTCATGGGCGGTAAATCCTGCGCTGTTATCCGCCAACCAGTCTGAAGCATTATGGATAATGGCGCGAATGGCGGGATACTGGCTTAATTGCTCAATCAGGGTTTGGAGTTGTGCGTTGTCGTAAAAGTCGCATTGGATTACGGTCGCGCCCAAAGCCTGCAGCTCATCGATGCTGGGATAATGGCGACGATAGGTGCCAATCACGCAATGCCCTTGGGCGAGAAGATGTTTAGCGAGGGCGTAGCCAATGCGCTTGCCGACACCGGTGATAATCATGGGAGCTGTCATAGCTATCCTGTATAGTTGCGAGTACTGATTAAAAGCGAAAGCCTTTGGCAAAGGGCTCATCGCGCAATGGCTGATAACAAACGCTTACGGCCTTTAGCCAAGCGTGCCTACACCTCTTAACGCCGTCAACATGTCGATCTTAATTGCCCGCAGCTTCGTATACTCAGTGACAAACAGTAAGAGGGACACCTAATGGAACTGCGGATTTTTTACGATGGCAATTGCCCATTATGTCGCGCCGAAATGCGCCAACTCAAAGCGCGCGATCCAGAGAATAAAATTGAACTGGTGGATCTTAATGCTGAACATTTCAGCACAAAATTCAGCTATATCGATAAGGATTACGCCAATCGCATTCTCCACGGCGAAACGGCCTCGGGCCAAGTGCTACTCGGGCTCGATGTCACCTGCCAAGCATGGGCGCTGACAGGCACCCGCCCGTGGGTACAAGTGCTACGCTTACCGCTTATCAAGCCTATCGCGGATTGGTGCTACCTAAGGTTTGCAAAGCACAGATACCGTATTTCTTATCTGCTGACGGGTAAAGCCCGTTGTGATGGTCAATGCCAACTGCCGCGCAAGTAAGCCGCACCTAAAGCAAAACGGAGCCATTAGGCTCCGTTGTTCATAAACGCGATAAATTACTTAACGAACTCGACGCCAAGTGTGATATCGCCTTTGAGCGTATCTAACATCGCATCGCGGGCGTTAGCTTCGAATGCGCTGACTTCACCGTAAGGCAGCACTTTTTCGATACCGTTTTTGCCTAACAGCACAGGTTGAGCGAAGAATTGCGCGTGTTCGCTGCCGCCGTCAACATAGGCACATTCAACCACATTCGCTTCGCCTTGTAGGCCACGCACCAAAGACATACCGAAACGGCAAGCCGCTTGGCCCATCGACAGCGTCGCGCTGCCGCCACCGGCTTTCGCTTCAACCACTTCAGTACCCGCGTTTTGGATACGTTTAGTTAACGATGCCACTTCTTCATCAGAGAAAGTCACGCCTTCAACTTGAGACAGCAATGGCAGAATGGTTACACCGCTGTGGCCGCCGATCACGTTGATTTTAACGTCAGCAACGTTTAAGCCTTTTAATTCAGCGATAAAGGTTTCAGAACGGATCACGTCCAGCGTGGTCACACCGAACAGACGGTTTTTGTCGTAAACACCGGCTTTTTTCAGCACTTCAGCTGCGATAGCAACCGTGGTGTTAACAGGGTTTGTGATAATACCCACGAGTGCTTTAGGGCAAGTGACCGCCACTTTCTCGATCAAGTTGCGCACGATACCGGCGTTGATATTGAACAGATCAGAGCGATCCATACCAGGCTTACGTGCAACACCAGCAGAAATCAGCACAACGTCAGCACCCACGAGGGCAGGCGTTGGATCTTCACCAGCAAAACCTTTGATTTCAACCGCAGTGGGGATATGGCTCAAGTCAACCGCAACACCCGGAGTGACCGGTGCGATATCGTATAGAGACAATTGAGAACCCGCAGGTAATTGAGTTTTTAACAGTAGGGCAAGAGCCTGGCCGATACCACCAGCAGCACCAAGTACAGCAACTTTCATAGTTATCTCCGTTATTTCTCGGATGTGTGTGACATGGATCTAATTTACAATGGCGTCACCTTACTGGAATGTCACAACAATTTCAATTATCCGTTAGTCGTGAACTAAAGATTTATTAACTGCTTAGCCCAGTGCGGCTGCCATAAAGTGCCAAGACCCGCCACGCTCGAGTGCGCCCGCAATCACAAGTGAATTTTTATTCAGCTATTTTGGTTATTTGTTGACAATTAGACTGTGGCTATTCAGAATGAGCCTGTTTTTTTGAATACAGAATACTAAAATGATGCAGACCAATAAGACTCAAGATGACCTAGTAAGAATTTTTAAGTCGATTTTAAAAGAAGAGCGTTTTGGCTCCCAAAGTGAAATCGTCGCCGCCTTGCAAGCTGAAGGTTTTGGTAACATCAACCAATCGAAAGTGTCGCGCATGCTTAGCAAATTTGGCGCGGTGCGCACGCGCAATGCCAAACAAGAAATGGTGTACTGTTTACCCGCCGAGTTAGGGGTACCGACGGCAGGCAGCCCGCTAAAAAACTTAGTGCTCGATGTCGATCACAATCAAGCGATGATCGTAGTGCGCACCAGTCCCGGCGCTGCGCAGTTAATCGCCCGCCTATTGGACTCTATCGGTAAACCTGAAGGGATCTTAGGCACGATTGCAGGTGATGACACTATCTTTATCTGCCCGTCCAGCATCCAAGATATTGCCGACACCTTAGAAACCATCAAATCGCTATTCAATTACACCGAATAACTCTTCAGGCCAGCATGCTGGTCGATTGCGTTGCTTTGGCATGGGGTATTGCCACTATGCCAAAGTTGCCGCGAGTCAAATGCCAAAGTTATCGCGAGGCGAGACAAAGCTCAGCACACTCGCCAACACGACGAGAGCATTCGTGGGTAGCCCCCATAACAATGAGCAAGGCGGTAAGACGCTCACTTTAAGGCCATACTAACAGCCATGCTAAGAGCCATGCTAAGAGCCATGCTAAGCAAATAAGCTCGAATAACCTCACTCAAGCACCAATAAAAACGCACCGAAACCAAAGGTCTCAGTGCGCGTTAAAAGCCGTCTCTAGGGACGTTAATTACTCATCAAACTGCAGCATAAAATCCAATGCGGGCGCAAAGAACGATGAGCCTGATAAGGCGCGCGTAAAATGCATTAAGTGATCGTGATGTCCTTCGCCGTCGCCAAATACCATACTATGGAGCATTTGCTCAAAATGGTCCGGTGTGCGGCAGTTTGAGATAAACATTAACCCTTGCTGCTTAATCGAGCCAAAGGGCATGCTTTGCCGCAGAATTTCCATCGATTTACCGTCAGCATTCTTGAGATTGACCCGTTTGATATGGCTCGTTAACGGCTTATCTGCCGAGGCATACTCGATATTGTCTTGCTTGGTTCGACCGATAATATCTTCTTGTTTTTTAACGGGCAACCTGTGCCACTTGCTCAAGTTGTGCGCATATTTTTGCACATGGATATAGCTGCCGCCCCTAAATTCAGGATCTTCATCGCCCACTAAAGCCACTTCCTGACGATGACGACCTTTGGGGTTTTCAGTGCCGTCAACAAATCCGGTTAAATCCCGATTATCCATAAAGCGAAAACCGCGTTCTTCTTCAACCAGTTCCACCAAATCCTCAAACATCTGGCTGATTTCATTGGCAACTAAATGGAGGATGTCATAACGATCACAGCGAATATGCACAAATAAATCGTATTCGATGGCAGGCGCCTCGCGACTCTCCACTTGCATTGCGGGGAACGGTTTGAGCATTTCAGGGCGGGCATCGGGGTATAAATTGTCCCAATAATTAGCGCCGATAGCCACAAAGCCATTGAATGCGCTGTCGGAATATTGATCTGTCAGCTCATAAATATACTGCGCGACGTTGGCAATACAGGGACGTAACTGCGATTCTACATTGTCGTTCGCATTAAACATCATATAGATACTGTGTAAGTTTCCCTCTGCACACACACCCAACTGTTCACGTGGCATATTTTGACTATCCATCTAGTTATCACCCTTTTATAAATTCATTTTCGGCAATATTATCCGCAACTTTACCTAAAAATGACATTAACTAACGCACAGTTTACCCGAATACTACGTCGAATGCTCATCCAAGCTTACCGCCGTTTTCACACTGAATAACCCGCGGCATAACCGTCCTTGCGGCTCTCAACGGCACTAAAATAAACGCCGGGTTCACTTTTAAAACCAATCGCTTGATTATCACCAGCTGGATAGTAACCTGTTTGATAGAAACTTGTTTGATAGAAACTTGTTTGATAGAAACCTGCTTGATAGACATCAGTGTCTCCTAGGCTACCCCGTAATGTTAAGCAACTCTCGGCGAGTTTGGGCTCACATCGATACTAAGACTCAAACAATACCAAAGCATGCGGCTCAGAAGTTAAGCCCACTTTTTGCCCTATGCTGAGCTGCATCAGGTGGCTGCGCACCTCAACATAATAAGCATGGGAAGCCGCCTCAATTTTGACCCAATAATGACAAAACGCTCCCAGAAAGCGTCGCTCGATAATCGTCCCCATTCCCGCCTCGTCGGCGCTCAGAGTGAGCTGCTGCGGCCGCAAAAATACCATACCGTTGAATTGGCTAGAAAAGTTGAGGGGCGTAAGGCTGGTCAACTGCCCAATGGGCGTGCTCACCCTGTGGCCATCAACCACGGCGGCGGGTAAATAATTACCGCTCCCTAAAAAATCCGCCACATAACGGCTGTTAGGGGCGGCGTAGAGCGTCTCGGCGCTCCCCTGCTGCACGATGACGCCTTGATTGAATATCGCCAAAGTATCTGCAAACACAAAGGCTTCATCTTTACTGTGAGTCACAAATACCGCACTCACCTGCCGCTGCTTAAGAATGCTGCGAATTTCCGCCATCATCTCATAGCGCACTTGAGCATCGATATTTGAAAAGGGCTCATCAAGCAAGAGTAGCTGGGGCTCGTAGGCCAGCGCCCGAGCAATCGCCACCCTTTGCTGCTGCCCGCCCGATAACTCATGGGGGTAACGCTTACCTAGCCCCTCAAGTTTGACTAACGCCAACATTTCATCCAAACGGGCCTGACGCGCACTCGCGGGGAGCTTGTCGACGCCAAATAGAATATTTTGCGCCACCGTTAAATGGGGAAACAGCGCATAATCTTGGAAAATCATCCCAATTCCGCGCCGCTCGCTCGCAACAAACTGCTTATCGGCGCTAACAACCGTGCCATTTATCTCAATTTGCCCATGGCTGATTGCCTGCAGCCCCGCCACTGCGCGCAGCAACGTGGTTTTACCGCAACCACTTGGGCCAAGTAGCGCTAAAATCTCCCCTTGGCCGAGGGCTAAATCAACCCCTTTAAGCACTGGCTGGCCATGGTAATCACTGTAAACTTGCTTGAGGATCAGCGGATGGGTCATCAGCGTTGTTGCTCCAAAGAACGGTTTAAATAAATCAACGGCACTAGGCCAACAAGTACGATGACGATTGCCGCCAAGGCGCCATATTCCAGCTTCTCATCGGACACATATTGAAAGGCAAAGGTCGCCAAATTTTCAAAACCAATTGGCCGCAGTAACAGCGCCGCCGGCAACTCTTTCATGCTTTCGATAAACACTAATAACGCCCCGGCAAACAACCCCTTGGCCAACAGCGGCAAATGCACCCGAGTCAACAACTGCCGTGGGCGCTGTCCGAGAGTCACGCTCACCCTATCAAGGGAAGGGGAGATCCGCTTATAGCTGCTTTCGACACTGCCGATGGCGATAGCCACAAACCGTACGCAAAAAGCAAAAATTAACGCCACCACACTGCCGGTAAAAAATAATCCTGGGCCTTTAAATCCTAACCAATCTGCCAGATGGTTAAGGCCAAAATCTAACCAAGTTAACGGGATAAGTACGCCGATGGCGAGCACCGTCCCGGGCAAGGCGTAGCCTAAAGAAGCCAAACGCGATGGCAGTGCATCGCTCGCCCTTGGGCTAATGCGGCGCACAAACATGAACAATAGCGCCAGCCCTAGGCAGATAGCACTGGTTAACAGCGCAAGGCTGAGGCTATTGACGCTGAGCTGCCAAAAGCGCGCATCCCAGCTTTGGGCAAAGTATTTAACGGCGTAGGATAAGAGGATGCCAAAGGGCAAGACAAACGCAAAGCACAATACCGCACCACAAAATCCTAAGGCCAGCAGGGTTTGCATCGGCGAGAGGCGATATAAATCTTGGGGCTGATGCGCCGTTGGCTTTTGGAACAACTGCTGCTTACGCCGCTCAAAACGCTCAATGCCAATCAGCAAAAAGACCACCAATAAAATGATTGCCGATAGCTTAGCCGCAGCGGTTAAATTGCCGTATCCCAGCCAAGTATCGTAAACCGCCGTGGTTAAGGTTGGCACCGCAAAATAACTCACGGTCGCAAAATCGGCAGCGGTTTCCATCGCCACCAAGGCAACACCAACGGCCAGCGCAGGCCTTGCCATCGGTAAGGACAGGCGCCAAAAACTCTGCCAAGGTGAACAGCCCATAATCCGTGACGCTTGGGCAAGATGTAAAGATTGCTCCACAAAGGCCGTTCGGGCGAGCAGATAAATATAAGGAAATAGCACCAGCGCCAGCATACAGGCGGCGCCGCCTAAGGTGCGAATATCAGGAAAAACATAATCTTGAGGAGAATTCCACCCAAAGACCGCCCGCAATGCCCGCTGCACCGGACCGGCATAATCGAGTAAATCGGTATAGACATAGGCCACAATATAGCCCGGCATCGCCAGCGGTAATAACAGGGCCCACTGCAAATATCGTCTTAAGGCAAACTCGCAGCGTGCCATCAGCCAAGCACAGGGCAACGCTAGCAATAGTGCCCCAATACTGACCCAAAAGATGAGCAGTACGCTGTTGCGAATATAGCTGGGCAATACGGTCGCCATTAAATGCCCGAAGACCGCGTCATCGGGCGTAAGCGCCTCGAGTAGTAGCGCCAGTAACGGCATGACCAGTAATGCCGAGGCGCAAAATCCCGCAACTGACCAGCTTCTGGATAACCCTAAAATCATGCCAATCCTTAGAGCCTAGCGCCATCGGCCACGATGGCTCATACGGCAATCGCCTTGATAACGCTAAAATTTATAACGATCGCCAGCATGGCGATCGTTATGGTGCCCTCGAGATGACGGCGCATGCTGCCACGCCCCTCGAGAGAAAACCCTAGAGATCAAACTGCACCTCATCGAGCAACTTAACCGCCGCCTGATGATAGTGCGCCAATTTCACAATGGGTAACGAATCGGCCTTAAACGCTCCCCACGATGCCACCAACTGCGAGGGCTGCACATCGGCTTTGACCGGATATTCCATATTCACCTCGGCATAGGCTTTTTGGGCCACATCTCCCGATAAAAACTCCATCAATTTAATGGCATTATCCCGATTAGGCGCATGGCGAGTTAACACCATGCCCGAGACATTCACATGGGCGCCGCGCTCCGCCTGATTCGGGAAGTTAATGGTTACCGCTTCGGCCACGTTTTTTTGCTCAGGATCCTGCAACATATTGCCGTAGTAATAGCTATTGCCGATGGCAATATCACACACCCCTTCTTTAACAGCCGCAATTTGCGCCCTGTCATTCCCCTGAGGTTTACGCGCCAAATTATCCTTCACCCCCTGCAGCCAGGTTTTTGCCTGTGCCTCTCCATGGTGCGCGATCATCGAAGCCACTAAGGCAATATTGTAAGGATGCTTACCACTGCGGGTACAAATTTTACCTTTGTATTTGGGATCGGCTAACGCCTCGTAGGTTAAGGGCTGGGCACCTAACCCATCCTTGGCGGTATAAAGATTGCGTACCCGCATCGTCAAGGCATACCACTGCCCTTGGGGATCTCGAAACTGGGCGGGAATATTGCTATCTAACTGGGCACTCTTCACTGGCGCCGTTAATTGCTTATCCACTAATTCAACCAAACGTGAAAAATCGGAGGTCAGTACGATGTCGGCCGGAGATAAGCGCCCTTCCCGAGCAAGACGTTCGGTAATGCCGTCTTTAGCAAACACCAGATCGACATCAATCCCCGTTTGCGCAGTAAAACGCGCCAAAATAGGCTCGACCAAAAAAGCTTGCCGATAGGAATACACGGTCAACTTATCCGCCGCTGTCGCGGTTTGCCCTACTGCCAACAGGCCTAAAAATGCAACGCTCGTTATCCATTTCATTACCTATGCTCCCCAAGGATGCGACACACTGATCGTGTTATCATTAATCGTATGAACCGATACTGTTAATGATAACAGTTATCAGTTCGATAGAGGGTAATAGATAGTCAACCTTTGGGCAAGAGCTTAGATAAACTTTTGTTTTAACGAGTATTAGTTGGAAAAAATGCTAATTATCTCAAAGCAATCTAAACTGAAACTTAATTTACGCTCCCGAGAGAAGGCGCTATGTTAACGACTATATTGCTAATACTCACCAGCCTAAGTTTACTGGGATTCGTCCTACTTCAGCGCCGCAAACAAGCGCGCAGGCATTTGGCAAAACATCGCGGGGCATCTCACCATAGCGCAAAATCGCGCAGTGGCCCTATTCATCAATATCACAGTGTCAGCATAGTCAATCAAGGCCGCGCGTGTGAGCAGGCTGCCACCCTGAAAGAAAAACGCTTTTTATCGCGAGAAGCCCCCACCATCCCACTGGCGCATTGCAACGCCGCGCAGTGCCAGTGCCGCTATCAACACCATCAAGATCGCCGCCAAGCGGGCAGCGATCGTCGAGTCACATTTGGTGTCACACGGGAGCTTTATGGTGCATTTGGCGAAGAGAATCGCCGTCTAATGCCGAGGGGAAGGCGCTCAACCGATAGCTGAGCATGCCCCCTTAAACGAGCGGCCATATCGATATTCACAACGCCGCGATGACGTCGGTTATTGCTTAGGTGATTGTTTAGGTGATTGTTTAGGTGATTGTTTAGGTGATTGTGCCAGTTACTGCGGCCGAGTTGCCGCGAATGCTGGCAGTTCGCGCATTTGTGTAAACCAGCTCGCCGTTGCTGGCGCCACACGGCGCCAATCAAGGCTGGCATGTCTAAAATCCACATAATCCAACAAACACACTAAGGCTAACTGCGGCGCCTGTATTATCGGCTGGGTCATCAGCCCTTGCTGCTCTATCTGTTGCAATCCACGCAGCAGCGCCTGCTCAAATCGCTGCGTCCAAAAAGCGGATCGCAGCCCTTCGTCAGCGCGCATCTGCTCTTGGCGCAATTTCACCGCGCTATCGATAAGACCTTTTACCATCGAAAACTGGCATTGCAGCGCCCAATCGCCACTCGCGGAACCAAACAGCTGCGTTCCCCTGTTGGCATCTAAATAGCGCATGATCACTTCGCTATCAAACAACACGGCGCCATCATCGGTGATCAGGCATGGGATCTGCCCTAATGGATTAACCTCTAACAGCAACGGGCTATTTTCAAAGGGATTGACCATCACCTCTTCAATGTCTTGGATCCCTAAATAGCGGATCACACTTCTCACACAGCGGGCATAGGGCGATGCTTGCGAACACAGCAATTTCATGATGATTTCCTTTGGTTATATTGCGAGCAAAACGATTGTAAATAGACAGATTACCAATACTTTTCGACCGTAATTTGCCCCGGAGCACGGCGCAGATTTTTAACCAAGCCTTTTGCCATCAGGGCCGCTTGGGCGTCACTGATCATCCCGGGATTACCGCAAATCATCACCTGAGAATCGGTCGCGCTGAGTGGCAAACCGACGTGTTGCTCGATTTCCCCTGAGGTTAAACCGTCGGGAATGCGGCACGCTAATGCGCCGTCATATTGCTCACGGGTGACACATAAACACAGGGTAAATTGCGCACCATAACCTTGCTCATAGGCTCGCAGTTTCTCAAGATAAGCCAAATCCTTTGCCTCTCTCACCCCGTACACCAACACCAAACGTTCAAAACGTTGCCACGGCTCAGGGGTATCTAGCATCGATAAAAAAGGCCCAATGGCCGTCCCAGTCGCGAACAACCACAAGTGTTTACCTTGGTTATTGGGGATCTCATCTAAAGTCATAAACCCTGTGGCGGTGGGGCTGATGTCTATCTCATCGCCCACGCTCAAATGTTGCAGCTGCGGAGAGAGCAAGCCGTCCTCAACGGCAACGGCCAGCACCTCGGCATAGGGTTTATCGGGAGAATTGACCAGAGAATAAGCCCTCGCGACGCGCTTGCCTGCTTGCACTTGACTGAGTTTAATAAACTGCCCGGGGATAAAATCGGCCAGGTCCGCAGCAATGCGCAGTGAAAATAGCTTATCATTCCAATCAATTCGTTCAATCACTCTGCCCCTGGTCCACATAACGGCTCCTCGCGCTCATGCTGTTGTTAAACGCCAATGGCTAAACACGTCACTAGCATAGACGGTTATTTAGACAACAAAAACCCCTTATTACAAGGGGTGTTGTGTTGTCTAGGCAGTCTTAATATGAAAACTTAGGTCGGTTTTTTAGCCTCATCCTGCTTAACGCTCTCCTTAAAGGCTTGCAGCCCCTCTTGGACTAAGCTGTAGGTTTTATCAATATTGTTAGCGATATCTCCCTGCAGCACCTTAAGGCCGGACAATATGCCACTCGCATCCTTAAAACCGGTATCGATGGCATCACCGATAATCGTCATAAAGCTGTCGAGCTGATCATCAAAACTCATGGCAGGATTTTGTTTTTGATGCAGATTAAAGTACTGAGTAGCAAAGCCCACAATTCGATCGGCGGTGGCCGTGGGAGATGTATCAAGCCCTTGGTTATAAATGCTTTGTGCTGCATTGTTGCCCATTCCTGGTGCAAGCGCATGATTGATCGAGTCCATCGCAGCACGGTACAGCAAGGTCAATGAGTTATCACCGGACTGAATATTGACATTTTGCTGGGCGGATAAAATGGCAAGATTCATCAAATTTTTACTGGTTTGGCGCACCGTTTGCAGCCCAGGGGCATCGGCAGGCTTTTCACTCTTAATATCCCCGGAAGCAGAACTCTGTTCAGCCTTATTCTCGTTAAGACTTTTGGGGGATAAGGGCAATGGTTGCCCATGGGGAGGTTTATTAATTTCCATAGTGGTCATCCATTAATACATTTAGGGATGACATAATTATCGACCAGAACGCCAGTAAATTGAGTCATAATGCGCAAGATACGACGTAAAAAGCAGGCTATTACGCTAAAAACTGAAGCAATACAAGCAGAACCATTGGCAATAAATCTACGCGCCAGCCATAAAAGCCAGTCTAGATAATTCATCTCAAGCAGGTTAACTTACAGACAAATAACTAAAACGCTTAAACGAACGCTTAAACTTTAGCCGCTCAGACAGTAATCACTTAAACATCGATCACTTAAATATTGATCACTTCAATGTGGGCAACTTAAGCTGAGCCGTTTACGCGCGAGCAATAGCACAACCGCATCCCCCTTTAAGCACACAAGCGCTATAACAGGAGATAAAATCATGACGGTAGGCCCTCGTGTCCATACGCTCCCCCCAAGCTGCGCCGCTAAAGCTCAACAGGCGCCGTCACATGGCCAAGTGTCCGCGAAGCAAAGCTTTAGCCTGACGGACTTACTCCTCGGGGGGATCCGGGGCATTGGGATACTCCTCATGCTAACGCTTGGCTTATCTTTGATTAATCAAGCCCATGCCAATGAACGCTTAATCATTCTCGTCAGACATGCCGAGACGGCGGCCCAGCCAAGTGAGGATCCCCAGCTATCCGCCGCCGGAGAAATCCGCGCGATCGCCTTAATTACCGCCCTGACACGCACGCCATTATCCCAAATCGTGGCAACCCAATTTCAACGTACACAACAGACGGTAGCGCCTATAGCAAACGCGCGCCACTTACCCATCACCCTTGTGAGCGCGCAGCTCCCTATCCAAACGCATATTCAACAAATGGTTGAACAGGTTCACGCCGTCAAAGGCAATACCTTGATTGCCGGACACTCAAATACGCTGCCCTTAATTATCAAGAGTCTTGGCGGGCCGCAGATCAAGCCCATCGCCGAAGACGATTACAGCCAGCTGTTCTTGCTCTCCATAAACCAAGATCAAATAGCGAGCCTTATTTCGACCCGTTATGGGCAGGAATAGCGCGGGCGCTTAACCAATGCTATTTAGCCCATTCCCACCAAGTTGATTTCATCTAGTTAATTTCATCTAGTTGATTCCACCTAGCCGATTTCCCTTCGGTTATCAGCTCCCCCGTGCCACAGCGACGCGCAACGTCTTAAAGCAGGGGAGAGGCTTTACAATACCCAAAGGAGACAAGGATAAACTTAGGAATATCAACAAAATAATTAGCAGCTAATTTAACTTTTGCTGAAATAGCTCACTGAAGGTATATTTGAACCTAGGTCACAAAAGAGGTAGGATCTGTGACACAGCATTACCATGCAACCCAGTTTCTCAATTGCAATAAGCAAGCGTAACCATCAGTTTACAGTAACGATCAACAGCAATAATGGGGAAATACCGTGAAATCGAGCTTTATAGGCCAACTGCCCGCCAGTAAAACTGTAAGCACAAGTTGTAAAAGCTGTAACCGTCTGACGGAGATCGAGGGAGAACTGGTGTGTTTTCGGGAAGGCCAAATCATCCGACTCACTTTGATTGACGAAGCCGCACCTAAATTAAATTTGCTCTGTGAAGGCTGGAAAGCAGGAAAACTAAAGGGGATACGCTAAGTTCGCTCCCCTTTTGTGCTTAATCTCATCAATATCTTGTGTTACCGCATCCCGAGAGAGTCACGGCCGCGACCTTGATATTCGCGGATCACCCCGGCTAAGGTCATTTTAGGATTCATTTTTGCTAAGGTAAGCCCTCGGGTTGTCACCTTTAAACCGGCCGTCAACTCCGCATGGATCTTAAGCAATGCATCATATTCCACACCACGCTTTTTTAAGGTTGCCATGATTGCAGACCAATCAGTGGCCACTTTGTCGTCTTTACCTTCGATGTTGACTCTAAGCGCAATATTTTCCATACCGAACCTCGTTAATGAAATAAGTTGTGCTGGAGTATAAAAGCTTAAAGCTGAATAAATACTGAACCGTAAATTCAGCTAATAAGATAAGCAATCAAGAGCTTACCCCGCCTTAAATTGCTCATTTTGTATGCGCCACAGCTTAGCGTAGAGTCCATCCCGCTGCAGCAGCGCGTTATGATCACCCTGCTCTACTATCCGTCCTTGGCTCAAAACCACAATGTTATCGGCATCGACTATGGTGGAAAGCCTATGGGCCACAACTAAGCTAGTATGCCCCTTCGCTACGTCACGTAATGCCGACAAAATGGCCTGCTCTGAGCGGCTATCAAGGGATGAGGTGGCCTCGTCAAACACCAATACCGGCGAGCCTTTGAGGATAGCCCGGGCAATCGCCACCCGCTGCTTCTCCCCGCCGGATAATTTTAAGCCACGCTCCCCGACCTTGGTCTCCCAGCCCTTTGCCAGTGAACCAATGAATTGCTCTAAATCGGCCAGCTTAATGGCCTTCAGCACGTCGGCATCGCTCGCGCTTGGGCGGCCGTAGCGGATATTTTCTAGCAAGGAATCATTAAATAGCACTGTATCCTGTGGCACGATGGCAATGGCGCGGCGCAAAGCCGCTTGCGTCAGATGGCGAATATCCTGACCATCGATTTTAATCGACCCCTGCTTAACATCGTAAAATCGGAACAATAACTTAATCAAGGTCGATTTGCCGGCGCCGCTGTCCCCCACGACAGCCACTTTCTTACCTGCAGCGACCTTAAAACTGACATCCTGTAAAATCGGCCTCCCATCGTAACTAAAACTCACCTGTTCAAAGACAAGTTCTCCCTGACGAGGCTCAAAGGCTAAAGGACTGAGCGGATCCACAATGCTCGGCTGCTTATCAAGCAGACTAAACATCCGTTCGATATTCGCTAAGGCGCCACGGATCTCGCGATAGACAAACCCTAAGAAGTTCAATGGCATAAATAGTTGCATCATAAAGGCGTTGATCAACACAAAATCCCCTAAGGTCATCTCACCATAGGTCACTTTGTAGGCGGCAAGCGCCATCATCGCCGTCATTGCCAACGCAATAATCAAGGCTTGGCCCCCGTTGAGGGCAAAAAGGGATAACCGATTGTTACGCTTAGCGACCTCCCACTGTGCTAAGGCTTGATCGTAACGGTCGGCTTCGTATTGCTCATTGTTAAAATACTTGACCGTTTCATAATTGAGTAAGCTGTCGATGGCACGGGTGTTGGAAAGGGAGTCTGCCTTGGCCGCATCGCGGACATATTCGGTGCGCCATTCGGTCGCCAGTACTGAAAACAGCACATAAGCCAATACCGAGCAAAAGGTAATGGCCGCAAAGGCAATGCCATAATTAAAAAAGAAAATACCAATGACTAACGCAATTTCAAGGAGCGTTGGCACAATATTGAACACCATAAAACGCATTAAAAAACTCACGCCACTGGTCCCCCGCTCAATATCTCGCGATAAGCCCCCCGTACGCCGCTCAAGGTGAAAGTCCAAATCAAGCCGATGTAAATGCTCAAACACCGCTAGCCCCAGTCGTCGGATGGCGCGCTCTGTAACGCGGCCAAACAGGGTGTCGCGGATTTCACCGGTAATCACTGTTAACAAGCGCACCGCACCATAGGCCAGCACGAGCCCCACGGGTACGCTCAAGGCTTGGGCGGTTTTATTGGCATCTAAGCCATCAACGAGGTCTTTTAAAATAAAGGGCAGCCCCACACTGGCCAGTTTTGCGACCACCAGACAAGACATGGCTAATGTTATCCTGCCTTTATATTCAAGTAGATAAGGCCAAAGCAGCCGCATAACCTGCCAGTGATATTTGTCGATTGGACCATCAAAATAGTGTGTTGGGCGCATATCCATTTCCTTTGCGAAGTTATTGCCAGTGTAACAGGACATAGGTAACAGGACATAGTCGGCGTTGGTGAACCAAGTGAGCAAAGTTCACATAAAATCAATGAGCTTTATCTAAGAAACTCATGGTAGCGGTGTAATGGATAAATTAAGGATTAATGCGCTAAAGAGGTAAAAAGAGGGGAGTTGAAAGATGAAGACCGAAACAGCTCTCGTCATCAAGCCCCCTTCTGTTATCTGCGCATTTCGGGCACCTCATGGCTGCGTGGCAAAGCTGCAAATGTAAAGAGTCGCTTTTAGCACGCGCTCAACTGTTGATTATTGTATCGGTTTTACCGAAAATGCCCTTGGGGTTGGTCATATCGCCGTCACCCTTTGCGGTTATCTTTAGCTTCAGAGCGAGTGGTACGGGCGCAATCCCACGCTCTTAAGCTAAGGTGACGTATAAAATAATTCAATTAAATCAATATTAAAGGAAGTCTATGTTGGATTCAGCTAAAGTTCAGTACCCACCTTTACCCCTGATCCAAACCTGGGTGTGGATGATGATAGAATCAGGCAATCCAGAGATTCAGGACAAAGGTAGAAACAACCTGATAGCCGCGTTTGGCAGTCTTGCTAAGGCGAACGAATATTTAGCCAAGATGAATACAAAATAATCACAATAAAGGCGCCGGGATAGCGCCTTTATTGTTACTTACACAATACCCACAACGACCAATTCCAATCGGCTAATCGCTAGCTCATAACTGGCGCCGCGCCAGCACACTGCCGTTAAGTACGGCTAAGAGACGCTCGGTGTCCTCCCAACCAATACAGGCGTCCGTAATGCTTTGGCCATAGCATAGCGGCTGGCCTTGGATAAGATCTTGGCGCCCTTCAACTAAATGGCTTTCGACCATCACCCCAAAGATCGAGCGATTCCCCTGAGCAATCTGCCCGGCAACATCTTCGGCCACCAGCAACTGCCGCTGATATTGCTTGCTGCTATTGGCGTGGCTGAAATCAATCATGATGTTATCTGCCAGATTGGCTTGTCGTAATTGCGCACTAATATCAGCCACATGGGACGCACTGTAATTAGGCTCGCGCCCGCCCCGCAAAATAATATGGCAATCAGGATTGCCTTTCGTCGAGACAATGGCCGAATGGCCAAACTTAGTCACGGATAAAAAATGGTGGGGAGCATTCGCAGCCCCAATAGCATCGATAGCCACCTTGATCGTGCCGTCCGTGCCATTTTTAAAGCCAACCGGACATGACAAACCCGAGGCTAACTCACGGTGCACCTGTGACTCAGTCGTGCGCGCGCCTATCGCCCCCCAACACATGAGATCCGCCACATATTGCGGGGTGATCATATCGAGAAACTCCCCCGCCGTCGGCATGCCACTCTCGTTTAAATCCACTAATAATTTGCGAGCAGTCCGTAAGCCATCGTTTAATTTGAAGCTGTTATCCATGTAGGGATCGTTGATCAACCCCTTCCAGCCCACGGTCGTACGCGGTTTTTCAAAATACACTCGCATCACAATTTCGAGCTGTTCCCGATAGCGCTCCCGTAACGCATTTAAGCGTAAGCCATATTCTAGGGCGGCTTTAGGATCGTGAATAGAACAAGGGCCGATGACCACTAACAGCCGATCATCCTTTTTGGCCAAGATGTGATGAATGCGTTGGCGAGCATTAAATACGGTAGCAGAAGCTTTTTCTGCGGCAGGAAATCGCTCAAGAATCGCAATGGGTGGCAGTAACTCTTTTACTTCATTAATGCGAACGTCATCATTTTGATAATACATAACTTACTGCTCCAACTTCAGTGTCTTAGGCAATTTCTATCGCGGTAATTTAGGGTTCTCAGCGGTAATACTCAGTTCAATTTATCGAGTCTATCCCATTAATGCAACCAAGTTCTCTTCAACTCCAGAAATCTAATTTAATTATTGATTTTTTAAGGAGTTAAAATGCTGATAAACAAAATATCCCTAAGCTTTGGCGGCATAAAACCTTAACCATAGTGAACATCAGGGCTCCCCACAGCGCGTCGCTCAGCGCTGTGGCTATGCCGTCAGTGAATATCAATACACTACAGTACCAAAGAGATAAAAAGGGACGCTAAGAGTTAGTCGCGCTGCCCATTGCCCACCTCGCGAGGTGTAGGAACATCAATCAAAATATAGACTTCACGCTGCTGGTAAACATAAGGGCGATAGGTATGGCTACCACACACAAAGGAGCGATAAGGAGTTAACACGACAATGCAACCTATTGGTAAAGCTTGCAAAATCTGCCATTGCTGTTGATGCTTGATGAGCGCTTGCCACTCATGATCCTTAAGCATTGCGTCACGCACGGCAAAGGCATCAAAGGGGACACTTGAACGTGTGACGACCACCTCTCCTGCGAGCGCCTTGCCCGAAATCACCACGCCGCCAAGAGCCATGCCCACCCACAGCGCCAAAATCGCAATACTCCTCCACCCGCTTGCCTGCGGCTTATGCCGCCTGATGGGGATGAGCCCAGCCAGATACATTGCCATGGCGTGTGGCGAACTGATATTGAATGGCGGACTGATGCTGAGTGGTGCGCAAAGTACCGATGGCGCACTGAGTACCGATGGCGAGCTTAGTAACATCATAT
>NZ_JBOFMC010000427.1:0-3138 GCF_051658185.1 Shewanella sp. | reverse complement strand
TCTTCTAATGTGCGGCCTTTCTGCAGCATTTTATATTGCCAATGGTGTTGTTTAAATAACGTCAGTAGGGCGGTTTCAAATTCATAATTATGGTTTGCCGTATCATCCAATTGGATCACAAACACATTGGGCTGTTTTGAGGTGATATTCACTACACCTGCGATGTGAGCAACGGCTTTGATTAGCAACTCACTGTCGCAGTTTTGCATGGTGAGGGTGAAATAATCATTGCCGCGATTGGATGAGTGCATTGAAATCGATTGGCCCAATTCGCCTTTATCTAAATACAGTACTTGGTCGCAGAGCTTTTCGAGTTCATCCAAATTATGTGAGCTGATCACAAAGGTCGTGGTGGGCGAGAGGCTTCTGACAAGTTCACGGATGTTTTTCGCATTGGCAGGATCGAGCCCTGCGGTGGGCTCGTCGAGTAAGACCAGCTTAGGCGAGCCGATTAAGGCTTGGGCAATCGCTAGGCGTTTACTCATCCCATGGCTAAGGCTGGGGGGCTTTTGCTGCGCCACGTCCGCGAGATCCACTAAGTGCAGTACCCGCATTGCCTCTTGCACAGCCTGTTTACTAGTCATTCCCTGTAGACGACCAAACAAGGTTAATTGGCTGATAATGGTTAAATTCGGATCAAGGGTCGCATCTTGGGGAAGGGCGGCGATTTGTCCTAAGAGTTTAGGGCTATTGGGCGTTTCACCCAGTAACGTGACAGTACCTGCGCTGGGAGTGAGATAACCGCATAGCAGACTAAACAGCGTGGTTTTACCCGCACCGTTGGGGCCGACTAAGGCGATGGGGGCACCAGCCTCAAGTGTTAAGTTAATATTATTGAGGGCTTTTTTATTGCCATAGTGTTTTGACAGCCCTTGGCACTGAACGAGGATCATAGTTGACTCCTTTGGAAATAAACGCGGCCAAGGAAAAGGGCAATTGCGGTTTGCAGTAATGGTATAGGTGCGTAAGCTAAACTATTGAGTCCATTGGTGTTGATCATATTTGACAATTGGGCACCAGGCAGTAGCCATTGTAAGCCTACAAATAAGCGCGACTCGTTACCTAATATCAGCAGTGCAATCGAGACGACTGTCCACAAAATGGTGGCGAGTACCATGGCTTGCCTTGCGGTGTTGGCATAGAGGGACAAAAGAGTCATCACCGCGGTAAAGGGTAAAATGACGATAAGCACATTTACGCCGACTAAGGCGCCTGAGCTTATTGCCGGTAGCAATAAGCTAGCATCGCGACTTAATGCCAGTGCGATGGTGGCGATGATAGTCAATAAAATTAATATGCTTTGGATCAGGAGTTGCCCTAAAAATCGGCCAAACAGTAAGCTGTCTTTACTGGTTCTTAAGGTGTAAAAGCGCAATGTGCCGCGGGTTTTATCCGATGCAAACTGATCGGCGGCAATCAAAATGCTGAACATCGGGAAGAGGTATAAGGCAAAGCACCAGAAGATGGCCATTTCTGCCACGGGCCAGTCAAACAGCACATTCAGCGCTTGGTTGCCTAAGAGGCCATCGATCAGATCTTTAATGCTTGGCTGCATCAATAAGGTCGATGCCCCTTGAATGGGGTAGAGCAATAATATTCCCCATACGAGTGCAAAGGCGATAAGGGCAATCATCCCACGGAGATTAAACAAAAATTTGCGACATTCAAAGCCTGCGATCAACAGCATGTTATTGAATGTACTGGGAGCGTTTGGCGTCATGCACTTTCTCGATAGTATTTGGCGGATAAAGCTTCGCCTGCATTTACCGCTAGGCTGTATTCACGGCTAAGCGGCATTTACAGCTAAGCTGCACTTACAGATAAAAGCATGGCGAACATTTACCCGCGCGCGGTTAAGTTAAGGATGCGATAAGCGATTCCAACTTGTTTTTTAGTTCAGCCACTTGGCATTCAAGCTCAGTGACTCTGGCTTGTAGATCTTGCTTATCCTGATCACTTAGCGGCTTCGCGGCATTCCTTGGCGCCTCGGCTGCCGGTGTATATTCCGCGCCTGCAGAAAACAACTCGGCATAACGGCATTCACGTTTACCCGGCTCTCGTGGCAATTGGGTTAGCACGGGGTTATCGCGCTCCATCAGTTGCTTTATACAAGCTTCAACCTCAAGCACATCTTTAAAATCATGCAGTCTGTTGCTGCGAGTGCGTAACTCGCCGGGGGTTTGTGGGCCGCGAAGTAGCAGCAAACAAACAATCGCTACCGCCGCGCTGGAAAGTTGTAACTCGCTAAATTCGGTATTGCAGAATCGGTGCTTGTATTTCACCACCCGGCTACCAAAGCCCGATTGCTCGCTGATTAAGCGCTTTTTATTTAATGAGTCAAGGGCATCTTGTACTTGCGCTTCAGTGAGTTCTAATACGGGATCGCGGCTGGTTTTTTGATTGCAAGCGAGGGTCAGTGCATTGAGGGACAGCGGATATTGCTCAGGGGTGGTGACTTCTTTTTCAAGTAGGCATCCAATCACTCTGGCTTCGTGTAACGTGAGTTCCATATAAGCTCCAAAGAAAAAAGCATGACTTTGTTATAACAGAGCCATGCTGAATATCCTAGCGCTTGTGGGTAAACGGCGTGTTCAGACGGACTATTTGAACAAATAAACCACGAACCTTAACGTAAGCTGCGTACGCCGTATAAGGTTCAGTTCATTATTCTGTCGCGGTGAGACGTAAGCCATCGTCATCAATGCTTAACTTACCGGCTTTAAACAGGCCACCGATGCTCTTTTTAAAGGCTTTTTTGCTCATACCGAGTTGATCGTAAATCACCTCGGCATCGGTTTTATCCGTAAGGGCTAAAAAGCCATTGGCTTGCTTGAGTTTGCTTAGAATAATATGCGCGTGCTTATCAAGCTCTTGTTTACTGCCTTGCTGCAATACCAGATCAATTTTGCCGTCGCGGCGCACTTGTTTGATAAACCCTTTAACTCTTTGGCCAAAACGCAGTTTTTGGAACACTTCGTTTTGATAGATCACGCCCCAATGGGCATGATTGATAATGGCTTTGTAGCCTAAATCTGTCGTGCCACCGATAAATAAGTCGACCTGTTGGCCTACTTCATAGTGGGCGGGGGTTTTATCGAGGAATTTATCAATTTTTGATGACGCCATAATCCGCTCATC
>NZ_JBOFMC010000426.1:0-1003 GCF_051658185.1 Shewanella sp. | reverse complement strand
TTTCTCCCCCTTATTTTGCGCGGCATTTTCCGGGGGCAACTCCGCGCCTTCTTTAAAGCGATAGGTTTTAGCCAGAATGTCCATGGCTAAATTCCCAGCTTCATCACGCTTAATGGTGAAATCATGCAAACTAACAATCCGTGGTAATTTGGCCACGCCACTGACCATATTGCCAATCTGATGATAATCACCAGTCACCGACATTTTTATTGGAAACTCAATGTAAAAATCCCGCTGTATTTCAGGCTCCCAGTTCAAACTCTTGATCCTCAGGCCGGCATCGGTTGCGGCAAAGGTTAAGTCGTCGAGTAACCCCGGCATTTCATTTTCAGAGGGCAACATTTTTAGCAGTTCGGCGAACTGCTCTTCCATAATTGCTAACTGCTCACGGTACAATTTAAGGTTAGCGGCTAATTGGTATTTATTTTTAAAGTCTTCCCTAAGCTGCACTTCTTTGTTTTGCTCAGCAGAATACACATCCACCGCATCGGCAATCACCAGTGCATAGCCGGCGACAAACACACACAACACCAATAAGGCAGCGAAAAAAATTTTTACTTGGCTCGGCCAACCGCCAATGTTTTCAAAATCAATATCATTAAACTGACTGAGATCGAGCTTCATTTACTCGCTCCTTGCGCCGTTTTAGCCGGCTCATCGGTAGCACCACCTTTAATGGTGACCCTCAGACTAAACTGTTGTAATTGCCTTAGATCATCATTTTGCGTGACGATAGATTGCATATTGGGATCGGTTAACCACTCAGACGCTTTTACCTTACGCATCATATTAGCGACGTTGTTGTTCGATTCACTGCGCCCTTCAATCAGCAATAAACTGCCCTTTTTCTCTAAACTGGAAAGATAGATCCCCGGCGGCACAATACGCACTAGTTCATCTAATACGTGGGTAGGTAAATTTCTTGATTGCTGCAAATTAAGAATAATCTCTGTGCGCCGCTCAATGTCTTTTTTACGCTCGGTAATTTTTTTAATCTCGGCAA
>NZ_JBOFMC010000425.1:0-3001 GCF_051658185.1 Shewanella sp. | reverse complement strand
GTGCTGGGCAAGCGTCTGCATCTTATATCCTTTAGGGGTTTAGTATGAGGTCAGTTTATTATTTGCCGCGAATGATAGCGTAGTTACGCGGCAATTTCAGCGATGTTGTTAAGGCTTTTAGTGATTTAATCGCCCCATGGGTTTAAGGCTTGGCGCCACAAGCGGGCGATTTGGCTTCTCCGTGAGCCAAGGCTAATGGCTAACAGGTTTGCGCCGGCCATCTGTTGGCTATGAGGTTGAGATAAAAGTTTGAGTTAACACTGGCACCTTGGCCTCGCTCTTCAATTAATGTGTTAGCACCTATTGCCGCTCATTCAATTTGCTGGAGGCCTCTGGCACAATGCGTTTTGCTGTTGGAACCGTAATATGCGGATCTTGCTCTAGGCTTTTAGGCTTCCAAGGAATAATAATGACTACAAATAGGTTAGCTTTGTCCTTTACCCACACCCTTAAGCGGTGCACCGCTTCCTTACTGATAATGAGTCCGCTGGCTATGATATCTCTTACCCCGGCCTATGGCCTCGATGGCGGCCATAAACCGCTCACGATTGAACGTATGCATGCCTCTCCCGCCTTGGCGGGCAGCAGCCCTCGTGGATTAAAGTTATCTCCCGACGGTCAAAGGGTCACCTATCTTGCGGGACGTAAAGATAACCAAAACGTTTACGATCTCTGGCAAATGGAGGTTAAGACTGGAGCATCGAGTCTGTTGCTCAATGCCGATAAATTGGCGAACAAGGAATTGTCCGATGAAGAAAAGGCCCGCCGCGAACGCCAACGGATTTATGGCGAAGGCATTATGGAATATTTTTGGGCGGACGATAGCAAGGCGCTGCTGATCCCCGCCTCGGGCAATTTGTATTACTTTTCCTTGGTGGATAACAGCGTCAGCTTACTACCGATTGGGGAAGGCTTTGCCACCGATGCGCGCTTATCGCCTAAGGGCAATTTTGTGTCTTTTGTGCGGGATCAAAATCTGTATGTGCTGGATCTTACAACCAAAAAGCTTGAGGCCATGACCACGGACGGCGGCGGGGCGATTAAAAATGCCATGGCAGAATTTGTGGCCCAAGAAGAGATGGATCGCATGACGGGTTACTGGTGGGCGCCCGATGAGTCGGCCATTGCCTTTACTCGCATCGATGAGTCTGGCGTTGAGCTCGTCACCCGCAATGAAATCTACGCCGATGGCATTAAACTCACTGAGCAGCGTTATCCGGCGGCGGGTAAAAATAACGTCGCGATCCAGCTTGGCGTCGTTACCCTGAACAATAAAGCGATCAATTGGGTGAGCCTGCGCGACGAAAAGAGCGATGATAAGAATAAGGATATTTATCTGCCACGGGTTGATTGGTTGCCGGATAGCAAGCATTTATCCTTCCAGTGGCAGAGCCGCGATCAGCAACAATTAGACTTACAACTGGTGGCCCTCGATGCGCTGACCAAACCGCAAACCCTAGTTAAAGAACGCAGCGAGGCATGGGTAAATCTCAATAATGACTTGCACTTCTTAAAGCAACAATCGGCCTTTATTTGGGCCTCGGAGCGGGATGGTTTTAATCATCTCTATCTTTTTGACTTGAAAGGTAAACTTAAGACGCAATTGACCAAGGGCGCTTGGGCGGTCGATGAGCTGGAATATATTGATGAAACCGCAGGTTGGGTGTATTTCACTGGCCGTAAAGATACCCCCATCGAAAAACACCTTTATCGTGTGCCGCTAGCGGGCGGTAAAATCGAGCGGGTGAGCAGCGAGGCGGGGATGCACGATCCGGTGTTTGCCGATAACCAAAGCGTGTATCTAGATTATTTCAATAGTTTATCTCAACCGCCGCAGGTCAGCCTGCGCGGCGATAAGGGCCAACATTTGGCTTGGGTCGAACAAAATCAAGTCAACGCGGGGCATCCGTTATATGATTATGCCGGGCTTTGGCAACTGCCTGAGTTTAAAGAGCTTAAAGCCGAAGATGGCCAAATCTTGCAAACGCGCCTCTTTAAACCTGTGCCCTTCGATGCGGGGAAAAAATACCCCGTGGTCGTGCGGGTGTACGGCGGCCCACATGCGCAGTTGGTCACCAATAGCTGGAGTGAGCAGGATTACTTTACCCAATACTTAGTTCAGCAAGGTTATGTGGTATTCCAGCTGGATAACCGCGGCAGTGCCCACAGAGGCACCCAGTTTGAGCAAGTGATTTATCGTCATTTGGGTGAGGCGGAAGTGAACGATCAAAAGGTAGGGGTGGATTATCTGCGCAGCTTACCCTTTGTCGATCGCGATAATGTGGCGATTTATGGCCACAGCTACGGCGGTTATATGGCGTTGATGAGTTTATTTAAGGCGCCGGATTATTTTAAAGCGGCCATTTCGGGCGCACCCGTCACCGACTGGCGTTTGTATGACACTCATTACACCGAGCGCTATTTAGCCCATCCCGACACCAATGCACAGGGCTATGAAGCCAGTAGCGTGTTCCCCTATGTGAAAAACTATCAATCGGGACTCTTGATGTACCACGGCATGGCCGATGATAACGTGTTGTTTGAAAACAGTACTCGCGTCTATAAGGCGTTGCAGGACGAAGGCAAACTGTTCCAGATGATTGATTATCCGGGGTCTAAACATTCAATGCGTGGCGAGAAAGTGCGTAATCATTTATATCGCTCGCTAGCCGATTTCCTCGATAAACAGCTTAAACGCACGCCCTAAATAAGCGTGAGCAATAGGCAATGTGCGTGAGGCTTAGGCCTCACGCTGGCATTGCCTGCTCAGCGTATGAATAGGGGTTATCTGCGAAACGGCATATTTGCAGCCGGTCATGTTGCCGTGGGTCGTCATGGGGTTGAGTCTTAAGCGATTTGTCCGTGATAAGCCTTGGTGGGCATTGATGCTGTTGCAGCAATAAAAAAACCAGATCCGAGGATCTGGCTTTTATTGGATTTAACCGCGAGGTCGCAGGTTAGTTTTCTAAGTTACCGCAGAAACGGTAGCCTTCACCGTGGA
>NZ_JBOFMC010000424.1:0-5707 GCF_051658185.1 Shewanella sp. | reverse complement strand
TTGTTTTTCATCAAGCTGATGATATTTTAGGGTTTTAATTTATATTTCGAGATTATTTTTATATTTGTGCAATAAAACGTGCTAAGCCGTGTTCATGGCTAAAAATTCATTTTATGTTGCTTTTGTGTGTTTTTGCTGTAGTCAATTGATATTTAATCTTTAATACAAATGTCATCGATGTTTTTTATGCTACTATAAAGTGATGAAAATTTTCCGCTGGTTTATTTTTTAAGCTTAATTCGTTTTCACGCTTGCGTGATGTCTTGGCTAAACTCATTCAATCTAAGGAGGCCTATGTGGATGCAAATTCCATCAATAGTTTTTTTCTGATCGGTGCCTTATTGGTGGCGGTGAGCGTAATGCTAAGCCCGGTGTCTTCTCGCCTTGGCATTCCTATTTTATTGATTTTTTTGGCTGTTGGTATGCTTGCGGGGGAAGATGGCCCCGGTGGCATTTTATTTGATGATTACTCGATAGCGTATTTGGTCAGTAACTTGGCGTTGGCGATTATTTTGCTCGACGGTGGCATGCGCACCCGAGTGGCCAGCTTTAGGGTCGCCCTATGGCCAGCCTTATCCTTGGCGACCTTTGGTGTGGCGATTACCACCGGCATCACCGGCATGATGGCCGCATGGTTGTTTGATTTGCACTGGTTGCAAGGTTTGCTGGTGGGGGCGATTGTCGGCTCGACCGATGCCGCGGCGGTGTTTTCTTTACTCAAAGGCCGCAGTATTAACGAGCGGGTTGGCGCGACCTTAGAAATCGAATCGGGCAGTAACGATCCGATGGCGGTGTTTTTAACCGTCACCCTGATTGCAATATTAGCCAATGTGCATGCCGAGCCCTCATTGAGCTTTATGCTGATCAATTTTATTAAACAGTTTGGCTTAGGCATTGGCTTAGGCTTAGGAGGCGGTTGGTTGCTGTGGAAGCTCGTCAATGCCAGTCAGCTCGCCGATGGGTTGTATTCCATCCTCGTCATGAGCGGCGCGTTGATCATTTATGCCGTGTCCAATAAATTGGGTGGCAGCGGCATTTTATCCATTTATTTGGTCGGGCTGTTTCTCGGTAATAAGCCGACGCGTGGCCGCCATGCCATTTTAAACGTGCTCGATGGCATGACTTGGGTGAGCCAAATCGGCATGTTCCTCGTGTTGGGGTTATTACTGACGCCCTCTGATTTAATGGATATTGCACTGCCCGGATTTGCGCTCGCCTTTGGGATGATCTTTTTTGCTAGACCGCTGGCGGTCTGGCTGAGTTTGCTCCCGTTTAAGAGTTTTAGCCTGCGGGATCGCGGCTTTATCTCTTGGGTGGGGCTGCGGGGCGCCGTGCCAATTATTTTGGCGGTATTCCCGATGATGGCGGGCCTGCCGGGGGCGCAGCTGTACTTTAATTTGGCGTTTTTCGTGGTGTTAGTGTCGCTCTTGGTGCAAGGCGCGTCACTGACCACTGCGGCGCGCTTGGCTAAGGTGGAGTTACCGCCTAAACCGTTACCGATTTCCCGCTCGGGGATTGAGATTTATCCGAGCAGTGAGTGGGAGGTTTTTGTGTATCGCTTAAGCGAAGGTAAATGGTGCATTGGCGAGCCGCTCAAGCGCCTTGCTATGCCTGATGGAACTCGCATTGCCGCGGTGTTTCGTGACGATAGCTTGCTCCATCCCTCGGGCAGCACCCGCTTAGCGGCGGGAGATATTCTGTGCGTGCTGGGGCAGGAACACAGTTTAGATGCGCTCAGTCAGTTGTTTAGTCAGGCGCCGGAGATGGAAGATATCCCCCGCTTTTTTGGCGACTTTTTTATCGATACCGATGTTAAATTGGTCGATTTGGCCGCGATTTATGGGTTAACCTTGGATGAGGCCTCTGAGGTGGTGACCGTCGCGGATCTCGTGACCGAGCAACTTGGGCCGCATCCCGTCATTGGTGATCATTTTCAATGGCAAGCGCTGCATTGGGTGGTCGCGGGGCTGTATGAGGGTAACGTGACTAACGTGGGGATCCGTCTACCGACCGAAGTGTAATGTTTGGTTAGCGTGCTCGCCGGGCCATAAATATGCCAGCAATATTGCTGGCATATTTGATCATATCGAGGGCTTGGTAAACGCGACGTTGTGCGCTTACTGATAAAGCGACTTGTCCGTTGGATTGGGTCTGGTTTTAAAACGGCGATGTAACCACATGTACTGCGCCGGATTGCGATTGATAAGGTCTTCAATGATGTGATTACCGCGAACGGCATCGGCGACTTCATCTTCCCCCGGGAACTGTGCCAGTGGCGGCATAATCTCTATCTGATAGCCCTTATCGCCAGCGGTGCGCTCCACAAAAAAAGGCAATACTTTTGCTTTACCCAGTTTGGCTAAGGTCGTGGCCCCGGTAATGGTTGCCGCATCGGGCACCGCAAAAAACGGAATAAACACGGCGCTTGAACGGCCAAAATCTTGATCGGCGGTGTACCAAATGACATCAGGATTACGCAGGCAGCGCACCATTTGGCGCAGATCCCGTTTAGGGACGAGTCCTTTATTAGAGCGTAAACGCCCCTTAACCTGCAGGTATTCCATCACCGGATTATTGTGTGGGCGATACACGCCTACACCGGGCTGGAACTGCCCAAAAATGCGGGCGCCCATCTCGAGCGGTAAACAATGCACGGCAAATAGGATCACGCCGTGGCCTGCATCGAGGGTCTGCTGCACATATTCTTGGCCTGTGATACTCATGTGCTGCTGCACTTTAGTATCGGACCACCACCAAGCGTTGATGGTGTCAAAAAGCGCTTTGCCGGTTTCTTCAAAGTTGCGCACCAGCAATTGCTCCCGCGCCTGCGGCGACATCTGCGGGAAGCACAGGGCTAAATTACGTCGCGCGGTGTGGGTGCGCCGGCCAGCAAATTTCATCACTAAGCGGCCAATGCCTTTACCTAATGCCATTTGCCAAGACAGGGGGAGGAATTGGGTGATACGCATCAGCAGCACTGCAAACCACATGGGCCAGTGCTTAGGGTGATATAACGACGATGAAAATTCGGCTTTCTCGACCACAAAAATACTCACTACTTTTGAAAATTACTGCTTATTCTAACTCAATTTTTGCTGAAAATTAGGTACAATCACGGTTTAATTTCTGCAAAAGATAAGAGCGCTATGAAGGTTTCTCTCCCCGCATTTGAAAAAGCCAAAGTGTTAGTGGTCGGCGATGTGATGTTAGATCGTTACTGGGTTGGGCCTACGGGACGTATATCCCCTGAGGCGCCTGTGCCAGTGGTGAAGATTAATCAGGTTGAAGATCGGCCCGGCGGCGCGGCCAACGTGGCGCTCAATATTGCAACCTTAGGTGGTCAGGTGCAACTTGCGGGGTTGGTGGGAGAAGATGAAACGGCCAACGCCTTAACCGTCGGGGTGCGAGCCCTTGGGGTGGAGCCGCAGTGGCTGACCATTAAGGATAAACCAACCATCACTAAGCTGCGGGTGTTATCGCGTAATCAACAGCTTATCCGGCTCGATTTTGAAGAGCCTTTTGAACCACAGGATAGCGCGAGTCTGCTTAAGCAAGCTGAAACCTTGCTTGAGGGCGTCGATGTGGTGGTGCTTTCTGATTATGCGAAGGGCGCGATCGATCAGCCACAGGCGTTTATTGCCCTTGCCCGCGCGAAGGGCGTCAAGGTGTTAGTGGATCCTAAGGGCAGCGATTTTAGCCGTTACCACGGTGCCTCGTTGATCACTCCCAATATGAGCGAATTTGAAGCTGTGGTCGGCAAAGTGACCAGTGAGGCGGATCTGTTACAAAAAGCGCGTGGCTTACTCCAGCAACATCAATTTGAGGCGATTTTGGTGACGCGCTCAGAAAAGGGCATGACCTTAGTGACCTTAGATGCCCCAGAGTTACACATTCCGACCGTTGCCCGTGAAGTCTATGATGTCACTGGCGCCGGGGATACCGTGATTTCGGCACTGGCGACGGCCTTAGCCGCGGGCGCGCAGCTGCCGCAGGCCTGCGCGATTGCCAACACCGCCGCGGGCGTGGTGGTGGGTAAACTGGGCACTTCTACCGTGAGCCGTATCGAGTTAATTGAGGCCCTTGCATTGCACCATGGCGAGTCAGGCTTTGGGGTGGTCAGTGAAGATCAACTCGCCTATGCCCTCGAGCAGGCTAAACTGCGGGGCGAGCGAGTGGTGATGACCAATGGCTGCTTTGATATCCTGCATGCCGGCCATGTGAGTTACCTTAAACAAGCTAAAGCCTTGGGCGATAGGTTGATTGTGGCGGTGAATGATGACGCCTCGGTCAAGCGCCTCAAAGGTGAGGGACGTCCGGTGAATCCGGTGGATCGCCGCATGGCCGTATTGGCCGGACTGGCCTCGGTCGATTGGGTGGTGCCTTTTAGTGAAGATACCCCACAGCGGATCATCGCGAGGTTACTGCCGGATCTGCTGGTAAAGGGGGGCGATTATCAGCTTGACCAAATTGCGGGCGGTGCTGAGGTGATGGCTGCGGGAGGACAAGTGCAAGTGCTGGGCTTTGAAGATGGCATTTCTACCACGGCGATTATTCAAAATATCATGGCCAATCAGTGAGCCCAGCGCGAGGCATAGTGGCACTGAGATGACGGCTCCTAAGCCTTCGGCTTTTATGTCTATGGCATTGACACTCAGTGCTCACACACTTTCGCTCGTGGGGTTGGCGGTTTCGAGCTTGGCGCTGCCAAGCTTAGCCGCTCAAAACCTGGCAGATCAAAACCTAGCGGCTCAAAACATTACAGCGCAACACGTTGTTAGCCTCAACGCTGAGTCGCCGCGCCTCTCTTGGGTACCCGTGGGGACGAAGCAGGCGTTGATTTGCCCGTTAGCACAGTTAAGCGAGTGCCTGTTAGCGCTGCCGAGCGCGGCGCGGGCGCAGTTGCCCGCAAGTCCACAGCAATTGAGCGAGACACTGGGCCAGCGCGTGGCCATGGTGATGCCGCTCGTGGATGCGCGCAGCAGCGGTATCGTCATCACCAATGTGAATGCGCCCAGCGAGCGCCCCTCGGTCAATATTGATGCGGTAACCTATGACCTTAAGCTAATCGATCAGCCAACGTTAACGCTGTGGCATGAGTTAGGCCACCTTGAAAATATTGCGTTGCAAGGTGAGGTATTACCCTCCCAGTTAACGCCTTATCAGCACGAATGGTTGGCGGATATCTATCTTATTTGGCAAATTGCCAAGGTGCATGGTGACTTTCGACTTGCTTGGCAGCAATACCATAGGCGTAACCTTGGTGCATTCACTTATCCCCAGCAGTTATCCCATTGGAGTGTGCCGATGATGTTGCAGGTGCTGACGCACTATGAGGTGGCAACAGTCGCCGGGTTTAGCCGTTATCGGGATTTTGTGGCGGATTTTTATCCGAGCGCAGTGCAATTACCACCGCCCTTATTGGCAGAATATGCCAGCCTGATGCAACGCACTTTTGCCGGGGGCGCCCAGCAAGCGCTGCCCCAATACCTTTATTGGCGTAAAGCAGAGCTCGGCGGTTATTTACAGCCGACTTTGATTGAGTTGATGGGGGCAGCTAAAGCCAATGAGTGGCTGGCGCAGCACTCGATGTTGTGATGCCGGGCCCAGATACAAGGCGGTAGCACAGAGCTTGAGTGTAGCGCTTAAGCGCAGCGTTTGAGCGCAGCACTTAAGCACAGGACTTAAGCACAGAACCTAAGCACAGCGT
>NZ_JBOFMC010000423.1:0-5221 GCF_051658185.1 Shewanella sp. | reverse complement strand
AGGCCCGTCGCATTAATGGTTAATGGTGGAAAACCATCATTTTTAAGGTAAACAATATTGGCCCCCAGTTGTCTTAGGGCATCAACTAAATCGCCAATGGGGCGTTCTTCCATACGCGGCTCGCCCGTTAACGTAAACTCGCCTTGTCCTAAGGTTAAGGCGGCGCACAGAGGCCGCATGGCCGTGCCAGCGTTACCTAAAAATAAGGTTTGCGCATTGGCCGCTGATATTGCGCCACCTAACCCCGTCAGTTCACACACGGTATTGTTCTCGGATAAACGATATTTTACCCCTAACTGTTTAAGGGATGTCAGCATATGCCGAATGTCATCAGAATCGAGCAAATTGGTGAGGGTCGTTGTGCCTTGGGCTAAAGTTGCAAGTAACAGGGCTCGATTTGAAATACTTTTTGAGCCCGGAATATTGATTTCACCGCAGACTTGCACAACAGGTTCGAGACGTAATTGCTTCATTAATAAATCTTCTTTTTCAATAGGGGCGCATTCATCATGATCGCGCGGACTGATTAGGAAAAATGGCAACATCACGCGCAGGGCGTCAAGTTTTACTTACAAATGACAAGAAATAGGAGCCTTGTTGGCACATCAAGGTTATAAAATTACCGATCAAGGCTAAGGATTCAACCGTTTTTTGCCCTCAAATGCGGTTTTACAGTAGAAAAATATTCAAGTCAGTCTAAAAATAACAAATAAAACAAAACTTAAGCAGTGGATTGATGAATTAAGCGTATTTTCGGCAGCATTTTTTTCCAAAAAAACACAGCGGCTTATTCAGCGTTTTTACTTTTATTGCCTCACCTTTACACGCTATGCTAGCACTCAAGCATAATGATGGCGGTGCGGTGCAGCGTACCGTGTTAAGCACTCCCCAAAAATCAATAACAATCAGAAAGGTAGATGGCGCTATGTTGAATAACCTTACCGCAATGCCAGCGGATCCAATCCTCGGCTTGCTCACGCAGTATCGTGAAGATACTCACCCACACAAAATCGACTTAGGGGTGGGGGTATATAAAGATCCTGCCGGACACACCCCTATTTTACACTGCGTGAAAACGGCCGAAAAAATTCGCTTAGAGACCGAAACCACCAAAGTCTATATCGGGCCAGCAGGCTCGCCTCAATTTAACCAACTCATGACGGAACTCGCATTTGGTGTTGACCACAGTGCGATTATCACCAACCGCATCCGCACCGTATCAACCCCGGGTGGCACAGGTGCGCTGCGCGTGGCGGGTGACTTCATCAAACGCTGTAACCCAAATGCGGTGCTCTGGGTAAGCGATCCGACTTGGGCTAACCACATTGGGTTATTTGAGGCTGCGGGCATTACCGTTAAAACCTATCCCTACTACGACTACGATAATCAAACCTTAAAATTTGACGAGATGATGAGCGCATTAGCGCAAATCGGCCCACAGGATGTCGTACTATTGCACGCTTGTTGCCATAACCCAAGCGGCATGGATTTGACCTGCGAACAATGGGATAAAGTGGTGGCCCTCACCAAAGCGCAAGGTTTTACGCCTCTGATTGATATGGCATACCAAGGGTTTGGTGATGGTGTCGACCAAGATGCCTACGGCGTACGTCAAATGGCGGCGGCCGTCGATAATATGATCCTTTGCAGCTCATGCTCGAAGAACTTCGGACTGTACCGCGAGCGCATCGGCTCATGCTCTGTCATTGCCAAAGATGCCCATAGCGCCAATATTGCGCAATCCGTCCTGCTGTATGTAGTACGTTGTCTCTATTCCATGCCCCCTGCTCATGGCGCTGCCATTGTGGAGACCATTTTAGGCTCAGCGGAATTGACTAAGCAGTGGTTAGATGAGCTTAAGGTGATGCGCGATCGTATCAATGGCAACCGCGCGATGTTAGTTGCCAAACTCAAGGCTAATGGTGTTGAGCGCGATTTTAGCTTTATCGCTCGTCAGAAAGGCATGTTTTCTTTCTTAGGCATTAGCCCTGAGCAAGTTGCCCGTCTGCAGCAAGAATTTAGCATTTATATGGTGGGTTCAAGCCGGATAAGTATTGCCGGGATCAGCGAAGAGAATGTTGATTACTTAGCCAAATCCATCGCAAAAGTACTCTAATATTAACAATGTAACGCTTTCAATGCGCAAACCGTTTGATGCTTGAAGGGCTGACACACCTTTCAGTGCCCCCGAAACGGGCTTGAATACATCTTGGCAATCTGGCCAGTACAAAGGTCCTATTGGTGAGGCTTAATAAACAATGGCGGCATAAATGTCGCCATTGCTATCACTCACTAAACCACGTTTAACTGCACTTAAGTTAGCTCAACAGCTCAACATCTAAGTTAGCTCAACGACGTTTGCTTACAGCACACTCCAGCGAACGCCCCTGCGCACTTCGAGCATAGAGTTAATAAGCCGTCCAGCCGCCGTCGGTTGGGAATAATCCCCCAGTCAAATTGGAGGCTTCATCAGACAATAAGAAGCAAATCACCGCTGCCTGCTCCCATACGGTAGATTGACGCTTATTACTATCGGCATAGGCGAGTAAGCTTAAAGTTTTAGTGCGCCCCATATTGGGTACGGTGGAAGCGACATTTTCCGCAGCGGCAGCTTTAACGTATTTCATTGCCATGTCGGTCATTGCCGTTTCGGTGGCGGCCATGTTGACCGAATTCACTCGGATCCCATAAGGAGCATAATCAATGGCGGCGCTGCGCGTCAGGCCACTGCAGGCATGTTTACTGGCAACATAGGCTGAGTTTCCGGCAAGACCGGTCAACCCTGCAATTGAACAAATATTGACAATCGAGCCCCCCTTACCTTGTTTTAGCATCGGGTTAAGTTGGGCACGCATCGACTTAAAAACCCCTGTGGCATTCACGGCCATTAAGGTATCAAAATATTCATCGCCAGCATCGGCAACGGGAGTGGGTAATAAGGGCTTTTGCTTTGAATAATCAAGCTCAGTATCCGGCGCCATCGCCGCCATCACTCCTGCCGAATTCAATGCCCCATTGATTTGGCCAAATTTTTCAAGAGTCAAATCGACCGCTTTTTGCAGATCCTCATTACTGCGCACATCACCCTTAAAAAATACAGCCTTACCACCTTCCTTTATGATCTGAGCGACGGTGGCTTGGCCTTCTTTTTCTAACACATCAAAAATCATCACATTCGCGCCCTCTCGAGCGAGCCTTATCGCCGATGCCGCGCCGATGCCACGAGCTCCGCCGGTGATAAAGTAGGTTCGGCCCTGATGTCGCCCTGCCGTAAAATAGGCGGGATCTAACGGCTTGATATCCACTTGTTTATAATCATTTGCCATGCTGGTTGATGGCAGTAAGCTCCCAACCAAGCAGCCGAGTAAGCAAGCACTTTTCCATGTTATGGATTGATTCATTATTGTGACTCCAGTTAGTGAATTAAAAACGCGCAATCATCAGGGTACTGGCACTTAACCAATGGTGATAATCATCGTTTAACGCCTCTCGTATCGCCTCCCCAGGAATAGTATAAGCGGCTGAAAAAACAAAAATTAAATTGGCACTAACAACATAACGGGCCGTAACGTTCAGCTCTTGACCTAATTCCTTAGAGGCAAACTGCGACAACGCCTGCGCCCCGCCTAAGTTATTTAATTCATCGGCCTGAAATAGCCAAAATTGGGGGGTTAATTCCAGTTGCGGGGAAATAAACAATCGTCCCATAAAACGATGGGCAATGACGTTTGAGGTCTGTACCACTTTGTATTGATTTAATCCTTGTACCCATTCATCTCCTCCTCCGCCAGCAAATAACGGATCCCAACGCTCAAACGTCGCGGTAGCCGGATCGTCTCCGCTAAACTGAGAATAGCGATAGCTGAGCGTGGGGGAAAAACGCCAATCCATAAAGCGATAGCCCATTTCGAGATAACCGGCGCGCGCATCCATATCAAAATCATCATGGGTTTGTTTGGCAATTTCCGCCTGTGCATAGATGTTCGACTGGCCTAATTGGCCATCGTAGGCGAGGCGTAAATCGGCGACTCGCAGCCCTTCACGAGAGAATACGCTATCGTTGGTATAATATGAAAATCGTGATTCTGGCACCGCTAAGTACATGGCACCGAGGCGCCAGCCTCCGCTGAAATTGCCCTCATAATTGGCGCCATGGATCACAGTACCAGAATCAAGCTCTTCTAATTCATCGGGATCGAAACGAAACAATTCCAATTTATGGTTATCGTATACAAATTGCCCTAGGAGTAACTGCTCTGCCGCGTAACGTGGATTAGCCTGTAACGCCGCGCGCTCGCCACCGTTGGCTGAACCTAAGCGCAAAATCATACCGTTATCGACTTGAAAAGCTTTGCGCCCCACTAACAAATTCATCTGGCGCACTCCACTATTACTGGTCGTATTGTTGGCCATCAGCCCAAGATAAGCATCTTCAACCGCTAAATGAGCGCGGGTTTGGTCGGTAAATAACTCCGGCCCCCATGAGCCAGAGCCAATCGCACTAATCCCGGCAAACCCATTAATATATTTAGAAAAACTACTTAAACCGTAGACACCCGTCTCGATGCTGGATTCAAACCAAGGATCGGGCCCTGCATCGCGACCAGAGGGGGCTGTCGCCAAGGGATTGCCAGCAGTTAACACCTCAGGACGTCCAAAAAAAGCCCGGTCATTGGCATATAACAGACTTTTATTTTCCAATTTTGCCAACAAGACTTGCTGATCATTAGCAAACAAGGTCGGAAAGTCATTCAGTCCCCCTCCAGCAAGCACCCCCATGGCCTCCTGTTGCAGCGGTTTTGCCTTAGCAGTTAACTCGACATTCAACAATAGCGTCACTTGTCCGTCGCGGCTTAACTGTGGGAGATACTCGGCATCGTTAACAAATCTAAGGCGTTTTACCTTATTTAACATGATATTACTGCTGGTTGGTTCAAAAATCGCCCCAGGATAAGCCCCAAAGGCTTTGAGCACTGCACTGCGATATGTCTCATTGTCTTGCTGCTCGCCATCAAATATCACTTTGACAGCGACAATGCGCCGACCACCGAGATCGCCATAGCTGTCAGCATTGACATTCAACGGCACTAACCAAGACAACAGCAATAAGAGTGTGGGATAAATAACTGCATGTTGGCGCTTCATAACGATCCATTTCCTTATCATTCGCAAATCAGCACAGCAACCACGGCCATTTTGCTCATCACTAAGACACTAAGAC
>NZ_JBOFMC010000422.1:0-2421 GCF_051658185.1 Shewanella sp. | reverse complement strand
CATGTAATCCAACCTATTAAGTCCGACTAAGGCTTGGTACACTTAAAAGATATGACTATCTGAAAGCCAAGCCAATGACGATCGAACAAAGCCATAACTTACAACAACTAAGAGCCTTAGCAGTAAGCCATCCAGAGGTGGCGGTATTATGGCTGTATGGTTCACAGGCGAAAGGAAATGCTAGCAAGCATAGCGATTGGGATTTAGCCGTCGCATTTGATCCAGTGAAGGCAGACAACGTGCTTGATACTCGTATTAGAGCTGAGCTGCTCGCTCTGGATTGGCAAAGGGCACTGGGGTTAGCCGAAGGAAAGCTGTCAGTCGTCGATATAAATCTTGCTCCTATCCCTCTGGCTTTTAGTATCATTAATGCCAACAAACTTATCTTTAGTCGAGATGAAGGTCGAAGAATGCAAGAAGAGTCTCGCATTATGTCGCAAATGGAACTCGATTACTCAGCCAAAAGCCAATAAGGGAACTGTTGTATTATGTCGGATAATACCTATATCTCCTCAATACGTCTAAGCCTTAGCCGCTATCAAGTTGAGCTTGAAGAATTGCGACAATTACTCAGTCAGCGTGCCTTATCTAATCTTGAATATCGTGCCGCAGAGCGGACATTACAGGTATCTATTGAAGCCTGTATTGGTATTGCAAAACATTGGGCAAAGGCTCTTGCTGGGCATAGTCCGCAGGATGCCTACCAAGCATTTGAGATCTTGTGTCAACGAGGTGCACAACCCGCTGATGAATTGAGTGGCTGGCGTAAAGTGATAGGACTTCGTAATGCACTGGTTCATGATTATCTGAATATCGACCCTGAAATAATCCGCAGTGTCATAGCTCAAGGTTATTGCGATAGACTATTTCTCTTTGCTGAGCAGGGGCTAGAGTGGTTATCGCTTAAAAGTGGTTAGAAGACGATGTGAGCATTGCCAATGCTACTTAAGACATAGATGATAGGGCAAACATTTGTGTTTTAATTGGGGCAAAGTACAGAGTTAATCAGTTCTTTTATCTACATTTTTGGTTTTGTCATAATTGTTTTATGTTTCATCAGTAGACTATCTCAAATACATTTATTTTAATTTATAAAGAGATAGGTTACTCGTGAAACAGACATCGCTGAAATACAAAGTATCAATCTGTGCCTTAATTGTATCATCCCTAATGGGGTGTAACTCAGATAATGACAGTCCAACAGTTCCCCCTGAGGTCGAAAAACCCATTCCCGTTACTTTGTTAACTTATCTACCGGCAGCATCCGAATTTGGCAGCTCTGATGCGTCCGGGGCGGTAGCGTTAGACAAGCAATTTATGATTGTGGCTGATGACGAAGTGAACGTATTACGAGTGTACCCTCGCCAATCGATGACCTTAACCTCAGACGCCCCGCTTAGCATAGTGAAAGAATGGGATTTCCGTGAAGTGTCCGGGTTGTCTAAAGAGCTCGATATTGAAGCGTTAAGTTGGTATGCGCCAGGAAAATTACTGGTAGTAGGCTCTCACAGCAATAAGAAAGATGGTGGTGAAGCGGTAGCTGATCGTGGCCATATTATAGCGGTGAGTGTTACAGGCAGTGGGGCGGAAACAGAATTTAAATATATTAGTAAATATTCGCAACTGGAAAACGATCTGATCCAGTGGGATAACGATAATGGCCATGGTAAGGGAGCAGGCTATTTAGGTTTCAGTCGCTCAGCCGGAGGCGGTATTGCGCCAGAAAACGTCCATGGTTTTTCTATCGAAGGGGCGACCATCAGTCACGATGGTAATACCCTACTGCTTGGTTTTCGGGCCCCACAATTGGATCAGCGGTTACGTAATAAAGCTCTTATCGTACCCGTCACCAATTACTTAAAGCTAATCGATGGCAGTGCTGCCAGTGCCGTATTTGGTGAACCGATGGAATTGAACTTGGCGGGTCGTGGTATCCGTGATATTAGTCGTTGGCAGGATCATTACCTGATTGTCAGTGGACCGGCGACGGCCTCAGTGCATGATATTCCGGATAATTTTGCATTGTACCGCTGGCAAGGTGGCGACGATCAGCCAGTACTTTTGGATAACGATTTGGAACAACTACGCGCAGTTAGCAAGGGTAGCATCGAGACTTTGGTGCAACCCCTGTCAGAGCAAACCATGATCGCTGGTTCCCAGATACAACTTCTGCTTGATAATGGTGATACACACTGGCCAGGGAAAGCCGCCGTGTCCAAAGATTTACCGGCCAGTGAACAACAATTCCAGGGTGCTTTTCTGACGTTGGGCCAACAAGCTATTGATCAGCAGGCGCCCGCTTTACTTAAACAATTCCCCGCGGATCAGACCGTGGGGGTCAATACTGATAGCCGCATCGAATTAAGCTTTGATGAAGGACCCAAACGCCTCTTCGCCAGAGATGTCTTTGGCAAAGCTGGC
>NZ_JBOFMC010000421.1:0-5052 GCF_051658185.1 Shewanella sp. | reverse complement strand
GTAGATCTGGTATCTTTGCACTTCGGTAAGTTGTTTGTATTTCATCTGTGATTCACTGTGGTAGGTAAATTACGATGATACAGCAACTTACCGTTTTTGTTTAAACAGTGTCGCACTTACTAGTTGAATCCAAGCATTATTTGAAAACGAGCAAAATAAAAAATCACCGACAGAAAACTTCGGCACAGGCAGTGAGTCGGTTGAAGATGTTTTAGATCCAGAATTATATGTAGATTATGATTTATCCGGTGTAAAACACAGTTTATATCCGTGGACAGGCGCGAACCAACGCATTGAAAAGCTGGTGCAAGCACCCGCATTGGTTTGCACGATTGATCATTTAATCCCTGCAACCGATGGTACTAAAGGCGGTAAGCAGATCGGCCCAATGTTAAGGTTGCTTACCGCTGATCTCGTCATTGATGAACCGGATGATTTTGGTTTAGAAGACTTGCCCGCCCTGTGTCGTTTGGTTTATTGGGCTGGTATGTTAGGCAGTCGCGTTCTACTTTCTACGGCTACTATGCCGCCAGATTTAGCCTTTGCTGCTTTTCAAGCATACCAAGCCGGCTGGGCTGAATATGCCAAGGTGAATGTTGCTGATTGGAACAAAACGATTAACTGTGCTTGGTTTGATGAGCGCACAAAAGGCGGCGCTCATAAAGCAGAGATGCAAGATTTTATTAGCTTTAAAGAGCAGCATGAAAAATACGTTCAAAAACGAGTGCAGTATTTAAGTTCAGGTGTAGAAAAACACAAAGCTGACATTCTTGATAACTTAGCGGTAACTGATAACCTCTATGTCAATTTTGCTAATACCATTATGCAGGGCTCTTTTACCTTGCATAAAAATAATCATGTAAACTTAGATGACAAACAAGTGTCGATTGGCTTAGTGCGTATGGCTAATATCAATCCTATGGTTGCTGTTGCTAAAGCATTATTAAACTTACCGGTACCTGATGATACGCACATACATTTATGCGTGTATCACAGCCGTTATCCATTGGCGGTGCGCTCCTATTTGGAAAGTAAGCTAGATCATATACTTAATCGAAAAGAAAAATGGCCGCCGCAAAGTGTACAAATTTTAATTAAAAAAAATGCGGCGAAAAATCAGCTGTTTATTGTATTAGCCTCCCCCGTAGCAGAGGTTGGGCGTGACCACGATTATGATTGGGCAATCATTGAGCCTAGTTCTATGCGTTCAATTATCCAGATAGCTGGGCGAGTGTTAAGACATAGAGATAAAGTTCCAGAACAAAATAATATTCTACTAATTAACCAAAACATCAAGCAACTGAAAGACAGTGAGCGCTGCTTTAGTCAGCCTGGTTTCGAGGTGGAAAGCTTAAAACTTAAGTTAAATAAACATACATTAAGAGAAGTACTGCATGAGTCACAATATCAACTCATTAATGCGGTAGAGCGGGTGATTAAGAGCAAGCAGCCAGCGCTAGAAAATTTGGTTGCGCTAGAGCACCAAGCTTTATTAACAAAATTATTTAAAAATCCAGATTCAGCTAAAATTTGGTGGAAAGAGCAGGTGCACTGGTGTGGGGTCGTACAAAACTTACAGGTATTTAGAAAATCCGCCAAAGACGAAGCCGTATATTTGCTTAACAAGGATGATGAGCTGATGTGGGCATGGAAGAATGAGGCGGCTTACCCACCTAAAATGGGGGCGCTATCAGGATCTGGCATCTCGATTAAAGATGAGTCGGCAACTTTTCCAACAGCGGATATCAGCTTTTGGTTTGATCTAAACCCGTTAACTATCTATGCAGAACTAGCCAGTGATTTTAATATCAGTACTGAAGAAGTTTCCCAGCGTTTTGGTGAGATAAGGCTCGTTAGCTACAAAAAAAATGACATAAATGAATATAAATGGTCTGCAAATTTAGGGGTTTATCAAGAGGTGATATTATGATTGAAGAACAAACAAAAGATCCAATGAGTGAGTGCGCATTAGGCTGGGAGCGCGTTATTAATGCTTTTTTTGCTGATAAGATAGAGACTGATTTTGCCAAGTATTTAAAAGATATATTTAAAAACATGGGCAGCGCCTATGAAAAAGAAGGTTTGCTTGTTAAGCAGGACATAGCCTTTATTTTTGACGCTAGAAAAAACAAAAAAAATAGATGGCGAAAAAGAAACTGCATTTATTTTAGAGCAAATTGCTTTGCTGCAAGGAATTAATGAAAAACCACAGTCAATTAACTTTTTAGATTTAGCTGCTGATATAAATACAAAGCAACAAGAATTCGCAAGTAAGTACGCACCTGAAAAATGGATAACTTGGGCAGCAGAAAACGCTAAAAACGTCACTTTTGCTACTCATGTGACAAAATTAACCCATTCCATTATTGACAGCCCATCTTTTTTTGACGTTTCGAAAACGACAAAAAATAGTCACCTATCGACGTCTAGCTTGGCTAACGTGATTATTGATGGTGCAGTAAAAGGAATGCAATATTCTCCTGTATATCAATTCCTAGAACTGGAATTTAACAATAAAAAGCTCGTCAGCGAATTTGTGCATTTAGACACTGTTTTATTAAGAAACTTTACTGAAAAACATGAGCAAATGTTGGCTTGGAATCAAGGCTTTTCAGCGGCTAGCATAACAGGAAAGCCTGCGGCACATTTTTTATTAAAACAGACGTACTTTCCGATAAGCAAAGATGAGTCTAGATTTAAATATCACCTTCTTTGCAATGTGGTGTCATCATCTAAAGCACAAGCTTTACACGAATTTTCTCGTCGAGGCTCAAAAGATATTTTTAAAATAAAAACCAGCAACAAATATTCAAATGAAATTTATTTTAGCTTTCCAAATAGGGCAAGCATCTCTATTACTGCAAGTAACCATGGTAATGCCTCGCAGCTAAACAATAAGCGAGGCGGACGCTTAGGCTTGTTTTCATGTCAACCCCCCGTTTGGCATTCACAAATCAAACCTCCAATTTATACAGGAAGCTTTTTCTACGAATTATCAAGAAATTATGCTGTAAAAGAAAATGTTCAATATTTATCTGATTTTTTAATTCGCTTTGACAGTTTGCAGTTAAGCATTAAAGACCCAAAGCGCATGCGCTGGGTTGAAGAGTGGATTGAAAATCTGGTCGATGAGGTATTGGTTTATGTCAAATCAATACAAGCCTTACCTGCGGGTTGGTCTCTTGTCGATGGTATTAAATTGAAGCCTGAACATCAGATTTTATTAGATTGCCATCGTCAAGATGACGCTTTTTTAGCGTCAAAAAACAGTCTGAATTGGCAAGGTGTTATCGTGCAAGATTTTGCTGACTGGTTAAATAACCGCCTAGTTAAAGCAGGTGAAAAATTCACACCACAAGAAGCACACACCAAGTTATGGAAGAAGCTTTTTAACGCTAATTTTAGAGAAGAATTTCCTGCTAAAAGTTTAAATCAGCAGAAGGGGGTGATATGAGCAAATACCTATTAATCGAAAGGATTAAGGTGCAAAACGCTAATGCAGCCTCTGGATTTACTTGGGGGTTTCCAGCGATCACGCATTTTTTAGGCTTTAGTCATAACCTAGATCGAAAGCTTAAATCTAATGAAACATTAAATAGCTTGGCTTTAGATGGTTGTATGGTTGTAGCTCATGAACAACACGTTCATACTTATAAAGATGGTTCTACAACAAGATTTTCACAGTATAAAACTGCTCAATATTTACCTTTGAAATTTGATGGTGGGATATTAAAAGATCCAGCAATTAATGAAGAGGCCAAAATGAACATGACCGTCTCTTTATTAATTCCGGTAAAAGGTTACCTCGGTGAATTACAAGATATGCTAGAAGAGTTTATTAAGAACATCTGTCATATACAGCGATTAGCCGGCGGAACAATCTTGTCTGTGGCAGACGTAAAAATACTTGATTTGACTAATGACGAGCAACTTAAGCGCGTAAGAAGAAAGCTATTGCCCGGTTCTGTTTTGCAAGATAGATCTGACTATTTAGAGCAGCACTTTTCAGATCTTAAAACATGCAATCCCAAGGCTGAATTATTAGATGCTTGGTTTGATTTTATTGTCTTGAAGCAGGTGGCGAGGCCAACCTGTGAGTTGTTAGATAAGCACTTTACGAGCCAAGAAAAAAATACTTCATTCTCACGGTTATGTGATATCTGGCTTGAGCATAAAAGCAAGCCTTATCAACAAGACGCTATACCTAACGAATTGATTATTTATTTTTCTGAGCAGCAAGAAAGCATTGACTCAAAAATTTTCATGCAATGGCAAAATTACCTAACGCCAAACGAAAAAACATCGGCTAACTGGGAATACGATAAAAAACCACAAGCTGGTTATCTGGTTCCCATTATGACCGGTTATAAAGCCATTACTGAGGTTTATCCAGCAGGTGAAATTGATGGAGCCAGAGATGCGGCAACAGACCTGTGTTTTGTCGAGTCGGTACATTCTGTGGGTGAATGGCAAAGTGTGCATCGTTTAAAAAGCAAAGAAGACTGGCAAGCGAGTGTTTGGCGTTATGCGCCTTATGAAAAAATTTGGTATTTGTGCCAGCAAAGTGCTGCAATCGTAAACCTAGTACCACTAGAAGATTTCACTATTGAAGATAGCAATAGTCATTATTAATTAAAAGAGGGGAAACAATGATGGTTAATTTACTGAGCAAAAAAGGAAATGCCAATGAGTATTAATTTACCGAGCATGTTATCTTTCGAGCGCAAGCTTGAAACATCTGATGCCTTAATGTTTTCAGGCGAATGGAGCAATATTACTTCTGCGGAAAAATGGAAGGATATTCAGATCACGAAAAGACAGAACCGTTCGACTCAAAGTGCACATGGCACAAAAGATGAGGATAAAATCAAGCCGAACCCTGTATCATCAAACAGCGATGATGCTAACTTGCCTTTGCAGCATGACACACTGAAAGTAAGTTTTAGTATGCGTGTAGTGGGCAACCTTGGTGTTCCTTTTGGTTGTAACTTGCCAGCATTTGGCAATTCAATTAAAACCAAGGTAATGGAATTTAAACAAAGTGCAGGCATT
>NZ_JBOFMC010000420.1:0-2863 GCF_051658185.1 Shewanella sp. | reverse complement strand
TGAACAGCTCAACCGACGTGATTTTTACCGCGGCAGCTTGTGAGGCTGCTGAAAATAAAGCTAAACTTGGCTAACGTGTGCTGTTAATCGTATAAAAAGAAGCATCATAGAAGCAGTCACTCCGTTGGCTGCTTTTTTTCTTATTAAGCGTAAAACCCCACCCTTCTAGGGTGGGGATGTAAGCGCTAGGCTATTTGTGCTGTTAATAATTGATATTGTTTTCTGAATATTCCAAGCGTACGCTGTTCAAATGAAATGCACAAAAACATTGAAATTAAGAGTGAAAGACAAACATGCGGCAGCATTAGGCCAACAAGCTAAAGCCGTTAACTTTGTCTGGAACTATATCAACGAATTAAGCTCACGCGCTATCAAAGAGCGTGGGCGGTTTTTGTCTGCATTTGATATTCATCCTTACACCAAAGGCGCAAACAAGGAGTTAGGGCTTCACAGTCAGACGCTCCAATGTATTGCCAAAGAATACGTTACACGCCGAGTTCAGTTCAAAAAGTCGAGGCTTAACTGGCGTAAATCTGGTGGCGCTAAACGCTCACTCGGCTGGATACCGATTAACACTGGCGCGGCCAAATGGAAATACGGCCAAGTGTTTTTCAATGGTCACTATTACAGCGTGTGGGATAGTTACGGCCTGAGTCAATATCAGTTCAGAACGGCCTCATTTAACGAGGATGCGCAAGGCCGCTGGTACTTTAATGTCGTGGTTGAAGTCGATACACAACCAAGCTCAGGTAAAGCCAGCGTTGGTATTGACCTTGGTTGTAAAGAGGCGGCTACTGATAGCAACGGTGATAAGGTTATAGGTCGTCAATATCGCAAACTCGAACAGCAATTAGGTATTGCACAACGGGCTAATAATAAGCACCGAGTTAAGGCGATACACGCCAAAATCCGAAATCGTAGAAAAGATGATTTGCACAAATACAGTCGCCAGTTAGTTAACAACAATGCGGCGATTTTCGTTGGTAACGTCAATTCCCTCGCGATGACTAAAACTAAGCTGGCTAAGTCTGTGTTAGATGCTGGTTGGGGAATGCTCAAAACAATGCTGGAATATAAATGCGCTCACGCAGGCGTTGTTTTTGAAGAAGTAAACGAAAGTTACACAACCCAAACCTGTTCGAGCTGCGGGGACATCCCCGCCAGCAGTCCGAAAGGTAGAGCAGGTTTGCGAATAAGAGAATGGACTTGTAGCAGTTGTGGTGCTACGCATGATGATAGAGATATCAATGCAGCCAAGAACATTCTTGCGGTCGGGCATGGCCGTCTAGCAGTAGGAATCCACCTCCTTTAGGGGGTGGAGGATGTCAACGAACGGACCAAGCTTGTCGGCCCTGCCTTAAGGCTGTGTATCAGTGCTTAGCGTTTGATTAAGCGCTCGGCTAGCCTTGCTCAGGTGTGAGTCAAAGCGATTTTATAATATTGATTTATCAATTTTATAAAAATTCATTATTTCAAATGCTGTTTGCTCACATATAGAGTACCTATATTCGAGCACTTATATTTGAGTACTTATGTTCACGGCAAACAAAGCGTTAGGACGATGGAAGAAACACGTTGCTCACCTAAGCAGGATTGTCGTGTGAACGCTATTTAGCCGCGTCGCATACTCATTCGGTGACACGCAATAAACTTAGGTGAACACGCCCTAAGCTTTAGGGGGCACGCAATAAATACAATGTTTCCCGTGTCTCGTTCAACACTCAACACTCAACACTCAACACTCAACATCCCCGAGTTGCTCAGCCTATTTCCTTATTGAGGTAAAGCATGAAATCGAGGTAGTGAGACAAGGAATCACAATGCAACCATATCCCATTTGGGGTTATCACCCCCAGTCTCGTAGCGTGAGCCTAACATCAGCGGCGAGGCCAACATTAGCTCCTGATGAGGTGTTAGTGCAAAACCGAGTCATCGGTATTAATCCCGTTGACTGGAAGTTTATTCAAGCCAATCCTCTGCATTGGCAGCAAAATCATGTGCCTGGGGTCGATGGCGCAGGGGTGATTATTGCCTTAGGCTCCGAGGTTGACCCACAATGGCTTGGCCGACGCGTTGCCTACCACGGCGCGCTTAAACGTCAGGGCAGTTTTGCTGAGTGCACGCCAGTCAAGGTGTCACGGTTAATGACCCTGCCTGAACGACTCTCCTTTGAGAAGGCCGCGGCGCTGCCTTGTCCTATGCTTACGGCATGGCAAGCCTTTGAAAAAATTCCTCATAGGCCTTGCCTGACAGTGCTGCTTACCGGTTTTGGCGCGGTTAATCACCTCTTAGCACAACTCTTAATAAAGGCCGGGTTTACCGTCGATGTGCTGTCTACAAGCCTTAAGGAAGATAAGGCCGCGACGCTTAATATCCGCCATGTTTACCGTCAGTTATCGCAAATCACGATGAACTATTTTGCAATATTTGATGCCGTCAGTGGCCAACATGCGGCGGCATTAGTACCGTTGTTGAAAGCAAATGGACATATTATTTGTATCCAAGATCGTATCCCCAAGCCGATTGATCCGCCTTTTACCCGCACCATTTCTTATCATGAAATCGCCCTCGGGGCATTGCATGATTTTGGTGATAGTCGCGATTGGGAAGCGTTGATGCATCAGGGCGAAATGCTGCTTGAACAAGTTGCAATGGGCTCGCTGGTGGGCTCAGCACCTGTCATTTTTGAGTTTAGCCAGTTGCCCGAAGCGCTGAAGCACAGTGAAAGGACTAAGCAAAAAACGCTGGTTAGTCTTAATAGGAATGAGGTGAACGCCGAGGGTTGAATCAGCACCTTGATGGGGAAATGGCGGCCTTTGAGCATGGACTCGCGATAGTGTCACTTACGTTTTGTGATTTACAT
>NZ_JBOFMC010000419.1:0-5324 GCF_051658185.1 Shewanella sp. | reverse complement strand
GCAGTGTGGCCGATATGAAAAAGAAGCCAACGCAGCGGCCAACGGCGCGTTGGATTTTTTTGCGCTTTGGTGGCATTCATGAGTATCGACAGGGAGAAGCCCCGCCACAGATAACGGAGCTAACCGGAGACCAGCAGATCATTTTGGCGGTATTGGGTGAACGCTACTGACAAATTTATTCCTAAATCAGGTGCGGAATGTCGGTTGAACGCGGGCCGGCACCGAGCTATCGCTTAGCCCGCTACCGCCGCGGATGTAACGCGTACGCTGGCCACCCAAGGCGCACTGGCACTGATGTCGGGCGAGTTTATCTGAATGCGCGTAAAACCCGTCCTTCAGGGCGGGGAGTACGTCAAACAATGTGCCGAGCAGTGGTTTGCGCAAAGTGCGCTTGCCGATGGAATGTCAAGCGCCAAGCGAACTATTTTCGCTCCACTGGCGCCCCCCTTGACATCCTCCTCGGCCTTTAGGCCAAGGCGGTCAAAGGCGGTCAAACACATCCTCGCTCGCCACCACACGGCGCATTTTATCTTGGCTCGTGGTGGTATAAATCGAGGTTGTGGCGATATTGGCATGCCCGAGCAGATCGGCTACGGTGGGCAAGTCACTGCGCAATAAGGTTTTTTGCGCAAAGGTGTAACGTAAGTCGTGCGGGGTGGCCTGTTCGATCGCCGCCTGCGCAATGCGTTTAGTCATCAAGCGATTGATGCTGCCGCAATCTAATGGCCGGTATTGTCCTTGTTGCTGCGGTTTTGCACGCTGCTTGCTGACATCCAAGGCGCTATAGCGCATCAGATTCTGCCCGCGGTTGATGGCGCAAAATAATACGCCTAATTCATCGCCGCGCAGTGTGCACCAGCGCAGTAAGATCTCCCTTAGCCCACGCGGTAGCGGTAAGGTGCGCGCTTTGCGGCCTTTACCGTGCAGTACCAGCACCTCGCCGCCATCTCCAGCACTCCAACGGATGTGTTCATAGTGTAACTGGGCCACTTCCGCCCGCCGCAGCCCGCACCCCCGCATTAAAGCTAAGATGGCCAGATCACGGCGCCCGCTCGGGCGGCTATCGGCGGCGCTAACACGCAACAACTGGCCGATTTCGGCATCGTTCAGGCTGCGATGCGGGGCAATTTGGCCGCGGCCTTGACTGCCTTTGACCACCGCGCCGGCATGCAAAATGGTTTCATACTCGGCCAGCTGGGCGCTCGGGATCATGCGCAACAAAAACGCGCGTTTTAATACCGAGCGCACAAAGCAGGCATAACGATGCAGGGTTTTCGGCGCGAGGCCGGCTTGCGCGTAATGGCGCAACATCAGGTTAAATTGTGTTGCGGTTAGCAACTGCCAAGGTGCCGTCGCTGCCGGCAGACCAAACACCAGTTGGCTAATGCGCTCCAAGGTTGAACGCACGATCGGTAAACTGCCCGCCGATAGGGTCGAGAGATAGGCGATATAGGCTGAGGTCGGCAAGGGCTCGAGGTGCTGGACCAGTGGGCCCCCCGCGTACGCAATTGGCGTGTGCGGGTGAAGTGGGCTTGGGCTGGGTAGCGCGTGCGCCACGGTGGCTTTACGCATTTATCGTGTTCCGGCAAAAGGTTGGGCGGGTGAGTGCGATGCCCCCCACCCCAGCGGGCAGGGGGAGCGTGAGGGCTAATTATACGGCCAGCGGGCGGCCGACGGTTAATAAAACCGCGCCCTTGGGCACATGCCGCGCTGGGAGGGGCGGTGCGAGATAGCGCGGGCTGGCGGCGCTAGCCGCAACGCGCGTTATGCGCGCTGCGGGTGAGTTCAGTGTTAGGCGAGCCAGCGCGTATTGAGCTGCGCAATCTCCTCTTGTAGCGCGGTTATGCGCTGCTGGGCTTGCACTACTTGGGCGCGCAGCGCGGTAAATTCGGCCAATTTCGCGGCTGAAAACAGCGGTATATCTAAGTTATTTAGATCTTTGGCCGCTAACATCGCTGCCGTGGTGCCGGTAACGAGCCCAGCCAATTGCCGCTGGCCAAAGGCGGAAATTAAATACTGATACAAGGCGCCACTGGATATCTGCGTCACCTGTGGCTTTAGGCGCACAATGGCAAATGCTTGGCTGGCCAGCGCGTTAGGCGCAATCTGCTCATCGACGAGGGCAATTTTACCGACGGCGCCACGACATGACACCAACACATCCCCGGCACGAATGGTTTGCTTTTCCGCTTTGGCTACGTCATTGCTGTCTAGCGTAATCGCTTTTCCTGCACCGTCTAACTGCCCAATCGCATTTAAGCTAGTGAGGTTGTATTCAATATATTCCTGCGTCGCACCGGGCTCATGCTTTAATGCTTGTGGACGCACAATATCGGCTATTTCGGCCAGTTTACAGGTCGGGTTTTGCGCTAAAAATTGCTTTAATTCCTGCACCTGTTGATTAAGCACATAGCGACTTGGCGATAAATTATATTCCATCGCCGCAATTTCCTTTAGCCCGCACACTTGGCTATATTCGCTATTAGCAAAGGCATTAACCATCGCGACAATGCCCGCGCCATTGGCTAATTTATTGCGCATGCGCGTTGATTTATCGGTAAATTCAGCGCCACTGGCATCGATAAATAGCACTTCAGTCTTGGTTTTGTGCTTTTCAAAGACCAAAATGTTGATCTCTATTGCGGTATGGGCGAGTAAATTGCTCGGCAATGCAATTACGGCTTTAAGCCAATTCTTATTTAATACATCCTGCTTAAATAACTTTTCCCCTGCCGCTGAGCGATATAAAAAATTGCTCGTTACAAACGCGACGACGCACTCGCGGCTATGCGCTAATAAATGCCGCAACTGATACACATCGGCGGTTAAGGCTTTTTCTGGGAAACGGCCCCATAAATCCGGCGCTGTTTGACTGTGGTATTTGCGCGCAAACGGTGGCAGCGCTACCGCACTATCGAAGGCTTTAAGACCACCTTCGACAATCAAGGTCGGCGCATAAATTGGATCGGAACACACCACGTCAAACCTGCGCTCTAGCAGAAAGTTGCTCACCTGTGCATAAAACACATCGCTCGGGACTAAGGTTTCACCTTGCGCAATACTTTCTGGCGGTAATTGCTGCGCAAATTGATAACCGGCAATAAACGGGCAATAAACCGCGCTGATGTGGTCACCTAATAAACGCACGGCTAATTGGGTCAGCTCCGTTGGAATGCTTAAGGCATCGGCCATTTTACCGCTATCGTCAAGCAACTCGTGAATCGCTACGGATAAATCCGCATAATTAATCACATTGGCCTGAAGTAATTGCGTCAAGGACGTGAGCATTAACTGCAACCGCTCGTCGGCTAACTGCCAATTTTGCACGTTGAGATTAAGTACCTCAAAGCCCTTCAGGTGGTTAAGTAATTGAGCACGACCGCCGCTTAGTGCAGGGACGTCGGCCGTGACTGAATTTTTTTGTACCAATTTTAAATAGGCGCAGCACGCGGCAAATTGTTCGGCAAATACGGCAAGATTTTCTGCTCCGCGTACGGTATCGAGTAACGCTTTAATTGGTTGTTGCATTATTATTTCCTGTTTGAATAACGGTAAAGTTTAAGCGCGGTTATAACTATCTAAAGCATAAGTGGTGATTTCTAACTCCCCTAATTCGACCAGTGCTAAGCCACCGCGGCTTTTCATTTTCTGCATTTGCCCCGCGATCTGTTTTAACTTCACTAATGCCGCATCAATGCCTTGGCGATTTAAATAGGTTTTATCCCCATCATTCACCCCAAACATTTTTACGATTTCCAAGCATTTGGGCTTTGATCGCACGTTGGTTCATGCGTTGGTGTATATGTCGTGTCCGAGCCATAACGATGTCTCCTAGGCGATGTCGATAGGAGAAATTTACGCTAAACTCGGTTGCGTTACAAGTGAATTATATAAATTTTTAACTGATTTTTTTTAATGTTGAGTTTTTTGTATGTACTTAGGGCGGGGCATTGCCCGCGTTAATCCCCGCGCTTGTCCCGTGTGGTGGCTGCGCAAGTCTGCTCTTTGGGGATGAAAAAGGCTGGCGATGGCGGTCGATCTTAGTCGGCAAGATAGTATGACGCTGTCAGTTACCTTGCCGCGCGCGGTGAGGGAGGCATGCAAGCTGTTTGGCTCAGCGCTGCAGACGAACCTGTCGGCGCCGGTGAAAGGCCTCTGCGCCAAACCAAAATCGCTTGCAGCGCGAAGCCATCACCGGGGGATTAAGCTACACATGTATTTATGCGTTGAGATTGTGGACTGTTGTTGCCAGCCCTGCCATTACTTGTAGCGTCCGCTTGGTTAAATAGTACGCAGTGGCTACCCTGTCGCGGCTGCTAGCCATGCACTTAATCAACGCCGCGGGACTCTGCATGCAAATCAAGCCGCATGTTAATGCGCGGACTAAGCCGGCTATGCGTGCGGAAATCCAGGCCAATAAGCATCTGCCGACCGTTGTGCTGTCTAAGCGCGATAACATCACTCGGCTACCGCCAAACGCAGGCAGTTGGCCGAAGATGCTGTTTATGTCCGCACAATATGCGCATTCGGCGGCACACTTTGCGTTAATCAATAAATTAAGCGTGCAGCACTCAGTACAACGTCTGTGCCAAGCGCTTAGTCGGCACTGGAAGCTTTCGCTATTGGCAAAAGCATCAGCACAAGCCGATCAATAGTGAGCGGGTGCGCAAGCGCGCCCTGATTAGCCAAGTACACGCGGACAGTGGCGGTTCGGCTGGGGCTCGCTCTATTGCTTTGATGGTGACAGATCCGCACCAAGTGCAGCTTACGCGCTCCCTAGCGCGTAAATTAATGAAGGAGCTTGGCTTAAGCCGTGGCCAAGTCCCCAAGCACAGCTATCGCCGAAGTGGGCATGAGCATGTCGCAGCCCCTAATCTGTTAGCTCGGCAATTTAACGTTCATGCTCCAAATCAAGTGTGGTGCGGTGATGTTACTTATATATGGACCGGCAAATGTTGGGCTTACCTAGGGAAAGTGCGAACAAGTAGTTGTTGTGAGATCATTGGCCCACTTGATATCAAGGATGAGGTTCAGCATGAGTCACCAACAAGCCTTCACGGACGGCAAGCTCCATGGCAAACGTCACAAAACCCGTAAAGAGATATTCTTGGCGCGCATGGAAGCGGTGCTCCCATGGTCAAAGATGCTGACAGTCATCGAACCCGTCTATCCCAAGGCTGGTAAAGGCTGTAGTGGCACACTGAATTTGGCCACCTGAGTAGAGATGTTAACATCTCCCTATAAACACACAGGTCGCGTAATGAAAAAACAAAATCACTACTCCGCGGAGTTTAAGCTCGAAGCCGCTAAGCTCGTTTTGGATC
>NZ_JBOFMC010000418.1:0-4674 GCF_051658185.1 Shewanella sp. | reverse complement strand
CCCGCGGTGACCTCATTAGCCCCTGGCGGCACTAGTATACTGGAGCCTAATAGCACGCCGACGAGTGAAAATACACAGCCAAAACTTATCGAGCAGCCTAGTATTGCCGCGACAAGCCTGATTGAGCAAAAGGAGAATTTGGCCGGGGCAGACAATCAAGAGGCGTTAAAAAAATATCAAGAAATGATCTCTAGCAGATTAAAAAATGAAATAGAGAATCAAGAGATTGAAATCGATAATGTCAGCGATAGCATCATTATTCGTATTGGGGATAATAATACCTTTTTTGCCTCGGGCTCAGCCTTTATACAGCCTAAATTTTTGCCATTAATTGACAAGATTGGTGAAATTATTGCCTCGGTTCCCGGGCGCATTGTGATAGCGGGACACACGGATGCGACTTTGCCTTTGGAAATCTATGCCGATAATTGGGATCTCTCTTCCTTACGGGCCACCGCGGTCGTTCGTGTGCTTACCAAAAATAAGGGGATCAACCCGAGTCGGATTGTGGTGCAGGGATTGGCTGATACCCAACCCTTATTTAAAAACGATTCGCCTGAGCATCGCAAAAAAAATAGACGGATAGAAATCATTATAAATCAAGGTAATACTCTAGAAAGTCGGATATCTTTACCTGAGTAATACCTAAAGTCTGCGCATTGCCGCGATAGGCGGTAAAGAGCCTACTGTGCTCTACATTCAGCGGCCAGTGCGTAAATATGCTTAAAATCTAGGCAGCGTTAATCGAGAGTTATCAGGGCGCTGCCACCTTATCTTTAGTGTGATGCTGTTTGCGAAAATAGATGAAAGTGTGACTTAATTAACGCTTGTTGTTTTGTGGTAACTATGGTCTTATCATGCCGTTTGCAAAAGCGGCTAGGAGTTGCGATAAGGCGACTGATTGCTACCTTCTTGGCTAAAACAATAAGAATTGATTCGTTGGATAGCAGTTATGTTGCATACTTTTCTCATATCACTCGCGGTATTGGCGTTACTTAGTATTATCTTTGAAGAAATCACCCACCTTAACAAAGCAAAAACCACCTTATTCTTTGGTTGTATCGCTTGGGCTACGCTGTTTATTACCGCTCAGGATTTGGCGGCGCAAGAAGTCATTGCCCATAAATTTAATGAAAACCTACTTGAAATTGCTACGCTGTGGTTATTTTTAATGTCAACTATGACCTTCGTGGCATACCTTAATGCAAAGGGTATGATCCAAGTGATGGTGCAAAAAATATTTCCACATACCATCTCGGTAAGATTATTGATGATCCAAGTGGGATTATTTTCCCTTCTGCTGTCGGCTTTTTGTGATAACGTCACCGCAACCTTAGTGTCGGTCGGATTACTCTATACTTTTAAGTTAGAGAGCCATATTCGCTTAAGAATGGCGATCTTAATCATTTTTGCGGTGAACTCAGGGGGCGTCGCTTTGATCACGGGGGACGTAACTACCCTCATGATCTTTTTGAGCGGTCATGTCAAAATGTCTGAGCTAATCATTTTATTTTTGCCCGCATCTATTAGCGTTATTTTATTGGCTATGATGTTTTCCCATAAAGTACAAGGGATAGTGACGTTACCTGCCCAAAAACATCATTATGAAAAAGTGGATTTGCTCATCGCTGTGATTTTTGTTTGTACGATCATAATGACGATGCTGTGTAACGTGTTCTTTGATATTCCACCTGTACTGACTTTTTTAACTGGCTTATCCATTATGTTTTTAGTGGGCCATATTTTCCGCAGCGATAAAGAAGAAATTAAAATCCTCGAGTATATTCGCCAGGTAGAGTATGACACCTTACTGTTCTTTTTAGGCATCTTGCTATTGGTGGGCATGCTGAAAGAAATTGGCACTCTCGATTTATTGGCAACTGCCTATGCCCATTTTGATCCGAATATTTCTAACTTTGTTGCAGGTCTGGGGTCGGCGTTAATTGATAACGTCCCCTTAACCGCTGCCCTATTAAAAGCTGAGCCCGTACTTAATACTCCTGAGTGGCTAGGCTTGACCTATAGCGTTGGGGTAGGCGGTTCTTTATTAGTGATTGGCTCTGCAGCCGGTATTGTGGCGATGAGTAAGGTTAAGGAACTCACCTTTGTGAGTTACCTTAAATATGTGCCGGCATTATTTTTATGTTATGCCCTTGGCTATATTTTAACCTTGCTGTTAGCGAATGTGATTTTTGATTAACCCTGTTTGCCTAAAGGCGTTTGGTGTTAGCTGCAGTAATGTACTAACACCGAATGCTGTATAGCGATGAGTTACTGCGCTCATGCTTATTTCGCGCGTGTTTACTGCACTAATTTTTATTCCCATGATGTATTCGCGTCCTACAGCTGCTGTGAGCAAACACTTGACGACGAGTGCTCGGCCCCTCTCATTATTTGAAAGACCGCGTTGAAATTTGTTTCGACGTTAAAGGTCCTATCGACAAGCTTGGAATCGGAGAGGTCGGTGAGCTGTCGTTAGGCCTCTTCGCTAGGCGACGGACAAAGTGGCCTAGCTAAATCGCTGCCATGTAAAAAGTTCAGGTTTTAAGCAAAAATTTTGCTATACTCCGCGCCCGCCATTTTTCTGATAAATCGGTGTGGCAGAATGAGCCAACCAAGTGTCACTGCATACCTTGATGGTAATAGGCCTTCGGCCAATAACCTTAGCGGTAATGTGGTCCACTCGGCCCTTGCATGTTTGAATAAGTGAATAACAGGAATCCAAAATGAGATTTGAATCTTTTAGTTTTTCCCCCGAGATTTTGCGCGCTATCTCAGATTGCGGTTATCAACACATGACGCCTATTCAGCAGCAAGCGATCCCCGCCATTCGCCGTGGCCAAGATGTGCTCGCTAGCGCGCAAACAGGCACCGGCAAAACCGCAGCCTTTGCTCTGCCTATCTTGCAAAAGATGCTAGAAAAGCCAACTGACACCTTAAAATCCAATGCCCGCGTATTGATTTTGACCCCCACGCGTGAGTTGGCAGCACAGGTGGCTGATAATATCGTGGCCTACAGTAAGTATCTTAATTTCACTGTATTAACTATTTACGGTGGGGTAAAAGTTGAGACGCAAGCGCAAAAACTTAAACGTGGTGCCGATGTGATTGTTGCCACTCCCGGGCGGTTACTTGAACACTTAACAGCTTGTAATTTAAGCCTTTCAAACGTCGATTTTTTAGTGCTCGATGAGGCCGATCGCATGCTGGATATGGGCTTTAGCGCCGATATTCAAAAGATTTTGCAGGCCGTGAATAAGCAGCGTCAAAACCTGTTGTTTTCAGCAACCTTTTCCAGCGCGGTGAAAAAACTTGCCAATGAGATGATGGTTAAGCCACAGGTGATCAGTGCCGATAAACAAAACACCACCGCCGCGACCGTCAGCCAAGTGGTTTATCCTGTTGAGCAGCGGCGTAAACGTGAGCTGTTATCCGAGCTTATCGGTAAGAAAAATTGGCAACAGGTATTGGTCTTCACTGCGACCCGCGACGCGGCTGATACTTTAGTTAAAGAATTGAATTTAGATGGTATTCCATCGGAAGTTGTGCACGGTGAAAAGGGCCAAGGTAGCCGTCGCCGCGCGCTGCGTGAGTTTGTGGCTGGCAAAGTGCGGGTATTGGTCGCGACAGAAGTTGCCGCCCGCGGCTTAGATATCCCCAGCCTTGAATATGTGGTGAATTACGATTTACCTTTCCTTGCCGAAGACTATGTCCACCGTATTGGCCGTACTGGGCGCGCAGGCAAATCCGGTGTCGCCATTTCCTTTGTCAGCCGTGAAGAAGAGCGCACTCTTGCGGATATTGAAAAACTCATTGGTCAGAAAATTCGTCGAGTGTCGGTTCCGGGTTATGAAGTTGGCAGCCGTGAGTTGCTGTTAAAGCAGCTACAAACTCGCCGCAGCTTTGCGAAAAAGCAGCAAAGAACCGACAATGTGGGCGCACAGGTCATTGCTGAAAAAAGTATGCAGGGCCGTCGGGTGAAGGTCAAAATTGGCCAAGGGTCTACCAAGGCGCCTAAGTTAAAATAAGTGGGTGTTGGCAACGGTCAATTCAGTGCTACTGACTCAGCTAACCGCAATTGACCGTGTTCAGGCCGTTGCATTTTCCATGGCGGCACGTTACTTGATTGCACGTTAATTGATTGCACGTTAATTGATTGCATTTGGGCTTTGTGGAGCGGAGTTCTGTAACAGTTAGCCTACGTCATCGTCAGCTTAGTTATTGTTAGCTTAAGTCATCGTTCGCTTGTGATAAGTTAACTCGGGATTAAGGTTCGCTCGGAATAAGTGCGCCGAGCGTGAGTGTTTACTTGGGCCGAGTCTTCACTTGAGCTGAGTCTCCACTTGGACTTAGTGTGGTGCCAACTCTTGCTGTAGCCTTGCTGGCATAAGTTTAAATCCGAATAGGGTCACCTATTCGGATTTTTTAATGCTGTTTTCTCGTGGGGCTTCGCGTCCTCGTCAGAGTCTAAGACCACCATCTATTCCCCAAAGTTGAGCCTAGCACAGGGCATTGACTAGACGGTTTAACATCCTTATTGGCGCTCAATTAACCTGAGCGCTTGGCGTGGCTGGTGTAATGCACATGGGGGGATAAGCCGTCAGCGAGGTTGGGGGCTTTACTTAAAAAACGAATAAATGCTTGGGGTAAAGTCAAAGAGGGGAGTGACTCTTG
>NZ_JBOFMC010000417.1:0-1770 GCF_051658185.1 Shewanella sp. | reverse complement strand
CAATCAAACCAAACCCAATTAACCCCTGCAGCACCGACGGCCGCAGCAACGGCCACAACACCAGAATCTAAATCCGCAAACGCCAATAGCGTAGTGATGACAACGACTCAAGTGACCAGCGGCGCAGCACCGATTAACTGGGATAACGTCGCCCAACAATTGCAAACGGTTGCGGGTTACGCCAATGCAAAAATTTACCTTGATTCTGACAGCATTACCGTGATCGCTGAGCAGACTAAGTTTCGTGATAGAAATGAGGCGCACCATAGAGCGGCCACCATTCTGGCCAACCATAGTTCTCTGAGCGAGATCACCGAATATCGTCTCATTGAAACCCACTATAGCCAGCCGATAACCGAAACCCGTATCGATGCTGAAAAATTTGCCAAGGTCGCCAGCTTTGGTTACCTCAATGCCAGCGTCACAGATACGAGTGAAGTCAGCGTCCCGCGCACACCTCAAGGTACACTCGTTACCGAGACGAGCCACGATTGGCTCGACAAACTGGGGTATGATGTGTCGCCGACCATGGTGCAATCCTTTGGCGGTTCTGAAGGCTTCTATATGTTTAATATCGGGCTAACGGGTACGGCAAACTACCGCTTTACCGATAACCTCGAATTAGGCGGCTCTGTCTACTTGAACTTATTTGATAATTACGATGAGTTTTTATATGACGTCCCGCCCGATGGCACCGATTTAAAACGGGTAAGAACCCTCATCCGTCAATATGTGCACGATAACCCTGTCAGGCTGGCCAACCTGCAACTCACTTGGATGGATAGTCTAAGTGACAATATTTCCTACCAAGCCTACGGTGGTTATTTGGAAATGATGTACGGCGGCGTCGGCACCGAGTTTATGTATCGGCCGCTCAACAGCCAATGGGCCTTTGGTATCGATCTTAACTATGTTAAACAACGGGATCCTGACAGCGCCTTTGGTTTCTTCAATGAGGAGAATCAATTTGATCCACTCACGAATCGCGCCTACCGGGTACAAACCGGGGTAATGACGGGCCATGCGAGCGTGTATTACCAACCGCAGTGGTTCCCCAATACCTTGCTAAAGGTCAGTGCTGGCCAGTATCTCACCGAAGATAAAGGTGTCACCGTTGATTTTTCTAAGCAATTTGACAGCGGCGTGATTGTGGGTGCCTTTGCCACCAAAACCAACCTGTCGGCTGAAGAATACGGCGAAGGCAGTTTTACCAAAGGGTTCTACATTTCGGTTCCCTTTGATTTAATGACAATTAAATCAACCCACAGTCGCGCATTCCTGTCCTGGATGCCGTTAACGCGTGATGGGGGGCAAATGCTGGGCCGTAAATACAACTTGTTTGATGTCACCGATGCCAGAGCGCCTTGGTACACTAAAGCGAGTGTGCAAAAATAGGAACACCAGTAGAGCGTCGCGGCGTGATGGTTAACATAAGTAAACCAAGCTTCGCTCTGTTTGACTCTGCTTGGCTCTAAACCTCGAGCCAAGCGCTTTCTAAATGCTGCAAAGCAAGGCTCACACAGCTAACCGCGCGCCCTAACATCTAAAAATGACCTAGCATCTAAAATAGCGTTAGGCATCTAAAATAGCATTAGGGCGCATTCGCATCCCGCGGTGACAACTGCGGAGGTGCGATTAACGGCCATTCAATCCCAAACTGCGCACTGTCCCAACTCAGTACATATTCATCCTCGGGAGTGTAATAATCGGTGCAGCGGTAAATCACATCGGCATATTCGCTAAGCACATAAAAGCCATGAGCAAACCCAG